>JAVKSL010000007.1:0-74534 GCA_039583695.1 Acidimicrobiales bacterium | reverse complement strand
GCAATGGGGCCACGGTCGTGTGACCGTGGGGAGGTCCGGCACCCTGGTCGCCACCGTGGAGGGGACCTGGCCGCAATGGGGCCACGGTCGTGTGACCGTGGGGAGTCGCGCTAGGGGACAATTCCGCCCGTGGCCCTATTAGCCGCAATGGGGCCACGGTCGTGTGACCGTGGGGAGAGCTCGCAGGAGACGGGACTCCTGACCAGCCTCTTTGGAGCGACAATCGAGAGGTCGACAACGGTGGCTGCGGGAGCTTCACTCTATGCAGTTGTCAAAGGGCCAATATACCACCTGACCAGGGATCGAGCGCTCCCCGGAACGGGACCTGCCACTGGAGCGCTCGATCATACGATCCGCGCCCCCGAGCGGGGCAGGAGCGGAACCTGGGCCATGAACTCGAAGCACTCGACCCCGCGCACATGGGGGTCCCCCAGGTCCACCAGGACTACGCTGTCTGCCGTATGATGAATTACCTTGTCGAGTGCTTCCCGGAGCCGTAGCTTTTCACTCCGGTCGAGGTCACAGATGAACACCGAGTATTGGAGCGCGTACCCGAAGGCCTTCATCGTCGAGTGGACCTTGCGAAGACGCTTCGGATCCCGGATGTCATAAGCCACGATATATCTGCGGCGAGACATCGGTCACCTTGTCTCGAAGGGGATGTAATCGGGCACCTCGCCCAGCACATGAGCTGCTAATACTCGCGCCTGCACGTCCAGGACCCGACGATAGCTCACGCGGTAGCCGAACGTAGGATGCCTTACTTGAACGTCCATGCGCCGCTCGTAGCCTTGTAGCATGACCTTGCGCCCATCGGCGGTGAGAGCCACACCTCTCGCACGCACCACAAAGTGTGAGGGCCTCACCTCTGCGTTGTTTACCACGTTTATCACGAGCGAGTCAGCGATCAAAGGGCGAAACTCCTCAGCCAGATCAAGAGCCAGAGCAGGACGACCGAACCGGGGCTGGTGGTAAAACCCCATATAAGGATCGAAGCCCACGGCGTATACTAGCGCAGTCAGATCCTTTACTAGGAGAGAATAGGCGAAGGACAGCATGCAGTTGACGGGATCGAGGGGGGGTCTCCTGTTTCTGCCGTCAAAGCTAAAGGCTTGGCCGGGAAGCGATATATCGTCACGCAGCATCGAGGAGAAGGCGCCAAAGTACAAACGTGCTGCGGTCCCTTCGAATCCCAGGAGCGTGGGGAGGTTGTCGGCAGTGCGAGCTTTCTCTGACAGCGCCAAGAGCGCTGCGACGGTGGCTGCGTGGTCGGTCCTAGTGTTCCTGCGCAGGAGGGTCCGGCAGTTGCGGATCTTGCCAACAACAATCTGCCTGGCGATCGTTGCATTACCTTGGTGACCGAGTGCCACTTGACGCCGCCGGAGCTCGACGTGCTTGGACGGTAATCCTTCCGCCATTCCCACGAACGAGCCCCCGTAGCTGAACCAACAAATCGGTATTTCCATCGGGAGCATCTTGCGGATAAGCTGAGTCGTCACCTGGCTATTTCCAAAGACACAGACCTGAGATACATCGAGCAATCGCATTGTTTCGATGACCACACCCTTGGACGTCACCTCCACCCGACCATCGCGCAGTCCGACGGTAGTTCCCTGCTCGGTCACGTACAACGGTCTCGACTCTGGGTCCCGGGGCATCAGGCGCCGCGGGGGCTGCGCGGAGCGGGCCGCCAGGGCGTTGGTCTCGTCGGGCAGGCAGATGCCGACGAGCGAGCAACGCGGACACTTGGGACTATCCACAAGCGGAGGCGGTGCATCGCCGCTCAGCGCGGTCGTGCGCAGGTCGTCCAACAGGTGAAGAGTGGTTGTTACCAAGTCGGCATCGAAGTGGACGGTCACCCGCCTGCGCGCCCCTGCGAAGTAGAGGTCGCCGTCGCTGCACTTGTACCCGGCCTCCTGGAGGAGCAGACCCTGGGCACAGAGTTGGACTCGTTCGGGCTCCCACGCGTTTCCGGGAATGTCGGGGGGGGTCCCCCGCTTGGTGTCCACCGGCCTCACATAGCCGCCCTCGACCTCGAGGACGTCAATCCTGGCGACAAGGCCGAGCTCGGTAGACGAAAGTAGCACCGACCTGGCACCCACGAACTCGCCCTCGTCCGGTGGTGGTACCTTCCCCGCCTCGCGATCGACTGCTCGGTGCTCGTAGCGACCCTCGATCGTGTCGTCACTGTCAGCGAAGCGGGCTTGGACCCACTCGATGAAGAAGAGCCGCGGGCAGTACGTGAACTCGTTCAGCATCCTCGCTGGCACCAGTGAGGGTGTGTCCGCCGGCTCAGGCGGAAGACTGTCAGGCATTGACCGGAGCCAGGAGGCCCAAGCCGAAGTGGCTGAGCGCCCCGATGGCGATCGGCCCGTCCACTGGCTGAGAGAAGACGATCCTTACCCCGCTGGCGCGGCGCGCGTCGGAGAGGTGCTCCGACTTCCTGACCCGGTGCCTCCGAAAGTCCAGCCAGTCGTGGTTACCGTCGATCAGGCTGACCGTGTCCGGCGCCGGCAAGCCCCTGCTGACCAGCTCCCGTGCGACCTCGGCGGCTACGTGTTCGCGCCACTCCACCCGATGCTTCGCATGCCGCGGAGGCGCGAAGGGCGTACGACTCACCCAGGTGGTGGACGGCCCCGCAAGCTCAGGAGCGACGTCCTTCACGGAGCCGATACCCTCCAAGCCCAACCGGCAAGGTCGAAAGTCCGGTGCATAGCCACGGTATCGAAGTTCGTGTAGGGCCGCCAGACAGGCCACCTCCGGCTCGCCCAGCCCAGCCGGCGCCCAGAGGACAACGGTGTCGAGGAGGCGGTCGTCGTCGGTGTCATAGGCCAGGTAGTGGGCGTGGGCGTGCCCGGCCAACGGCTTGGCACGCTCGTCCTTGCCTGCGAGCACCGCCGAGACTTCTTCGCCGTGGCCGGCACCAAAACGGGTCATGGCCACGAATCGCAGGATGTCACCCACCGCCACTGCCGCGTGTACGGACGGCAGCGCTGGGGCCGACATCGACCATCGCACGGCGGTCGGGCGGGGGCGCGCTGGCCGGTGGCGGGACCGCACTTGCTGCTCTGCCACGGGGGCAGAGATGTAGGACACCCATGTGGCTCCCGGCGGCTCCACCAATCCCGCAGCTCTGAGCTCCAAGGTCCTGACCGTCAGCGCGGCCATGTCCAACGGACGATTCGGGACGAGCAGATAGAGATGATCGTTACCATCACGGCGGCGGGCAAGCGCGGCCATGTCCAACGGACGATTCGGGACGAGCAGGGCTGCCGAGGTCGCGAGAGCCGAGACCGTGTCGCCCGACCGATCGGAGTCCCCTTCTAGGGGCTCTCGTTGCTGAGTGAGGTCCGGCAACCATGGTATCCCAAGAGGCTCCTCTTCGGGAGGCACAACTCGTGCCTGACAGATCGAGTCGGCGCGACCGAGATAGGGCATCAGCTGTGCCAGGCGAGCCAGAGTCCCCCTGTCCTCCTCGGAAAGGTCTACCCCCCATCGGACGATCACCTCGGCACCACGCTCGAAGGCCACGAAGGCATCGAAGGTCTTGTCCTTGCCGTCCTTGGTGTCGGGTAGGTAGTGCCGGGTGTGGAAGCCACGGCTTGACGGTGCCCAGTATGTCGGCGGTTCGCACAGCATGTCAAGGAGATTCATTACTTTCGATGTCTCCAGCTCTGGCGCCCGACACCGCCAAGTGGCGTACAGAGCCCGCAGTAGACGCCACGGCGATGGTGGCCACTCGACCTGCCCCTCGTTTGCCAGGCGCCGCCAGGGCGTGGCATGGTAGCGCCCCCAGGGGAAAGACAGCGCCAGAGTAGTCGGCGGCATCAGGCCCTCTTGGGTTTCGGGTCGGGATCCCTCCAGACGACCTCGATGACAGTGCCTTCACTGATCAGGCCGGCGCAGCGCGGGATGAGGCCCCGCACCTCTGCGTCAAGCTCGGCCAGCGACGGCAGTGCCTCCCCCGCCTGATCCAGCACCAGGTCGGAGACTGAGGCCAGGTCACACGCGGTACGAGGGCGGAAGCCGCCGTCGAGCAACGCACGGATTTCCCAGCGAGCCAGGGCCTCGAGAAGTGCCCCCGCCGGCTCGTCCAGCCCGTATGATTCGATCTGGGCCAAGTCGATGCAGAACGACGCGACGATCCGCTCTGCGGTCCATTCGCGGCGATGAAACGGGATGCTGCCGTAGCCCTCTGCGGAGCCACCCGTGTCAGACTTGGCATGGCGAACGTCGTCCCGCTTCACCCCCCCGCTGTGGGCCGCTCTGACGTTCTCCGCTTCCACGAACGCGCTCAACGCCCGGGCAATCTTGGGTTGGCCGGGCCATACCCTGGCAGGCTCGGCGAAGAACACGCCATGGACCAAGCAGAACGGGTCCAGGGCGAAGACCGCACGCGCTAACTGGCGTGGCGACATCGGAGTGTCGTCACGAAGTCCCAGTCTCTCGCGGATGACCTCCCGCATCGGCACTCCCTGCAGGCTGGAGTCCTTCACGAAGGCCGAAGCCAACCTGTGCGCCTCGGTCCTGCTAGAGGTCAGGTACCGGCCGTCGTCCGCGGCGAGCACCCTGACATATGGCAGCCCGGCAAAGGTGTCGACGGGGCGAGTCTCGCCGCCATCCCACGCAGTCGCCTCCAAGAAGTTGGCCATCGACTGCGTCGACTCCACCAAGAGGTACTCGACCCACTCCAGATCGTCGGCGGCATTCCGAACCGGGCGTTGGAACGTAGCCGCACCGATGTCCGGGAATCCGGTGGGCTGGAATCGAGAGCCTCCAAATGGTTGCAGCTCCACGTCGAAGAGCTGCCTGTGCTTCGTGGCAAGGAGTATCATGTGGTTTTCCTGTCCTTTCTCCTCATGGCGTAACCTGTTATGGATAGTCAGCAACGGCCTCGGCCGATGCCTGGTCGAGCAAGCTCGCGTAGGCAGCCTTGCTCAGACGCACCAGGAGGCCGGCGGCGACCCGCGGCCCCTCAACACCAGCTGCCATCACGTCCACATTGCGCACGAGCACCTGGCGGTCGCCGGCAATGCGCAAGCGCATGAGCGCCGCGGTAAGCACCTGGTCGACCTGGCCAGCCGCGAGCTGCGCAACCCATTCGGTCTGTGGCCGAAGTCGGGGATTGCCATGCTCGAAGAACGGAGCCAGCACCGCCCATGCTGGCAGGAGAGGGCCAGTGCTGCCATCCTCGGGGCCCCACCTGGGCTGCGGGTAGCAACGCCAGTCCTCCAGCAGGAGCATCCCGGCGAGCAGGCGTCCAAGCGTGGCGTCGTCGGTGCCCCCCGCCACCAGTCGAGCCACATCCTGGCGCGGAACCTTGATGCCATGGGCAAACGCCGGCTGGACACCCACCTCGTGCTCGTCGGTGACCAGCTGCTCGCCACCACCTTGTACGACCCTGATAACCCGCTGGCGGTGCGCCTCTGCGAGAACCTCGACCAAGGGTCGGGCCGTCAGGCCTGGCACTTTTGCTCCTGCGGTTGCCCAACCAAGTCGTTGGCGGTCACCCAGGCTGACCGGACGGACGAAGAGGCTCAGGCGCCCTGCGTCGCGCTCGACGGAGGTGGTCCGCTGGTCCGACCGGATGGGGTCACACAGGGAAGCCAGCCCCGCTGCCAGGCGTAGCTCGACTGATGCGCCATCAGCCTCGAGCAGGGGGAGCCATTCGTGAGCCGGGAGGCCCACGACCGGTCGCAGCCCAGACCGGTCGCGAAAGCTGGTGGCCCGGGCCACTACCGCTTCGAGCTCCGCCAGGGCGATCAGGACCTCCTGGAGGCGAAGCCCCCCTCCCTTCGAGGCCATCTCGAACTGGACCGCCTCCAGCCGGCGAAGTGCAGCCGTGACCTGCGCTGGTGCCCCGGCTTCCCATCGGAGCCTTTCCACCCACGCATCCACCGCGTGCAACAGGGGTACCGCCGGCTTCACGTGCACCGCCACCCGACCGACGGGAACGGCCAGCATGTTCTGTCCCAGGCGCTCCACGATGGCGTGGCGCGCGAACGACTGGATGCCACGGTCTACCCCAAGGCTGGCCGTGGCCCTCACGAAATCAAGACCGCTGCGTGCCTGCTGCCTGCCCCATTGCGCTCGCCCCTCACCCAAGAGACGCTCGATCTCGGGCCAGGCCGCCGGCCGACCCCACAGGGGAGCCCACAGCTCGCCCCGGGTCCCCTCGCCAGCGCAGGCGTCCGCGTATCCGACCGGGGTGGAATCCACGGTGAACGGCATCGCAGCCGTCCCCTTGGTCACAGAGCCCATTCGCCTCGACACCGATCCGGCAAACGCCAGAGTGCCCTCGATCGTCAGGATGAAGTCCCACGGATTCACCAATCCTTCCGCCTTCCCGAGTGGCGATGTGCTCACTCCCCCTGACATGCCGGGGTCGAACTGTCCCGCCGATGCCGTCACCATTCGCACGGGCGACCCGCCAAAGACGGCGGAGTGCAGCCACGGGGGAGAGGCCCCGGGGACCTCTCCCCCGTCGGCGAAGCTCATCACTCGAGCCAGGTGCTGCATGAAGTTCACGGAGAGCTCCAGGCGCCCCAGGTTCCCGCCCGATCCAAGCAGGGGCGGGTAGGCCGGTCCTGCGCTGGCGAGAACGACGGCCGCGTCCAGCCAGGGCAAGGCCTCATCGGGAAGCCACGCCCGGCACTCCCGGACCACCTCCACCTTGTCTGAGGCCATAGCCAGCGCGACCCGTGCCGCTACGATCGTCGAGCGGTAGACAGCCAGCCGGGCTGCGGTGGACCGCTCGACCCCGGCCACAGACTCCACCGCAGCGGGGCTCTTGCCCTCACGAGCAAACCCGGCCCCGTTGTTCCACGGAGACACCAGGGGGCTGGGCTGCCATTCGGCCAAGAAGAAGGTGGCCAGCTCCCCAGCGTTCAATGAAGTTCTCAGGACGAAATGGTCACCGCGCCAGTGCCCGCGGACCGCCGGGTCGAGCTGCTCGCTCACCAGCCTGAAGATCCCGAGTGCCTTGAGGTACGAGCCGAGTGGCTCGGGATGGCACCCGCCGAGGACGTGCTCAGGCATCAGGCATCCCCTTACCGGAGCTGACCTGCCAGTCCGCGACCCTCACCAATGCCTCGAGGAATCCCAGACGGAAAGGACCCACGTCTGCGCGGTCTCGCAAGCAAAGAGCCAGCTCTCCCCAGGAGGACCTGCCGCCCTCACCGGTGCCGAGCTCCATGACCGTCAGGTCCAGCTCTTGGGCTGGGATCACCCCTCCGGGTACCGTGACCTCGCCCAGCCCGTCGTGATCCCAAACCCCAAGGGCGGCCAGGCGGTCCGGCTCCTCCAAAGGCCGGCCGTCTCCGGGCAGCGACCTGATCCCCACGCGCACCCGCCCGTGATGCGCAGCAACCAGATAGATCACCAGCTCGGGCTCGGCCAGGCCCTCCAGCAAGGGCCGTCCCTGGCCGAGCAGCGCAAGAGCTGACACCAGCTCGTGGCGGAAGTGCCTGCGATCCTTCGCGTAGCTCCCACCGCCATGGTCTGACTTGGCCCAAGGCCCTCCCGCCGGTCGAGCTACCGATGCCTCATGGTCGAGGCCACTCACCAGCATCGCCTGAAACGCGTCGTGGGCCTTGCCCACGTCGTGCAGGCGCCCGGCCATCACTGCCGCTTCGAGGAGATCCGGTCCGAGGCCCTCCGGGCGCAGCTCTCCTACCAGCCGTCCGACGTAGGCCGCCACCTCCTCGAGGTGGCGGAGCAGCTCGACCCACTCCTTGCCGAACGTCGCCGGATCGGAGTCAGTAGCCGTATCGCCTCGAGCCGGATCCTCAGCGAGAGCCAAATGACGTGAGGCCCCGGGCACCGGTGCCCTGGACGCGGGGTCCCAGCCGACCTGGGGGTCGTAGCAGCCATCCCCTGCCCTCATCACCAGCACTGCGCCGGGCCGGATGTCATCAGCCCTTCGGCAACGGACCCATCCCTGGTCAAGGTGGTCAAAGCGCCAGACGGTCACGTCTCTCCCCCGGGGACCCCACAGCTCCCGCAGTTGCCCGATCGGCACCGGGCAGCGCTCGTCCCGCGCCGGCATCCCATTCGACTTGTCGGGTGCTGCGTCGGAGACCTCCCACCACGCCACCGCCACATCCAGGTCCTCGCCGTCTCGCAAGAGGCGCCCGATGTCGAGGTCGTTGCCACTCAGATCGGGGCTGGTGTCGAACAGCTCCACCAGGTCCCGCCGCCTCAGCACGGGATGGCTCACCCGGGCAAGGTCAACCTCCTGCCCGGCCAGGTCCTCTGGGGTCACGTCAATCCCCTCCAGGCCCCGCAGGGCCGACCCGGCTGCTGACACGTCAGAGGCCTCGTACGGAGCCGGCTTGGCCGGCTCCGCCCACAGGAGCTGGGCACCGTCGATCTCGCCCTCACGGTTGCATCGGCCAGCCCGCTGGACCACCGACGGCCAGGGGGCCGCTTCTGTGAACAGCGTCGCAGACGAGATGTCCACCCCGGCCTCGAGCACCTGGGTGGCCACCACGATGCGACCAGGCCCGTCTCGATCGACGGCAGCGACCGCCCGTTGGTAATGGATTGAACGCTCCCCCGGACGGAATCTGGAATGGAGCAGCACGACCTCGGCGCCCAGCTCCAGTCGGTCGAGCTCGCGCCAGAGATCAACTGCCGCTGCGACAGTGTTCATGACCGCGATCGTCCGCGTGCCGGCGAGGTGGGCGGCGGCCAGCTGACTCGCCAGGCTGCGGGCGCGCCGCCTCGGGTCCGGGTCCAGGTCGAGGTGGTGTACGGCCTTGCGCGCCTCCAGGCGGGTCCGCAGCGGCCCGGTGCGGTCAGCCTCGGAGAGGCCGATAATCGTGCTGACGGCGTCGAGGTCGACAGTCGACAGGCACGACTGGTCAACCGTAGCCGACATCCAGGTGGAGCTGCAGGGCGACGCCGTGCCGAGCGAACGCCGGAACGCCTCCAGCTGGCGCGAGGTTCCGAGGGCGGGACCCATGAGCTGCACCTCGTCGAAGACCCACGCGGACCCTGAGTTGAGAAGCCCGAAGGCAACCGGCCATATGAAGCGAGACTCGCCGTACCCGCGGTTGAGTGCTCGCGACAAGATCATGTCGAGGGTGCCCACCACCACCGCGTCCTGCTCCGGGCGCAGGACCCAGCGGCTATCGTAGTCGTGCACGCCCTCACCACCCATGAGGACATTGACGACCACCTCGGGAGCGACCTCGGCCATCCACTGCATGGCGACCTCGCTCACCTGCTCGACCAAGGCGCGCATCGGCAGCACGTACACCAGCCGGCGAGGCGTCGCATCGGGCCAGGTCCGGCGACGGTAGAGCCAGCCGAGAATGACCGCAAGCGTCTTCCCCGCGCCCGTCGGCACCCGGAGGAGCTCCGGGAGCCCGCAAAGGGCCACCTTGCGCTGGTAGTCGTACACACCGTGTCCCGTCGCCAGTCTCACCAGCTCGTCGAAGTCCACCTTGCCTCCCGTCTCGGAGTCGTTGGCTCAAGTATGACAGCAGGGTGTATCAGCGGACGGGGAAGCCATGGGGCCGGGGTCCACGGACCCCGGAGGTTGACCTCGTACGACATCGTGAGCACCTCCCGGCGCACGCTGCAATGGGGGCTGTCGCCTCCAAACTAGCGGCCTTCGTGCGACTTCGTGCGCCGGGACGTACTAGCCCCGCTCCAGGCTAGGCTCCATGTCGATGACCAGGCACATCCTTCGCCGCCAGGCTCCGCGGCCAGCCTCCACCGGTGCCTCAGGGCCAAGAGAGGCGAGATACTCCCTCAGGGCATCTGCCACGAGCTCCATCGCCTGGTCTTCGGTGGCGCCCGCAGTGATCACAGCAGGCAGCTCCTCGATCCTGGCCTGGACCCAGCCGCCGTCCACCGGCTCGCAGATCACAGTGAGCACCAGCGGTTCCATTGCCTTGAGGCTACCGCTCTTCCTCGGTCTGCGTCCCCCGGGTGACCCCGTGGGCGGACCGAGATCGTGATCCGACTCCGAGACCTCGAACGTCACCTGGCCGAGCACGGATGTCGCGTTGCCCGCGAGGGCGCCAGCCACACCATCTGGGAGGGTCCTGGTGGGCGACGATCGTCAGTGCCTCGCCATTGCGAGCTGCCCGTGGCGACGGCGCGTGCGATCTGCCACCAGCTCGGCGTCTCCGGAGTGTCCTGACCTAGCGGAAGTGGGGGCCAGGGCATGGGGCGGCCGGGCGCCGCGCGGCAGTTCGCACGAGAGGTCCTGGATGCGGGGGCGCCCGGCGGCGACGAAGGGCATCATCGCCCGCAGCTCGGCACCGACCTTCTCCACCGGACGGGCGGCGTTAGCGGCGCGCAGCTGGTTGAACCTGATCCTGCCTGCCCGGTTCTCTGCCACCCACTCCTGCGCGAAGCTCCCGTCGCGGATCTCGGCCAGGATGGCCCGCACCTCGGCGCGCACATGGTCATCGATCACCCGCGGCCCCCGGGTGAGGTCTCCGTACTCGGCGGTGTCAGAGATCGAGAAGCGCGTGCCGGCCGTGTCCTGCTCGCACGGGTGGTCCCGATGGCGTGCGCGTAGGACAGGGCGAGGGCCTTGGCCTTGCCCGAGGCCCCTGGGCCACCGCCAACAGCGACGGCACCCCGCCACCGGCGAGGTAGGTGTGCCGCAACAGGTGGCCGGGACCCTTGGCGGCGACCATCGCCACGTCCAGACCGGGCGCCGAGGTGATCAGCCCGAAGCGGATGTTGAAGCCGTGGGCGAAGAGCACCGCGCCCCACCCAGGCGTGCTTACCGACGAAGCATCATCGCCCGCAGCTCGGGCCTGCGCGTTATGTCAAGTCGTCGTCCGGGGACATATGCAGTGGATTTTTGGGGATGGGAACATCTGTACGATTGGACGGCTGTGGAGCCCCGGCAAACCGGTCGGTGGCCGCGTCTGGGTAACAAATTCTCGGCCCCGAATCGGAGATTTCTCAGGGGATGCGGGTCGACCTCACGGCGCCACCGCGAGACGGGAGAGCCGACTGGGCGAAGCTTCACCTGGGGGGACTCCTAACGACGTCCAACTAGCGCCAGATTTCCGCCAAGCCACAGACAAGCCGTCCAGCGTGGCCAGGGACGACAGATTCAGGCAGCTCTAGCTTATCTCAGCCACGTGTAGAGGTCTTCGTTGCCTAGCGACGATGCCCATGGACACCTAGGCCGTGTACTTTACCCGGCTCCCATTGCTGTAATCTGTTGCGATCCCCCAGCTCAGAGGGGCTGAAACGGGCTCGGGCACCAAAGATATTCCACGCCGTGTACCGAACTTCAGCCCGTGTACTTTACTTGGTACCCTGTGAGCTAGTTCCATGCCCAGGTCGAGAAAAACCCTGCTCGGAACGTGTTGGCGCACAATTGTCCCATGTCTTTGCACGTGGGAGGGGTGACCCTCGCCAAACGGGTGCGCCACAGCGCCCGGGGCCTTGCCTCCAAGATCACCGAGCGCTCCCGGCCCGTCATGCGATCGGGTGCGGGTCAACTCGGCGCGACCGACACCGGGGCGTCGACGCCGTGAGGCTGCGTCCGCTCGTGCTCGTAGATGCCGGCGAGGATGCCGCTGACGTTCTCGGTGACATCAGGGCCATGGCGATCGACCTATCCCGACCGACGCCCGGCGAGTGCGCCGAGACGAGTGCCAACCTGGCCTCCGGCGAAGCGCTCACGATGTCACTCGCCCAGGCTGCCAAAGTTCTCGGGATCGGCGCGTCAACCGCCTACAGGCTGTGCGCCCGCGGCGAGTTCCCCGTACCCGTCTTGCGGATCGGCGGAACCGTCAAGGTGTCGCGAAAGCGGCTGCTCGACTACATCGACGGCAGACCTGCCAGCCGCCCGTGACTTGGGTCGGGGAACCAGGGCGGCGACCGCTTCGCTGATCTTGCGGTCGGTCTGCTCCAGGTGGTGCGCGTAGACCTTGAGCAGGACCGAGGGGTCGTGACCGTTGCGGCCCGCCACCGCGGTGATCGGATAGCCGAGGTCGAGGGCGTGGGTTGAGTGAAAATGGCGGAGGCAGTGGAAGTGCACCTCCGGGCGGACCGCGCCCCCGCATCTCGCCCGGACCGTGGCGAACCACCTGGAAACGTAGTTGGGTCGCCACGGAACCGACGCGTCCAGGGCGTCGGAGAACAGGTAAGGGTTCGGGACCAGCTCCACAGCACCCTCATCAGCTCTGGCCTTCAGCCACTCGAGTTGCTCGAGAGCGACCCGGATGCTCACCGCGTCCAGGGCGACAAAGCGCGCCTTGTGGCTCTTGGTGTCCTTGACATGGACGCCGGTGCGGTGCTCCTCGTCGACGTATATGGACTGGTCGATCCGGGCTCGGCGCTTCGCCCAGTCGAAGTCGTCCAGCTGAAGAGCGCACAGCTCGGCTTCCCTCACGCCCAGGACCGCGCCGAGCCAGATGGCCGTGCTCATCTCCGGCCGGTGCTGAGGCCGCCCGTGTCTCGATCGCCTCACCGGCTCGGCCTCTGCTGCCTCCATGAGAGCGATGACCTCCCCGATGGTGGGCTCGACGATGGACGCCTGCGGTACCGGGGCGACGTCGAGCTTGCGGACTGGGTTGGTGGGCACCAGGTCACGCTTCCACGCGTAGGTGAAGACGCTGGAGAGGATCTGCTTGTGCTGCCTGATCGTGGCGGCGCTGAGGGGGCCGCCGAGGCGGTCCGAGGCCACAAGCCCGCCAAGCACCTCGTCGAGGAGGGCAACCGTGACCTTCCTCGCTGCCTTGGTCCCGATAGCGGGGCGCAGGTTGCGGTCTATCTTGCGGCGGGCGCCAGTGATGTAGTTGGGAGAGCGACCGATCCGCTCGAGGTGGGCGAGCCAGGCGTCGAACACCGCGTCCATGGAATCCGAGCCGACCACGACGCTGCCCGCGGCGCCAGCCGCCACGAGGGCGGCGAGAGCCTTGTGCGCCTCCGTGCTGGTCCCCTCGAACATCCGGGTCGCCCGCCCGTAGGCACCGCTGGACGGGCTCTTCCCCAGGGAGACACGTAGCTGCCAGACACCGGGACGGACCTCTTCGAGTGAGCCCGAGCCGTGGGCCGGCGTGACTTGCGTTGACGGCGATGACTGGGACCTTCGACAAGGTGATCGGGCCGGCAGCAAGCCCGGTTCTGACAGGTCTGCAGGATCGAGACGCCCGCCGCCGGTTCGATACCGCGATCCAGGCTCCAGGCCAGCCGGTGTGCCTTCCAGAGGGTCCCCTTCACCTTGAGGACGCCGTAGCCGCTGGGATCCTTGGCGCCGGCCCAGGTCCAGCACTCCTCGCTGCGGTCCAGCCGCTCCCAGAACTCGACGCCCTCCATATTGGCCCCTCGGCGGTTACTCGGCGGTTACTCGAACGGTTACTTGGAGGTTAGCACCTCGAATAAGAGTAACTCCGGAGGCCGGGTCCAAGGCCATAGCACCTGTGACCTGCACTTTTGCTGGAGGCGGCGAGCGGAATCGAACCGCTGTACAGGGCTTTGCAGGCCCTTGCCTATGCCACTCGGCCACGCCGCCAGCCACCCCACGATAGCCGTTCCCGTAGCTCGACCCGCCCGCATTGCTGACTGACGTCGCTCCGGCGACACTCGTATGCTCTGGAGGAGATGAGCAATGCACCAGAGGGCAACGCACCACCGCCGGTCGGTTCCCGCAAGACCCTAGGTCCCCGCAAGGTTCGTACCATTCGCAACATCGTGCTGCTCAGCTGTATCGTCGTCGTGGTCGTCTTGGGATTCACCTTCTTGGTGGGTCACCTGGTCAGCAAGCCCAGCTCCCCCGCCACCTTCGGTGTGCCAGACCTGCCCGCGGTTGCCGCGGGCCCTGCCTTTGCCCTCCTGGACAAGACAGACGCGGTTCCCGCCAACGTGCTCGCTGCCCTGGAGGTCCCGGCAGGCTCGACCGTGGTGTCACGGGTCAGTCGGGCCGTCGACGCGCCGTTCGACGGCACGGTGACCTACACCAACCCGGCCAGCCCGGCCGAGATAGCACAGTTCTTCCCCGCCGAGCTCGCACGCGAGCACTGGCGGGTCGACCGGAGCACCAATCCCGTCCTCGCCCTGATCGCGGGTAGCGACGGCAACTACTGGGAGGTGGGTGTGACCATCTCAACTCTCTCCTCGTCGCTGGGCCACCCCGACGGAACGCAGTTCGCGGTCGAGCTGTACACCTTCGAGGCCGGGCAATGAGGCGCGTGGCTCACCTGAGGCGCGTGGCTCACCTGAGGCGCGTGGCTCACCTGAGGCGCGTGGCTCACCTGAGGCGCGTGGCTCACCTGAGGCGCGCCACGGCCAGAGCTGCTGCGAGGGCCACCGTCGTCCAGCACAACGCCTTGAGGGCTGCCTCCAAGGGACCGATAAGCAGCTCCGTGGTGAGCGCGCGGGTGCTCCCGTCGTCCATAACCAGCCTTCCCTCGACCACTGTGACGTGGCGGCGCAGGGTCCTCGCCGGCGCGCTCAGGTGGCGTTGCGCACCGGAGAGGGCAAAGGCCCCCACCGACGCAGCAACAGCCGCCACCCCGATGGTCCCTGCCTGGGCAAAATAAGCCGTAAGGACCGGAAACGCCCCCCAGGCAGCAGCGAACGTTGCGTCGTTGTGGAGCCGGCCACCGACCAGCTCCAGATCGTAGGCGACCACCAGAGCCGCACCAACCACGATGAATGGCACCAGGCCGGGTCCCAGCCTCACGGCACCGGCCACTCCGAGGGCCACCGCCCCACAGAGGCTGATCACTGCCGCCGCCAGTAGCTGCGAGCTGGGGATCGAGGTCCGAAGTGGTCTGCCGTTGAGCTCGTCCAGGCAGTGTGCTGACACCCCCACCGCCAGGAAGAATGCCCCGAGGGTGGCCCCAAGCGTGGTCAGGTTCACCACGGGGGCCAACGATGCACCGATCACCACATAGGCGAGGTGCCACGCCGTGTACGGGGGATGCAACACAGTCCACCACCCCCTCCAGCCGCCTCCAGGAGTGGCGTAGAAGGCGGTCCGGGGCGCGGCCTGCGCTGCCGGGTGGGAGCCCCGGGCAGGATCCACGCCAGACGCCTACGCGGACTGTCGGGGCCCGGCTCCCGAGCGGGCCCCCCACATGACCAGACCGCCGCCTAGGCTCATCACCCTCGCACCCACCTGCTCGATCCCCGCCTCCCGCCACGCATTCACGATCCAGGGGACCGGGTAGCTGGTGTAGTGCGCTTCGATGCTCGGCCCGAGGAAGCGTCCGACGTCGTACCATTCCCGCCCTCCGAGCAAGGCCCCCGCAACTGGCAACACCATACGGGTATATCCCCACCAGAGCTCACGCCAGGCCAGCCGATCGGGCAGGTGGAACTCCAGCGAGGAGATGGTTCCCCCGGGACGCACCACCCGGGCCAGCTCAGCGAGCGTCGCCGCAGGATCGGCGACGTAGCGGAGCAGGTAGGTGAAAGTAAGAGCATCGAAAGCGGCATCCGGAAAGGGCAGCTGCTCCCCCTTGCCCACTACCAGGGCAATGTTGTGGTCTCGACCAGCCTCGGCCACATTGCGCTGCCCCCTGCGCAAGATGGCCTCGGTGACGTCCACCCCGACAACCGCGGCCCCGGTTCGCCGCTGGATGGCCAGGGCGACCCCGGCAGGCCCGGTGGCCACGTCGAGCACCCGCGACCCAGGGCCGGCCTCGACCCGTTCCAGCATCGCGGCGCGCCAACGACGGTCCTGTCCGAGAGACAGCACGGCCGCCAGAGCATCGTAGCGTGCCCCGAGCCCGTCGAACAGCTCCGAGGCGAAGCGGCTCGGCTCACTCCGAGAGCGCTCGACCATGGGCCGAGCGCCCGTCAGGCTTTGGTGCATTCTCGGGGCTGCCTGCACTCGTCGGACCCTCTCAGGGCGGCATGTCCGGACCGCTCGGAAGCCATGGTAGGCGAAGCGTGGGCGAACGCAACTCTCGGCGAGCAGCGACTTGCCCGGCGAGCAGCTACAACGACTTGGTGGGCCGACCCGGATTCGATGCCGCCGTTGCCGGGGCTGGTCCGGCGGGCTCTGTGGCTGCACTGGTGCTGGCCAGAGGTGGCGCCAAGGTTGCCCTGGTGGACAAGGCTGGCTTTCCCCGGGACAAGGCGTGCGGTGACTTGCTGGGGCCTCGCGGGGTCCAGCTGCTGGAGGATCTGGGCCTGACCCAACACGCGACCCCGCATCTCGGTGTCGGGGACATGGTCGTCCTGGGGCCCACCGGCGGCAAGGCACTGTTGCGGGCCCGCGCAGGTTCGACCTACCCAGGCCAGGGCTGGGCCTCCCCCCGCTGGACCTTCGACAACTGGCTCCGCCAGGCCGCCCTCGACGCCGGAGCGGAGCCGGTTCGCGCCCGGGCAAGGGGCGTGGCGCCCGGGGGCGTGAGATTGGAGGACGACCGTATCCTGCCGGCGGACATCGTCATCGGCGCCGACGGGGCCAACAGCGCGATCGCGGCGAGCGCCGGACTGCTCGATCCCACCCGGGTGATGTGGGGCTTTGCCGTCAGGGCCTATCTGGATGCCCCCGTTGACGTGCCGGTCATCAGCTTTTGGGACCCGACGCCGGGCCGCGGCTTTCCCGGCTACGGGTGGATCTTCCCCCTGGCGGACGGGAGGGCGAATGCCGGCTTGGGCGTGGGCGCGGGCACCGACCGCCGTCGCGGCGCCCAGGCAACGCGCCAGCTTGACGCATTCCTCGCTCATCTGGGCTCGGTTGGACTCTTGGAGCAGGTCCCGAGCCGCTTTGAGCGCCTTGGTGGGTGGCTCAAGATGGGCATGGTGGGGACCACTCCCGCCGTGGGCAACGTCTTGCTGGTCGGCGATTCCGCGGGTCTGGTGAACCCGCTCCAGGGGGAGGGCATCGCCGACGCCATGGCCTCGGCAGTGGCGGCCGCGCAAGCGATCCTGGCCGGCCCGGGCAGCGCTGCGACTACCTACACCACCCATCTGAGGGACCGTTACCTCGCATACCACTCGGCCAACGCCAGCCTCCATCGCTGCGTGCTCGACCGTCCCCGCCTCGTGTCGGCGCTGGGACGCGCGCTCACGGCCCCGGGGGTTGGCCGAGCCGTCGGTGGGGCCTGGGCGCTTTACTGGAACGACCTCCTCGACGGCGCGGCTCCGGGAATCGACAGCCGGCTTGGTCGTCTGGCCAGCTTGGCGATGCAAACGGCCACGTCCCACGGCGCCAGCCGCCGATGGCTCTCGGATGCGCTGCGAGCGCCGCAGGGCTAGGACCCGGCCAAACCTCAGAAACCAGCCCGGCCAAACCTCAGAAACCAGCCCGGCCAGACCTCAGAAGCCGGCCCGGCCAGACCTCAGAAGCCGGCTTCGAGCCAGCCCAGGTCGGTGACGCCAACCATGCCGGCCGCCAATGTGGCGTTGGTCACCTCGTCGATGAGCACGAAGCTCCCGGTCACCCTGTTGGAGCTGTAAGGGTCGACCGCCAGCGGTGTGGCGACCGCAACCCGCACCCGGCCGATCTCGTTGTCGCCCAGCTTGTCGCCGGGCTCGATCACCATGGTGTTCACGTCCAGGCGTCCGCACACCGCCGCCACTATCGCGGAGGTCTGGCGGGTGGTGTGCTTGATCCGAAGCCTGTCTCCAGCACCCACCGGTCGATCGCCGAACCAGCAGACGATCGCATCCAGCTCGCTCACCACATCGGGAGGCGTTGCCGCGGGCGCCAGCAGGTCCCCCCGGGACACATCCAGCTCGTCGTCCAGGTTCACCGAAACCGACAGCATTGGCCCGGCAGCCTGCAGAGGGCCATCGAAGGTATCGATCGAGTTGATCCGGCTGCGCGCCCCCGACGGTAGAGCGACCACCTCCTCCCCCACTCTCAGCGTCCCCCCGCTCAGCATCCCGGCATAGCTCCGCCCGCCGTCGGGGTGCCGCAGCACCCACTGCACCGGAAGGCGGGCTCCGGACTCCGCGGGCACCGAGCTGGCAGCGCCTTCGAGATGCTCCAGCACCGTAAGGCCCTCGTACCAGGGGGCGACGTCGGAGGACTGGGCCACATTGTCGCCGTGCAGCGCTGAGACCGGAACGCACACGACGCTCTCGATCCCCAAGCGATCGGCCACCTCGCCCAGCTCGGCCACGATCGAGTCGTAGGTGGCCTGGTCCCAGGCCACCAGGTCCATCTTGTTCACCGCTACCAGCAGGTGGTGGACTCCCAGCAGGGCCGCGATGCACAGGTGCCGCCGGGTCTGCTCACGCAAGCCCCGCTGGGCGTCGATGACCACCAGGGCCAGTTCTGCGGTGGAGGCGCCAGTGGCCATGTTGGCGGTGTACTGCAGGTGCCCAGGGCAGTCCGCGATCACGAACTTCCGCCGCGGCGTGGCCGCGTAGCGGTAGGCGACGTCGATGGTGATCCCCTGGTCCCTCTCTGCGCGCAGGCCGTCGGTTACGAAGGACAGATCCAACCCGGAGCGCCCGCGCCGTCGGCTGGCCGCCTTGATGGCATCCAGCTGGTCGTCGAAGAGCTGGCGGCTGTCCGCCAGCAGGCGTCCGATCAGGGTGGACTTGCCGTCGTCGACAGAGCCGATGGCGGCGAAGCGGAGCAGGTCCATCTAGAAATAGCCCTCCCGCTTGCGGTCCTCCATCGAGGTCTCCGAGAATGCGTCGTCCGCCCGGCTGGCGCCCCGCTCGGTCATCCGAGCCACGGCGACCTCCGCCAGCACCTCGGCCGGGCTGGCTGCGCTCGAGCGCACCGCGCCGGTGCAGGTCATGTCGCCCACCGTTCGGAACCTCACCATCTCCTCGAGCACCTGCTCACCCGGCCCAGCGCTCACCCAGTCACTCTCGGCCAGCAGCATCCCGCCCCGGTGGATCACCCTGCGCCGGTGCGCGTAGTAAAGCGACGGCAGCTCGACGCCCTCGCGCTCGATGTAGGCCCACACGTCGAGCTCGGTCCAATCCGACAGCGGGAACGCCCGAAGGTGCTCCCCTGGCCGCACCTGGCCCTGGTACAGGTGCCACAGCTCCGGACGCTGGTTGCGGGGGTCCCAGGCCCCCAAGGCATCCCGAAAGGACAAGATGCGCTCCTTGGCCCGGGCCTTGTCCTCGTCCCGGCGCGCCCCGCCTATGCAGGCGTCGAATCCGTTGGCGGCGATGGCGTCGAGCAGGGTGGCGCTCTGCAGGCGGTTGCGGGACACCCCGAAGCCGGGGTCGCTGGTCCGCCCGGAGTCGATGGAGTCCTGCACCGACGCCACGACGAGGTGCTCTCCCAGCTCCGCCACCCGCCGGTCGCGAAAATCCAGCACCTCGGGAAAGTTGTGCCCCGTGTCGACGTGGAGGATCGGGAACGGCAGGCCGGCTGGGCGAAACGCCTTCTCCGCCAGGCGCAACAGCACGGCGGAGTCCTTACCCCCGCTGAACAGCAGGACGGGATGGCGACTCTCGGCAGCCACCTCGCGCATCACAAAGATGGCATGCGCCTCCAAGAGGTCGAGGTGGTCCGAGGCAGCGTGCGGAGTCACGAGGCTTGCTGTCACTGTAAGGGTCCTTTCTGGTTCATAGCGCCGAGATCAGCTTCACTCCGGTGGCAGCCAGGACGGCAATCAGCGCCCCCCGGGCCAGGCGCCCGTCGGTGCGCGACGACAGCCGGGCCCCCATCAGCGTGCCCGGGACCGCCCCGATCAGCAGGGCTCCGGCAACCCCGAGCTGCACGCCGCCCGTTACCAGGTGGCCGAGGGCCGCCGCCCCAACCATGGGAACCGCCTGGACCAGATCCGTCCCGATCAGCTCGGCCATGGTCAGCTCCGGGTAGAGCATGGTGAGGCTCACCACCATCAGTGATCCCGATCCGACCGAGGTGAGCCCCACCACGACCCCGCCAAACAGCCCGACCGCCAAGGTGGCCAGCGCCTTTGGAGGAATATGGCCTGTCCCGCCGCACCTGAGTGCCCACGCACCACCCGCCCGCCTCACCGCGCGCGCCCGCAGGCGGGTTCGGGCGACCATGGCGATGGCGGTCGCCAGCAGGGCCGCGCCCAGCAGGGGAAGCAGGATCGAGCTCGCCGAGGTCCCTGCCAGGCTGATCAGGACCACGCCGAGCACGGCACCAGGTACCGAGCCCAGGGCGAGCCAGGCCACGATATCCATGCGGACGGTGCGATGATGAAGGTGCACCAAGCCACCGACCGGCTTCATCACCAGCGAGGCGACCAGGTCAGTCCCGACGGCCGAGGTGCCACCGAGACCGAAGACCAGGATCAGCAAGGGGGTGAGCACCGAGCTTCCCCCGGCACCGGTGAGGCCGACCAGCAGGCCCACCACCAGCCCGCTCGCCACCAGGCCCAGCCGGTCTGCCGTGCTGGTCAGCATGTGGCCAACTTGCGGGTCGAGCAGCGCCCAGATCACAGGCCCTCACCGGGGCCGGCAGGGGCCGCTCGGCGTTCCAGCCTGCCGGCGAGGCCCGATGCGACACTCTCCCAGGTGCGCTCGCCCATCAGCCACAGCCACAGCTCGCTCCGGTAGCCCGCAACCACCTGGTCCATCGCCGACTTGGTCATCTTCGCCTGCACCAAGGCCTCGCCCCACCACGGCCACAGAGCATCGGTGATCCAGACGCCCGAGGCCCCCAGGCGCCCCCACGCCTCGGGGGACTCCAGCACCAGCGCCCGCACCCGCTCGAGCTCGTCGAGCGGCTCCGGGGGGACCTCCAGGTCCTTCGCGGCGGGGTGGTCGCCAGGGTCCCCGAGCACCGCGAGCCCGGTGATCGGGCGATCCGGAGCCGGAGCCCTCTCGGTGCCCGCATAAGCCGCCACGTGCTCGGGGTAGCTGATGAAGGCCGTCCCGTCGGGGTCGAAGTCCCGGGGCATGCTGGCCAGAGTCACCTTGCGGTCGTAGGCGTCCAGCTTGGCCAGCGCCTCAGGGCGTTCCAGGTCCCGTAGCTCCATCTCCGGCGCGGCTCGCAAGAATGCGCTCTTCCCCGCGTCGGTCCTCACCAGGACGCTCGACCACCCGTCGGGGCTCCCGACACTTCCCACCGAGATGTCGGCGCCCCGGCCCAGGAAGTCAGCACACTCCTCGCAGCCCGCCAGCGCTGCCCCGTGGAAGTCCCGAACCGGCTCGGAGATCAGCGTCAGGCCCCCGCGGTCCTCGACGATCATCTTGCCCTGAATCACATCCACCTTGCCGACCTGGTCCAGGTCGACTCCCCGCTTGGCCCCCAGCTCGCCGAGCATCAAAGCCTCGTAGTCGAAGCTCTTGGTGCACAGCAGGGCAATGGTGAGGACCACCGCCTCCACCTGAGCCGACCCGCGGCGCCATTCCGCCGAGCGCATGGCGGCTATCCCCTGGATCTGGCACGGCGTCCCCACGACGGCGATCCTGGGGTCGGTTGGCAGGTCGAGCTGGCGCAGGTCCAGGTTGGCGAGACCCATCGTCTGGTTGTAGAAGCTGCCCCCGCACGCCGCCACCTCCTCCGGGGTCGTGGCAAGGTAGGCCACCCCCTTCCAGCGCTCCGTCGGGCTCTCCCGGGCGAGCAGCACCCCGTCCAGGTCACCGGCGCTCAGCCCAGCCGCCAGGATGGCAGTGACGATGCCCCCGTCCTGCGCCCTGGTACCCCGGCGTGAGCGGGCGGTGTAGGAGGCCTGGACGAGGCCCAGGCCGTCGCCGCCAGCTCCCTCGGTCTTGGGCCAGGTCGCCTCGTAGCGCAGGCCGCCCCGGGGGCAGAAGTCCCAGCACAACGAGCAGCCAGTGCACATCTTCACCAGATGCGGCAGGCCGCGAGCGTCGACGCCGATGGAGCCCGAGGGACAAACCGCCACGCAGGTCCCGCACTGGATACAGCGCCCGGCATCGATCACCCCCGCATCCAGCTCCCAGAACCAGGTCTTGCCCGGGGCCTCGTCGATCCCGTTCATCTCCTGGCGGATCGACCGGGTGGAGCGAACCGGGGCTGGCTGAGCCCGCCGTCTGGGCATCAGTTTGCCGCCTCGGCGATCACGGCTCGGAGCTGCTCGACCGGGGTGCGCCGGACCCACTCGTAGAAGCGCTCCCCCGGGTGACGTCGTCCCTGGTAGCTGACCAGGAGCCGGGCAAGCGCGCCAGGTACCTCGTCGGCCGGCATGGCGCCGGCCACCCAGTCGATGAAGCCCGCATCGGTCCCGAGGCTGCCTCCCAGGCCGATGTCCAGGGCTTCGACGACCCGGCCATCCCTCTTCGCTGTGTCCCCACGAAGCCCGATGTCCGCGATCTGGGGCTGGGCGCAACTGGCCGAGCAGCCGGACAGATGGATCCGCACGATCCCGGCGGCTGGGGCCTGACCCGGGGCGCCGGCTGCCACTGGCCCGGCTGCCACGGTCCCGGCTGCCACTGGCCCGGCCGCCGCTGTCCCGGCGCCACCGGCAACCTGTTCTCCACCCCGGCTCAGCTCCTGGTCCAGCTGGCGAGCCCAGGCCGCCATCCGGGCCTTGGTCTCGACGATGGCAAACCGGCAGTACTCGCTGCCGGTGCAGGCCACCGCGCCGCGCTCGAAGGGCCCCGGATTGGGCGAGTGCAGCCTCACCACGGGCTCGCCCCACAGGTCAGCCAGGCGCTCGTCGGGCAACCCGGTGATTATCAGGTTCTGGTCGGTGGTCAGCCGAATCCCTCCGTCACCGTAGGTCGCGGCCAGACGCCCAACCTCGCTGAGCCCGCTTCCCTCCATCCGCCCTACCGTGACGTTGAGCCCCACATAGGACAGGCCAGCCTGTCGCTGGCGGTGCACTCCCACGTGGTCGCCGCGGTAGCGACGGGTGAGGGCTTCACCAGCCGGGCGGAGCCCGAATGCGCAGCGCGTGCTCAGCTCCTGGCGAAATCCCTCCGGCCCCAGCTCCTGGACCAGGTAGCGCATCCGGGACTGGCCACGGTTCTCCCGGTTGCCCAGCTCCCCCCAGGTCTGCGCGATGGCCCGGGTGAGCTCGACCGCCTGGTCCAGCGCCACGAACACGTCGATGTCGCTGGCCAGGCGCGGCCCGTCGGACAAGCCGCCCCCGACCAGCGCGTTGAACCCGAGGGTCCCGTCCGACGCCCTGGCCGGCCACAGGCCGATGTCGTTGATCTCGGCCTGCGCGCAGTCGTCGAGGCACCCGGTGACGCTGATCTTGAACTTGCGGGGCAGGTTGGCGTACTCGCGGTTGCCGGTGAAATATGCTGAGACCGCCTGGGCGACCGGGAAGGCGTCAAAAGCCTCCTCGGCGTCGATGCCGGCCACTGGACAGCACAAAACGTTGCGGGCGGAGTCGCCACAGGCCTGGAGCGTGGTCAGGCCCACGTCCTCCAGCTGGCGCCAGATCTCCGGAACCTCAGCCATGCTGATCCAGTGGATCTGGATGTCCTGGCGGGTGGTGATGTCGCAGCAGCCCTCCGAGGCTGTCGAGCCGGACGGGCTCCGTCCGTAGGTGTCGGCGATGTGTCCGATGCATCTGGCCTGCGCAGCGCTGAGGCGCCCGCCAGGCACCTTCACCCGCATCATGTAGGCGTCGCCGCCCTGGCGCTGGGGGTAGATGCCCACCCACTTGAGCCGCTCCTGCTCCCCCTCCACGCCAGCGACTGCCTCCGGCCCGGCCTTGGAGTAGGTGTCGATGACGGAGCGGTAGACGTCGAGAGGGTGGCGGGCCAGCTTCCAGTGCTCGACCTTGTTCAGCTCGGCGGTCTCCCGGAAGGGAGCTAGGAACTCCATGCCTAGAGGTGCAACCCGCACTCGGTCTTGGTGCTGCCAGGCCAGCGTCCCGCCCGGGCGTCCTGGCCCTCGCCAATCGGGACGGTGGTCGGCGCACAGCCGATGGAGGCGTACCCGGCCTTGGTCAGTGGGTGAACGGGAAGCTCGTGGTCCGCGATGTAGGCGGCCATGTCTGCGTCCGACCAGGCCGCCAGCGGGTTCAGCTTGACCACTGCGTGCCCCTCGTCCCAGGAGACCACCGGGGCCCCAGCCCGCTGCGGTGAGTCTGCCCGGCGCAACCCGGTTGCCCAGGCCAGACGGTCGGCGAGATGGGCGACGAGAGGGGCCACCTTGCGCAGCTCGCAGCACATGGGGCTCCCGCAGGGCCAGTCCTCGGCCTCGGTGCCCGGCGTGAGGACCACCAGGTTCAGGTCGTAGCGCTGCCTCACCGCCTCGACGTAGTCGAGGGTCTCGGCGAAGTGCGCACCCGTGTCCAGGAACACCACCTCGATACCCGGTCGGATCGCCGTGGCCAGGTCTATGAGGACACAGTCCTGGAAGGACGAGGCGATCACCAAACCGTCCCCAAAGCGCCCGTTT
Organism: Acidimicrobiales bacterium; assembly: GCA_039583695.1. Lineage (GTDB taxonomy): Bacteria > Actinomycetota > Acidimicrobiia > Acidimicrobiales > JAJPHD01 > JAVKSL01. The sequence goes on along the minus strand of JAVKSL010000007.1, from coordinate 50,317 downwards.
GCCCAGCTCAGGACCTCCGAAGCCGTCGCCGCGTCAAGTGCTCCGGCTACCTGGGCCAGCTCCTCGGCGATGTCGGCTGTGCTCACCCGGACCACGATAGCACAATACCTGACAAAGTTGATCAACTTTTGCGGGAATTACCCCTCGCGCCGGTAGAAGGGAAGGGACACCACCTCGAACGGCTCCGGCCTGCCCCGGATATCGACTTGCACCACCGAGCCCACCTCGACGCAGCCCGGGGTCATCGAGGCCATCGCAATTGGTCGGCCGAGAGTCGGGGAGGGGGCGCCGCTGGTGACCGTACCGACGATCTTCGGGGATCGAGCGCCGAGGTCCGGCCCCGCTGCGAGCACATCGGAGCCATGACGGGCCACCCGCCCCGCCCCCACCGAGACCAGCCCCACCAGCGTGGCGAGCGGCCCGGTGGCGGCCCGGGAAGCAAGTGCTGGCCCCCCGACGAAGCCTCCTGGCTTGTCCAGCTTGACCACCCGGCCCAGGCCAGCCTCGTATGGGGTCACCCCCAGGTGCAGCTCGTGGCCGTGCAGCGGCATCCCGGCCTCAAGGCGCAGCGTGTCCCGGCAGGCCAGACCAGCAGGAAGCAATCCCGCCGGGCCTCCTGCCTCCAGCAGTGCCCACCACACATCCTCGGCCAGGTGGGGCGGGACCAGCAGCTCGAAGCCGTCCTCGCCGGTGTAGCCGGTGCGGGCGAGCAAGACCGGCTGCTCCGCCACCAGAACCTGGGCAAAGCTGTAGTAGCGCAGCGCGCTCAGGTCCTCGCCGACCAGGGGCGACAGGATCTCGGCCGAGCGCGGCCCCTGCAAAGCAAGCAGGGCGTAGTCGTCGGTCATGTCCGCAACCTCCGCGTCGAGATCCCCTGAACGGTGCTCCAGGGCCGACACCACAGAGGAGGTGTTGGAGGCATTGGCCAGCACCAGGTATCGCAGGTGGTCCAGGTGATACACGACCAGGTCGTCCATCACTCCCCCGTCCGGGGCGCAGATCATGGTATATCGCGCCCTCCCCACCGCCAGGCCGGACAGGTCGCCAACCAGGGCGTGATCCAGGGCCGCACCCGCTTGTGGCCCTGCGACCACGATCTCACCCATGTGGGAAACGTCGAACAGGCCCGCCGCCCGGCGTACGGCGTGGTGCTCGGCGGTCTCGCTGGTGTAGCGCAGCGGCATGCTCCAGCCGGCGAAGTCGACCATCTTGGCCCCCAGGGCTGTGTGCGCAGGGTCGAGGGGGGTGCGGCGCGGGGCTTTGAGGGGCACGGAGGATGAGCCGGGCAAGGCTCTATTCCTCTGGAGGGAGCGTGGTGAGCAGGTGCCGGTCGCCCCACGCCTCGTCCACCCGGCCGACGGGGGGCCAGTACTTGGCCCGGCGGATGGATTCGACCGGAAAGGCCGCCTCCGTGCGGCTGTAGGGGTGGGCCCAGTCGGCCGCCAGGCTGGTGGCCGTGTGGGGCGCCCCTTTGAGCGGGTTGTCGTCGGCAGGCCAGCGCCCCGCCGCCACCTGGTCGATCTCGGCGCGGATGGCTGCCATGGCCTCGCAGAACCGGTCCAGCTCAGCGCGGTCCTCGCTCTCGGTCGGCTCGACCATCAACGTGCCGGCTACGGGGAACGACACCGTGGGGGCGTGGAAGCCGTAGTCGATGAGCCGTTTCGCCACGTCCGTGGCCGTGACACCCGTCGCCCGGGTCAACGGGCGCAGGTCGAGGATGCACTCGTGAGCCACCAGCCCAGCCCGGCCGGTGTACAGGGTCGGGAAGTGCGCCGAGAGGCGCTTGGCCAGGTAGTTCGCCGACAGTACGGCCACCTGGCTGGCTCGCTGCAGCCCGTCGGAGCCCATCAGGCAGATGTAGGCCCAGGTGATCGGGAGCACCCCTGCCGAACCCCAGGGGGTAGCCGCGATCGGGCCGGGGCTGGCCTGGCCAGGCTCGGGATGGAACGGGTCTGAGGGCAGGTAAGGGGCCAGGTGCTGGCGCACCGCGACCGGACCCACGCCCGGCCCCCCGCCGCCGTGGGGGATGCAGAAGGTCTTGTGCAGGTTCAGGTGGGAGACGTCGGAGCTGATCGCCCGCAGGTCCACCATGCCCATGAGGGCGTTCAGGTTGGCACCGTCCAGGTAGACCTGGCCGCCCGCGTCGTGGACCGCCCTGCAGGCCTCGACGATCCCGTCCTCGTAGACACCGTGGGTGGAGGGGTAGGTGACCATCAGGGCGCTGAGCGATGGGGCGTGCTCGGCGATCCTGGCCGCCAGGTCCGAGGTGTCCACGTTTCCGTGCTCGTCGCAGGCCACGGGCACGACCCGCATCCCCGCCAGGATGGCGCTCGCGGCGTTGGTGCCGTGCGCGGACAAGGGGATCAGGCACACGTCGCGCTTGCCTTCGCCCAGGGCGGCCTGGTGTGCCCGGATAGCAAGCAGGCCGGCCAGCTCACCCTGCGAGCCGGCGTTGGGCTGCAGGGAGACCGCGTCGTAGCCCGTGATGGCGCCCAGCCAGTCCTCGAGGTCGGCTATCAGGCGGGCGTAGCCCTGAGTCTGGGCTGCCGGGGCGAACGGGTGAATCCCGGCCAGCTCGGGCCAGGTGATCGGCTCCATCTCGAAGGTTGCGTTCAGCTTCATGGTGCACGAGCCGAGGGGGATCATGCCCCGGTCGAGGGCAAGGTCGCGGTCCGCGAGCTGGCGCAGGTAGCGCAGCATCGACGTCTCGGAGCGATGCCGGTGAAAGACCGGGTGGACCAGATACTGGCTTGTCCGGCGCAGCTCAGGCGGGAGGGGGCTGGCGAGCGCCTGGGGGCCGGCGAGCGCCTGGGAGCCGGCGAGCGCCTGGGGGCCGGCGAGCGCCTGAGGCCCGCTGGGTGGGGCGGCGAAGGCGGCCAGGCAGGTACTGAGGTCCTCGGTGGTGGTTCGCTCGTCACAAGCGATCCCCACGTGGTCATCGTCCACCAGGCGGAGGTTCACCCCGGAGCCCGCCGCCGCGGCCACCACCTTGCCCGCGCCCCCCCGCACTCGGGCTACAACCGTGTCGAAGAACACGGGGTGCACAACCTCGATACCCGCCCGTTCCAGCTGTGCTGCCAGTGCGGCGGCATGGAGATGGGCTCGCTCGGCGATCTGGCGGAGACCGTCCGGGCCGTGGTAGACCGCGTACATCGCGGCCAGCACCGCGGGGAGGACCTGCGCTGTACAGATGTTGCTGGTGGCCCTATCCCGGCGAATGTGCTGTTCCCTGGTCTGAAGGGCGAGTCGGAGCGCCTGATTGCCCTCTGAGTCTCGCGACACTCCAACCACCCGGCCGGGCAGGGAGCGCTCGAGGCCCCCTCGAACGGCGATGTAGGCGGCGTGGGGGCCGCCGAAGCCGAGCGGCACACCGAAGCGCTGGGTCACCCCGACGGCCACGTCGGCCCCCAGCTCGCCGGGCGGTCGCAGGACGCACAGCGCCAGGGGGTCAGCCGCCACGACGACAAGGGCGCCCCGCTCGTGCGCTACGCCCACCAAGGGCGCCAGGTCGCGGACCGCCCCAGAGGCTCCGGGGTACTGGAGCAGGACGCCGGCGATGTCGCCTTCCGGCAAGCCGGCGCCGACCTCCCACTCCGCGAGGAGGCCGACCGCGCCATCGGAGAGGTCCGACACCACCAGCTTGATGCCAAGCGGCTCAGCCCGGGTCCGCAGGACGGCGACCGTCTGCGGCAGGCAATCGGCGTCTACCACAAAAGTCGGGGGCTGCCCGCCCGCCGGCGCATGTCGCAGGCACAGGGTCATTGCTTCGGCCGCCGCGGTGGCCTCGTCGAGCAGTGATGCGTTGGCGACGGGAAGGCCGGTGAGGTCTGAGACCATCGTCTGGAACACCAGGAGTGCCTCCAGGCGTCCCTGGGAGATCTCAGCCTGGTAAGGGGTGTAGGCGGTGTACCAGGCCGGGTTCTCCAGCACGTTGCGCCGGATCACTCCGGGCATGATGGTGTCGTAGTAGCCCAGGCCGATCATCTGGGTCATTGACCGGTTCTGCCTGGCGATCTCTTGGAGGCGACCCTGCACCTCCTCCTCGGAATGCGCGTGGGCCAGGTCACCGCTCTCGCGGCTCAGGATCGAGTCGGGCACCGCGGCCTTGGTCATCTCGTCCAGGGAGGAATAGCCCAGGTAGGAAAGCATCTCGTCCTGCTCGGCCTCGCTCGGTCCGATATGACGGCGCAGGAATGGGGTGTGGTCTTGGTGGTCCAAGGGCGGGTACGCGGCTTCTGATGTCATGGGCCTCCCGGATTGATGACCATTGCAGTCTACTATCGGGCTCGGAGGTGGTTGACCAGATGAACATCACAGGTGCCGAGCTGCCGAGGACAAGCGTGTCGGGGATGCCCCGCATCGGGGCGCGCCGGGAGCTCAAGCGGGCGCTCGAAAGTTATTGGGCCGGGCGTGTGGGGGCCGAAGCGCTCTCGGCCGTCGGAGCGGAAGTGCGCCGGGCGAATTGGGTGGCGGGAGCGGCGGCGGGCATCGACCTGATTGCCTCCAACGACTTCTCGCTGTATGACCACGTGCTAGACGCGGCCGTGCTGGTCGGGGCGATCCCGGCTCGTTACCTACCGGCGGCCGGCCCACCGGGCCTGGACACCTACTTCGCCATGGCCCGGGGCGGGAGCGTCGCTGGCGTCGCCCTGGAGCCGTTGCAGCTGACCAAGTGGTTCGGCACCAACTATCACCACCTGGTACCTGAGCTGGGCCCCCACACCCGCTTCGCAGTCTCTTCGGACAAGGCCTTCGGGGAGCTGGCAGAGTCCGCCGCCCTGGGCATCGCCACCAAGCCCGTCTTGCTGGGCCCGCTCAGCCTCTTGCGCTCCAGCCGCCCCGATCCGGGCTTCGACCCGCTCAGCCTGCTCGACCCTTTGGTCCAAGTCTACGTCGAGGTCCTGGAGCGCCTGTCCGAACAGGGAGCCGCCTGGGTGCAGCTCGACGAGCCGATCCTGGCGACAGACCTTGGCGGCGCCGACCTGGCGGCGCTTGCCAAAGTTTACCGTCGCCTCGGCGAGGCCGGCCAGCGCCCGAGGATCGTGTTCTGCACCTCCTACGGCCACGTGACGCCGGCTATGGGCACGCTGGTGGACCTCCCGGTCGAGGGCATCGGCCTGGACCTTTGCGCCGGGCCGAGCAACGTCGACGCCCTGGCTGGGGCGGGGGGACTGGGAGCCCGAGCCCTGTTCGCCGGCGTGGTGGACGGCCAGCGCCCCTGGGCCGCGGACCTGCGCACGACGCTCGCCGTCTTGGAGTCCCTCCAAGACCAGGCTGCCCACGTGGTGGTCTCGACGTCGACATCGCTGCTCCACCTGCCGGTCAGCCTGGAACCGGAGACCAACATGGACCGCGAGGTCCGCTCGTGGCTGGCGTTCGCCACCGAGAAGCTGCACGAGCTCGGCGTGCTGGCCGATGGCATCGAGCACGGAAGGGCGGCCATCGCCGCGGAGCTGGAGGCGAGCGACGAGGCAGTTCGCCGCCACGAGCGCTCGGATCTGATCCTGGACCCCGCGGTGCGCGCCCGGGTCAGCCGCCTGGGACCCAACGACGACCGCCGGGCGGGGACCCCTGAGTCGCGCCGGGCGGCGCAGGCAGCTCGCCTGGGGCTTCCCGTGCTGCCGACCACCACCATCGGGTCGTTTCCCCAGACCGCCGAGCTGCGCGCAGCAAGGGTCGCTCGCTCGAAGATGGACATGGACGAGGCGACCTACGCAGCCAGGCTGCGTGAGGAGGTCTCCCGGGTGGTCGCCATGCAGGAGGAGCTGGGACTGGACGTGATCGTGCACGGAGAGCCCGAGCGCGACGACATGGTTCGCTACTTCGCTGCCCAGCTGGATGGCTTTGCGCTGACCCAAGATGGTTGGGTCCAGTCCTACGGGTCGCGCTGTGTCCGCCCGCCGATTCTCTTCGGTGACGTTTCCCGTCCCGAGCCCATGACCTTGGAGTGGGCCACCTATGCCGCCTCGCTCACCTCGCGGCCGGTCAAGGCCATGCTCACCGGGCCGCTCACCATGCTGGCCTGGTCATTTCCCCGCACCGACCTGTCCCGCCAGGACGTGGCCACCCAGCTTGCCCTGGCCATCTCGGACGAGGTGCGCGACCTGGCGGCGGCGGGGATGGCAGTCATCCAGGTCGACGAGCCGGGCCTTGCCGAGCTGGTGCCGCTCCGCCGGACCGAGTGCGAGGCTTATCTCGAGTGGGCCACACGTGCATTTCGCCTGGCCGTCGCGCCCGCTGCTGAGGACGTTCAGGTCCACAGCCACATGTGCTACGCCGAGTTCGGTGTGCTGCTGCCTGCGCTGGCTCGCATGGAGATGGACGTGCTCTCCCTGGAGGCGGTGCGTTCCGCGATGGCGCTGCTCGGCGATCTGGCCTCCACCGGCTCCCCGGCACAGATCGGTCCGGGCGTCTACGACGTGCACGCCCCCCGGGTGCCTGAGGTCGACGAGCTGGCTGGCCTGATCCGCCGTGCCGTGTCGGTCCTGGGGCCGGAGCGGGTGTGGGTGAATCCGGACTGCGGGCTCAAGACCCGTTCCTACGCCGAGGTCGCGCCGGTTCTGGCCAACCTGGTCAGCGCCACCCAGCTGGTGCGCGCCGAGCTGGAGGCCGAACCCGCGATCGTGGTGCCGGCATAAGCCCCTACAAGACGCCCTCGAGTCGGGCCGCCACCTCCCGGTAGCGGCTCACCGGGATGAGGTGCACCCCGTCGAATGCTCCGCTGTCGCGCAGCGCCAGCACCTGCTCGCAGGCGGCTTCGGCCCCGGCTTGGCGGGGATCGGCGTCCACGGACCTCACCAACGATTCAGGTATGGCGATATCGGGTATAGTGGCGGCCAAGCGTTGGGCCATGGCCACGCTGGGCAAGACCATCACCCCGGCATAGACCGGCCCGTCGATGACGACGCCCTCCCTCCACCGAAGGTGCTCCTCCACCGAGAAGCTGACCTGGAGGAACACAAAGTCAGCCGCCCGTTTCCAATCCGGGAACCCACGCCCGGCCGAGCTGACCCCGATCCGCAGCGGAGCCGAGCCGGCGAAGATGGGCGCCGCGGTGTAGATCCGGGCCTCCTCGATCATGGCCCGCACCGTCAGCTCGCTCGTGCGGCTCCCGGTCGCCGGCTTGTCGCCGTACACGAAGAGGAACTGATCCACCCCGTAGGCGGCCGCAGTCAGCAGGTCGCGCCGCAGTCCCAGCAGGTTGCGGTCCCTGGCGTTGAGGCACGCGATGGAACGGCCCCCCATCGCTTCCACCTCGTGGGCCACCGCGATGCTCGACACGGTCGCCCGGCCGATGTGGTTGTCGGGAATCAGGAATGCCGCCGCCACCGGGGAGAAGACCCCGATCTGGTGCCTGACGTGGCGCAGGTCGGGCTTGGTGGCCGGCTCGACCTCACATATGACCTCGAAGGCTTGCCCCGACATCCCAGGGAGCCTACTATCGGGCCGGGTCGGTCCACGGCCACGACCACAACAGGAAGGCAAAGATCATGATCGAGCCATTCAGCACCACCACCGTCGGGGCTTACAGCGTACCGCCGTGGTACGAGGTTCTCGAGAAGCAGGTGGAGGCCGGAACCCTGTCGGACCAGGACATGAGCGATGTTCAGTTCCGGGCTGGGCAGGGCGCCATCGCCGACCAGGAGGCCGCCGGCATCGACATCATCACCACAGGCGAGATGCACCGGCGGACCAACAACCGCAATGCCCCGCCGAACGCCATGCTCAACCACTTCTGGCGCCAGATCGGCGGCTTCTCCGACGAGACCCGCCCGAAGAACATCACCCCGAAGGACGCCAATGTCACCCACCCGGCCCAGGTGCTGACCGGGCCGGTGGACACCGACTCCGTGCTGGACCTGGTCCCCGAGTTCCAGACGGCCTCCCGCTTTGCCCACCGACCGGTGAAGATCACCATGACCGGGCCCCACATGCTGGCCAAGGTCGCCTGGGACGAGCACTACAACGACATCGGCGCCTTCATGGAGGCACTGTCCGTCCTGTACAACAAGAACTTCCACGCGCTGCAGGATGCGGGCTGTGAGCACCTGCAGATCGACGAGCCGCTGTTCGCCGCGGTGGAGCGCTCCGAGGTCGAAGCCGCAGTGGAGGCCATCAATGCCTCCCTGGAGGGGATCACCATGAATCGCTGGGTTCACATCTGCCAGGGAAACTACGCCGTCGGCGCCCACTACGACGGCCAGATCGGGCATCGCTACTTCGACCACGGCGAGTACCCGGCCGACCTGATCTGCCAGATCGATTGCGACGCGATCATGGTGGAGTACGACTACGCCCCCCGATACGAGGGCCACTTGCGCAACCAGCAGCTGGCCGTCGGAGCGGCAGACGTCATCGACCGCAACGTGGAGTCACCCGAGACCATCGTGGAGCGCGTCCAGGCCAACAGATGGCTCGCCCCCGAGCAGACCCTGCTCACCACCTCGTGCGGGCTCAACCACCTGTCCCGAACGACCGCCTTCGCCAAGATGCAGGCGATTCACGACGCCGCGGGGATCCTCAAGGGTTAGGGCCTCGAAGCGGGGCCCCAGCCAGCCGGTCCGGTCACCACGACGCCGACCCGTGCCAGCGCAAGGGCCAGGCCCGCGCCCGCCGCCAGGCCCGCGCCCGCCGCCAAGCCGGAGCCCCCCGCCGGGTCGGCGCCCGCCTGCCACACCGCACAGACGCGCTCGCGAACCGCCAGCGGAAACTGCGTCACGTCGGCCGCCTGCTCCACGTGGAGCACCACACTTGCCTGGGGCTGGTATCGATCACACAGGGCCATCGCCCGACCGGCGACCGAGCCGTCAGCGAGCACGACGACCGAGTAGTGGCATAGGGCCCGGCTCATCCAGTCGTCCCAGTCGCCAATCCCCCAGATCAGCTCCACTCCGCGATCCAACAGCCACCAGGCTTCGGGTGCAGGGGCAGGGTCCTCGAGGGCGATCACGGTCACCCGGGCCTGGCCTGCCAGCTCCATGATCTGCGCGGCCAAGCTGGCGACCCTATCCTCAGGCGAGCGCGGCAGGCGATCCCCGATCACCAGCACCCGGTCAGGCGCCATGATGTCCCGGGCTGCCAGCACCCGGTAGGGGTGAGTGGGCAGCTCGGCCAGGGGGGGCAGCTCGGCGAGCTGGGTGGCCCACCGGGTGCGGAACCGCTGGGCATTTTCAGCCAGGAGCTGGCTCACCTCGGAGCTCGGGCTGGACGCTCCACGGACGTGGCGCACCACCGACCGGGGCTCGTACACGGTGCGTAGGCCGGCGGCGGCCATGCGCAGGCAAAGGTCGACGTCCTCGTAATAGCCCTTTCCGTACATCGGATCGAAGCCGCCCAGACCCAAAAAGCATGACCTCCGCAGGCACAGGCACGCGCCCGACCCGTAGGACACGTAGTGGGGGAAGCGGTACCACGGCCGGTCCGGGCTGTCCCCGTATCCGAGGGCCATGGTCTGGCCGTCGGAGCCGATCACCGCGCCCGCCTCCTGGAGGGTCCCGTCCAGGTTGACCAAGCGGGGGACCACCGCGCCACACTCGGCGACCCCTTCCAGGTCGGCCAGCATCGGCTCCAGCCAGCCGGGCTCGACTAGGGCGTCGCTGTTGAGCAGGCACAGGTATCGCCCCCGCCCGTGGAGGGCCGCCTGGTTCACGCCTGGGCCGAAGCCCACATTTGCCTCGTTTCGCAGCAGGGTGGCGCCCTCGACGTGGGCCGCGAGCCAGTCCCCTGTTCCGTCCGGGGAGGCGTTGTCCACGATGACCAGCTCGTAAACGGGAGGGGTGTGCGCCACCAGGGCGGACAACGCCTGGCGCACCCATTCCCCAGCCCCGTAGGTGAGCATCAGCACCGATACCAGCGGCGCCTGAGGGGACGGCACGACGACGCCACTCATGCCCGCCTCCGACGGAGGGTCCCGTAGATCCGTCTCACCCCGGCCGTGTAACGAAATAGGCGCGTGGCGTAAGTCGCCTCCAGCTCCCTCTCAATCGTCGCGCGCCCGGCCTTGGCTTCGGCGAGTGCCGCGGCCATGCCATCGCGCTCTGCTGCTACGAGATCCCGTTCGGTGGCGATCGCATCTCGCTCCGCGGCCAGGGCCTCGAGCTTGGCTCGCTGCGCCGCCACCTCGGACTCCCAGCGGGCCCAGGCCTGCGACGCTTCCTTACGCAGCTCACCCAGGCGGGCCTCGATCTCAGCGCTGTGGTCGGCGGCTGCGGTTGACTGCTCGGCCAGCAGGCGCCTGTAACGCCATCCCTGGCGCTGGCGCTCTGTTAGAGCGACCTGTTGCAGGTGGTCGGGCGGAGGGGGCTCGTGGGCGCGTCCCAATTGAGCGGTGCTGACCACGGCATCCACCAGGGTGCTCGCCCATTGCTGGCGGCTCGCCAGATCGAGATCGTCACTGGAATCGTCGCGCGAGACCAGCCGGGTGCCGTAGGCCAGGCTCAAGCCTTCCAGCTCCGGGCCACCAACGACGACCCTCGCCGAGCGGACCAGGGCAGCCACATCCTCGAGGCTGAGCGGTTCGACGAGTGCCAACGGGGTTGCGCCCAGTCGGGTTGCGAGCTCATCGACCTCTTCCTGGCCGCTGGCGTCGAGAAGGATCGGGACCTCGGGCCCGGGGCACAAGCCGAGCATGCGCAGCCAGGCCAGCCTCAGATCCAGGACCCAGTCACCCAGGACTCGTGGGGCCAGTGCGCAAAGGGCGCCCGGATCGAGGGTGATGCTGGGACAGGTGGCCTCGTGCTCGGGGCCGAACCCGTCCGGAGGGGGCCAGGCGCGTGGCCCGGCGGGCTCGGCGGCCCCGGCGGGCTCGGCGGCCCCGGCAGCCCCGGCGGGCTCGGCTGCGAGTACGACAACGCAGCTCATGCCAGCCGCCAGCTCGGCCCGGCGCTCCGGCGTCCAGGGACCTGCGAGGGTCACCGGGTCGCCACCGTCAAGCGGGGTCTGGACCGCCGCCTGGGAGATGGCCACCACCTCAATGTCCGGCAGCCGCCGCCCGATCTCCGCCCGGAGAACCCGGAGGCCCATCCAGGTGGCAACTCCGGCGCTGCCGGTGCTGGCAAGGTCGGCAAGGACTCCGATCCGAGCCGGTGGGTTCTTTGTCTGTGGGGCGCGCTCCACTCTCAGCCACTCTCACGCGACAGGAGGCTCATCACCATGCCATCCAGGATGTCGGTCTCGGAGACCAGGCAGGTCTCCAGGTGCAGATGCTCCATCAACGTGGCCAGCACCACCGCCCCACCGACTATGACGTCAGCCCGAGCTGCTTCGAGGCCCGCGAAGCCGAGGCGGGTCGCCCTGGCGACCCCGGCTAGCCGGGCCAACAGCTCGTCCACCTGATGCCGGGCAAGAACGCTGTGGTGCGTGCTCTCAGGCTCGTAGGCCACCAAGCCGAGCTGGATCGCCGCCAGGGTGGTGATCGTCCCCGCCAGGCCAACCAGCACCGGAGCCTCCAGGACTCCTGGCAGTTGGGCGATCACCGGTTGCAGCGACTCCCGCACACTGCCCGCGGCGGCAGCGAGCTCCTCTCGCAGCGGCGGGTCGTGATGCAGGTAGCGCTCAGTGAGTCGGACACAACCCACATTCATCGACACGGCACGCGGCGGTGGGCCCAGCACCACCTCGGTCGATCCTCCCCCAATATCCACCACCGCATAAGGGCCCCCGCCCGGGTCCAGGCCGGCAGTGGCCCCGGCAAATGAGAGCCGTCCTTCCTGCTCGCCCGACAACAGCTCGGGGCGGGTCCCGACAATCTTGGCTGCCGGGCCAAAGAAGTCCTCTCTATTGAGGGCGTCGCGTGACGCTGAGGTCGTCGACATGCGCACGGCACCTACGCCCAGGTGGTCCATCTCGGCCCGGTATTCGCCAAGGACAGCAAGAGTCCGGTCGATGGCCTCTGGCGCCAGCTTCCCGGTCGCGTCCACCCCCTTGCCCAGCCGGGTTATACGGGCCAGACGCCGCAGCGGGTTGCCCTCGGCGTCGGCTATGAGCAGGCGGGTGGAGTTGGTGCCGCAGTCGATGGCCGCCAGGACCGGGCCTCCGGCATCGACCTGGTAAGCGGGAGCGCTCACGAGGCACGAGGGCTGGGTTGGTCGACCAGCCGGCTTTCCAGGTGATCGACCACCCATCTACCCACCGGGTCGTCGCCGCCCACGAGATACCAGGCCAGATGGGCGTGAAGGCACTTCACGCCCCTGCGAGCGCCCCCGACCCCGCCACTCGGAACGGGCCCCGCGTGCCTGCCTGGCAGGGCAGCGTCCCTCTCTGCGGCATATCTGGCATGTGCTGCGGCCAGGGCATCAGGGTCGACAGCCTGCTCGGCTGCCTTCACCCCACCTGCCGATTCGAGGCGGCTCACCGCTTCCCGTAACGACCTGCCCACCAGCCACCAACGGGTTGGCATGGGGGTTCCGTCGGCCAGCAGCGGATCGTTGCACAGCACGACCGGCGAGCCGTCGGCGGCCCTCAGCGCTACCACGTAACCGCCCAGTGGTTCGCGCCCCAGCAGCTGCGCTACCAGCTCGTCCTCGTTGCTCATGGGTTGGCCCTGGTCAACTCCGCCATCTTCGCCAGATGAAGGCTCCCCCCAGAGCCAGCGCCAAGGCGGCGATGAGCGCCGGGATCACTCGCTTGGCCACGGAGGGCGCAGCGACCTGCCACAAGTCGACCGGCTCAGCCACCTTCACTTGAACCTTGCGAGCGCCCACTGGGCTGCCGTTGGCGTTCCCGTTCGAGCTGACCGGGTTGGCGGCGGTGCCCACGCCGTTGTGCTCGGCCGTCGACCCGACCCCTTGATCACCACCAGCCCCCTTGCCTGACATGACGGGTGGCTCCTCAGCTCGCCGCCCTGCCTTCGCCGGAGCCCTCTCAGCCACCTCTGGATCCGGGGCCCCGCCTGCTGTGTCGGCCTGCTCGGCAATGTCGGCCTGCTCGGCTTGGGCACCCACATCGGGCGCCTCCCCCTCCGCGCCGGGTTGGTCACCGCCAAGGATCGTCGCCTCCAGGCAGGTGACGAATTGGTTGATCAGCTTGGTGGACACGTCTGCGAGCACCCCCCGGCCGAACTGGGCAGCCTTGCCCGACACGACCAGGTCGGTGACCACCGAAACCTGGGTCGCTCCTTCGCCATCGGCCTGGAGCTCCGCGGTGATCGTGGCATTGGCGTTGCCCTGGCCCTTGGTCTCGCGGCCTTCGGCCCGCAGGACGGCACGATGCCCGACGTCGTCGCGCTCCACGAAGTGCGCAGCACCCTGGTATTCGGCCGAGACCGGCCCCACCTTCACCTTGACCACGCCGCGGTACTCCTCGCCCTCGACCTCGCGCAGCTCGGCACCGGGCATGCATGGCGCGATGCGCTCCACATCGGTCAGCACTCCCCATGCCTGCTCGACCGGGATTGCCACCCGGAACTCATTGGTCAGCTGCATGTCCCAAGTCCTCCACGGTATCGATATCGACTGGATCTCCATCGCAGGCTACTTCGAACACCAACTCTGGGCGCCCCGCCATGAGCGCGCGGGCGCCTTCGTCCCCGGTCACTGGGAGCAGCGGCCAGACCGAATCGTCGAGCCTCACCGGCGGGCGCCGCTTCCCGCCGAAGGTGGCGGTCACGATCGGCCCGGTCGCCGCGGTGGCCACCGCCCGCCAAGCTGCGGCCGGGACCAGGGGCTGGTCACCCAAGCCCACGACGGCGGCCGAATGGCCCTGGCGAGCGCACCAGTCCATGGCAACCCGGAGCGAGCTAGCCTGCCCGCTCGCCCAGGACTCGTTGTGCAGCACAGTGAGGCCGCCGGGCAGATGATCAGCAAGGTCCACTGCTCCGATCACAACCAGGGTCTCGTCAAGCGCCGCCTCCAGCGCCGCTTGGACTGACCAGGTCACCACGGGCCGTCCCCGCAGGTTGGCCAGGAGCTTGTGCGAAGGGCCCGCGAAGCGACTACCCTCCCCCGCCGCCAGAACCACAGCGGCAACCGTCACCTCCGACCTCGCCGTTCCACCCTTCGCTCGAGCCTCTCCGAGTCCGATACCCTTAGCTGGACTCCTGCTGACTCGCCCATGCTCCCAGTCTGGCCTAACTGAGCCCTCCGTGCTCACCAACTTGCGCATGGGCCCGCGGATCCACGAACAACCGCATCTCCGCTAACCTGAGCCCGTGCGCCTCATGGGCGAGCTTCGGCCAAACCAAACGGCAGGGTGACGATCGAACACGTCTCCAGCCTCGGGGGGTACGAGGCAGGTGACACCGTGCGCATTGTGGGCGAACGGGGCCGCTACAGGGTCCGGGGTGCATCTCGATCTGAGCGCAGCCCGGAGGGCTGGCTCGACCTGTTCGGGGGGACCCCGGGTCGCGAGGCCTATCGTGCCGTGCGACCTGAGTCTGTGGCGCTGGTGACCCCGCGGGGTCCGGGACGGCTCCCGATCCCAGGTCTGGAAGGAATCGAGCTGAGCCGATCCCCCACGCGTCGGCGCGGCTTGCGCGCTCAGGCAGCACTGGGCACGGAGGCAAGCGAGCAATCGGCCCTTTTCTAACCCTTGAGCGTCAGGCGAACTTGTGGATTGGACCTTCGCCGTCACTGAGAGCGGGGACCGCCCGTCCTGTCCGGGTGGCAATGATCTCGGCGACGATGGACACGGCGGTCTCCTCGGGGGTGCGGGCGCCGATGTCGATGCCAATGGGGGCGCGCACTCGGGCTAGGCCCTCGTCGTCCACCCCTGCCTCGCGCAGGCGCTTGACCCTCTGGTCGTGGGTCTTGCGCGAGCCCATGGCCCCCAGGTAGCCCACCTTGGTCTGGAGCGCTGAGAGGATCGCGGGAACATCGAACTTGGGGTCGTGGGTGAGCACGCAGATGGCATCTCGGAATGTGAGGTTGGCGCCAACCTTGGTCAGGTGACGATCTGGCCAATCCACCACTACCTCGTCGGCTACCGGAAAGCGGGCCTGGGTCGCGAACACCGGGCGCGCATCGCAGACCGTGACACGGTAACCCATGCACTTGCCGACCCGGGCGAGCGCCGCGGTGAAGTCCACCGCTCCAAAGATGATCAGCTGGGGAGGCGGGGCAAAGACCTCCACGAAAACCGACACCTCGCGGCTGCGGGCCTCACCATGGGCACCGTAGTGCCGGGTTGTCGACATCCCCGTGGACAGCGCCCCACCGGCGTCGCGCCTCACCACCCGATCCAAGTCGGGGTCGCCGAGGGTTCCATCGCTCCGGCCGCCTTCTCGGAGAAGCATTGTTGCTCCGAGGGCTGGGAGCTTGCGGGCCTCGCCACCTGCGACCACCGGGTCGGAGTCGGGGTCGGCTCGGACGCCGCACACCGTTGCCAGGGCCACCGGCTCCTCAGCCCGAAGCGCCGCACGGAGGCTGTCGTAAACCGGCATGATCTCCGGATCTATTAGGATGTGCAGGGTCCCGCCACAGGTCAGTCCCACGGCGAACGCCTCGTCGTCGGAGTAGCCGAAGGTCACCAGCTTGGCGCCCTCTCCAGCCGCCATCGCCTGGAGGGACTCGCTGACCACTGCTCCTTCCACGCAGCCTCCGGACACTGACCCGGCCACCTCGCCATCCTCGTTGACCACCATCGTGGCCCCCGGGTCCCGCGGCCCCGACCCCTCTACCCCCACAACCCTCGCCACCGCCACCTTACGCCCGCCAGACAGCCAGCGGTCGATCTCACGGATCACTTCTTTCATCTTGCCCCATCCTCATCGAGCCATCAGCTCGGTCAAGCTATCCAGAGACGCCAGCGAGTGACCTTCCACTAGATCGTCAACGTAGGGGAGGGCGGCAGACATTCCCCGCGCGATCGGAGCGTAACCAGGACTGGCCTTGAGCGGATTAACCCACACCACCCTGTGCGCCACCCGCTTCAGGCGAGACATCTCGCGTGCCAGTGCGGCCGGGCTCCCCCGGTCCCAACCATCCGACAGGATGACCACGATCGCACCCCGAGCCATGCCCGGAATCCCCCAGGTGGTGTTGAAAGCCTCGATCCCCTCCCCCAACCTGGTACCTCCTGACCAGTCCTGCACCCGGTGGGCGGTCCGTTCAATGGCCACGTCGGGGTCATGGTGGGAAAGCTCCCGGGTCACCCGAGTGAGTCGGGTCCCCAGCGTGAACGCCTCCACCCTGGTTCCGGCAGCCACCGCTACGTGGCAAAAACGCAACAGCGCCCGGGCATAGGGCTCCATCGAGCCGCTCACGTCGCAAAGCAGTACCATCCGGCGGGGTCGCTCACCTGGCTCGGTCCAACCCCGCCGGATCGGCTCCCCCCGGGATCGCATCGCCAGGCGCACGGTCCTACGCAGGTCCGGACGGTTCCCACTGCGCCTGGCCGGGGCTCGCCGCCGCGAGCGCCGGCGTGACAACCTCGGACGCAGGTTGGTCATCAGCCGGTACGCCTCGGCCAGCTCGGCTGGAGTGCATCGGGCGAAGTCCTTGACCCGCAGGACCTCCGCCGCGCTGTAGCGCACCACCAGAGCCGGCCCAGTCCCCTCCCCCAGCCCTGCTCCCTCCGCGGGGTCCGGGCCGCTGTCGTCCAGCATTACCGTGACCCGTGCCTGCGCGGGGGTGAGCTCCGGCCACCGACCTCGCCAGAATGCCTCGAAGGCACGGTCGTAGGTGACAATGTCCTCGGGACGCCGCACGAGGGTGGCCCTTCCGGCCCAGTAGACCGACGCTCGGCCTCCCAGACCAAGCCATCCAAGGGCCTGGCTGTAGGCGATCACCGAGCCCACCGGGACCTCGATCCCCGCGCTTCGGAGCACTCGCCCAAAGCTCACGGCCAGCTCTGACCCAACGGGTATGTGGTCCTCGCTCATCCGAGCGCACCTCGCAGCACGGCCGATCGGACCAGGTCGTCAATTCCCGCTGCGCGTAGCCGGTCCGCGTCCTCCCGGTACTTGAGCACGGCCCCCAGGGTGACCTCGATGGCTTCCTGGCTCAGCTCGGAGGCGCCGAGGGCTGCCAGCGCCTCGGCCCACACGATAGTCTCGGCGACCCCGGGTGGCTTGTACATCCCCAAGCCCCGTAGCTCGGCGACTGCTGCGGCAACCTGTCGAGCCAGAGTCGCTCCGACTCCCGGGGCGCGCAGCTCCACTATCGCCACCTCGCGCTCGAAGTCGGGGTGCTCCACCCAGTGGTAGAGACAGCGTCGTTTTAAGGCGTCGTGAACGTCGCGGGTCCGGTTGGATGTGATCACGACCAGGGGAGGCTCCAAAGCAGTGAAGGTTCCCAGCTCGGGCACCGTCACCGAGTAATCCGACAGGATCTCCAGCAAGAAGGCTTCGAACTCGTCGTCTGCCCGGTCCACCTCGTCGACGAGCAGGACCGCCGGGGCCTCCCCTCCCGCCGGGGCCTCCCCTCCCGCCGGGGCCTCCCGGCCTGGCGGGGCCTCGCCGCCGATTGCGGCTAGGAGGGGTCGGCGCACCAGGAACCGCTCCGAGTAAAGCTCGTCCTCGACCTCCGGACCCATCGGCTCCCCGCTGAGGCTGCCCCTGGCCTCCGCCGCCCGCAGATGAAGGAGCTGGCGTGAGTAGTCCCACTCGTAGACCGCCTGGGACACGTCGATACCCTCGTAGCACTGGAGACGGATAAGCCGGCCGCCAGTCCAGCGGGCGAGCGTCTTGCCCAGCTCCGTCTTGCCCACGCCAGCCTCTCCCTCCAGGAGCAACGGACGTCGTAGGACGATGGCCAGGTATACAGCGGTGGCCAAGCCGATATCGGCCAGGTAGCCATGAGCCGCCAGGCCCGCCCGGACCTCCTCAGGGTTGGCTGCTCGCCCACGAAAAGCACCCTTGGTGCTCAGCTCCCGATCTCCTCGAGGGCGCGGCGCACCAGCACCTTGACCAAGTGGCGACGGTACTCCGTGCTCGCGTTCAAGTCTCCGGGGGGGTCCAGGCCCTCTGACGCAAGCGCCGTAGCCTCTAGGATGCTTGCCCCGCCCGCAAGGGCCTCCTCCACCGCGGTGGCGCGCAGCGGCACCATTCCCATGTTGATCAGCGAGACCGAGGTATGGCCGTTTGCTGCCTCCCCAGCCGAAAGCGCCACCACGCCCACGATCGCCCAGTCCTGGGCGCGCCGGTTGAACTTTTGGAACGACCAGCGGGCGAAGCGCTTGGGAACCCTGATCTCTGTGAGGACCTCGTCCGGGCGCAGCGCAGTCTCCAGGAATCCCCGAAAGAGCTCAGCGGCCGCGATGGTCCGCTCGCCCTCAGGCCCCCGCGCCACGATGCAGGCGTCGAGAGCGAGGATGGCAGCCGGCAGGTCCGACGCCGGATCCCCGTGAGCCAGCGACCCACCGATGGTCCCACGATGGCGAACCTGGGGATCCCCGACCTGGCCGGCGACGTGCGCCAGGACCGGATGGGTATCGGCGAGCACCGAGGAGGTCTGAAGGTCACGATGCCGGGTCAGTGCCCCGATGGCCACGTGATCCCCGTCGTCGCGCACGTAAGAAAGCTCGGACAGCCGACCTATGTCGATCAAAACCCGCGGCGTCGCCAGGCGCAGCTTCATCAGGGGCAGGAGGGAATGGCCCCCGGCCAGCAGCTTGGCTTCCTCGCCGTATTGGGCAAGCAGGGCAACCGCCTCCTCCAGCGAGCCAGCCCGTCGGTACTCGAACAGCGCGGGTATCACTTGGCCTCCCCCTGATCGGCCGGATCGCTCTGATCTGCGGGAGCGGCTCGGGCCGCCCAGGCCGCCTGCGCTGCCTCGATCGCCTGCCACACCCGCTGTGGTGTGGCAGGCATCGCGATGTCGGTGATCTCGAGTGGCGCCAGGGCATCTACCAGCGCATTGATCACCGCCGCAACCGAGCCGATGGTGCCGGCCTCGCCGACCCCCTTCACCCCCATCGGGTTGGTTGGGCTCGGCGTGATCGTCCGGCCGGTGACAAGGCCGGGCAGGTCGGCGGCAGACGGGATCAGGTAGTCGGCAAAGGTCGAGGTCAACAAGTTGCCCTCGTGGTCATACACCGCCTCCTCCCACAGGGCCTGGGCGACTCCCTGGGCTATCCCCCCGTGAATCTGGCCCTGCACGATCATCGGGTTCACCTGGTTGCCACAGTCGTCCACCGCAACGTAGCTGCGCAGCCCCACCTGCCCGGTCTCCATGTCGACCTCGACCACGGCAACGTGGGTCCCGAATGGAAAGGTGAAGTTGGGGGGATCCCAGGTCACCGACGCTTCCAGCGTGGGCTCGGTGCCTTCGGGCAGATTGTGGGCAGTGAAGGCCTCGAAAGCCACGGCGGCCAACGCCATCTTGCGATCCGGTGAGCCCCTAACGCTGAACACCCCGCCAGAGAGCTCCAGGTCCTCCTCTGCTGCTTCCATCTGGTGAGCTGCTATCGCCCTGGCCTTGGTGATCACCTTGTCGGCAGCCAGCCAGACCGCAGTCCCGCCGATCGAGAGCGAGCGTGACCCGTAGGTGTCCATGCCATGCGGGGCGACCGAGGTGTCCGAATGGAGCACCTCGATGTCGTCTGGACTGCAGCCGAGCTTGTCGGCCACGATCATCGACCACGAGGTCTCGTGTCCCTGGCCGTGCGGCGCGGTGCCCGTGACCACCTGGACCTTGCCGGTGGGCAGCATCCGCACCGTTGCGGAATCCCAACCCCCGGCCGAGTAACGCAGCGACGACAGCACCCTGCTCGGAGCGATACCGCACATCTCCACGTAGGAGGACAGCCCGATCCCGAGCTGCTTTACCGATCCCGACTGGCGCCGCGCAGCCTGCTCCGCCCGGACCTCCTCGTAGCTGGAGATCTCCAGGGCCTTGGTCAGCGCTGGCTCGTAGTTGCCACTGTCGAAGACGAGCCCCGCTGTCGAGGAGTACGGAAAGGCGCCAGGCCGGATGAAGTTGCGACGACGGATCTCGGCGGAGCTGATACCCACCTCACGGGCAAGGGCGTCCATCGCCCTCTCGATGGCGTAAGTCGCCTCCGGACGGCCCGCGCCACGGTAGGCGTCTGTGGGGGTCAGGGTGGTGAACACGCCCCGGCAGCAGAACGAGTAGGCGGGTACGTGATACGCACCGTGGTACACGAATGCTCCGAGCAGGGGGATCCCGGGCGTGAGCAGCTGCAGGTAGGCGCCCATGTCGGCCACCAGGTTCACCCGGACGGCACTGAGCCGCCCGTCGGCGCCGGCGGCCAGCTCGATGTGCTGGAGCTGGCCCCGTCCCTGGATCGTGGCCTGTGCGGCCTCGGAGCGCCCCTCGGACCAGCGGACGGGGCGCTTGAGGCGGCGGGCGAGGGCCAAGCACAGGAGCTCCTCCGCGTAGACGTCGAGCTTTGACCCAAATCCTCCCCCCACCGAGGGAGCGATCACCCTCAGCTTGGACTCGGCGATACCCAAGGTGATCCCGAGCATCACCTTGAGGATGTGGGGAATCTGCGTGGCAGAGTAGACGGTGTAGCCACCTCCAAAAGGCTGGGGGACAACGCACACCCCTCGCAGCTCCAGCGCCGAGGGGATGAGCCGCTGCTGCACGTAGTGCTCCGAGACGGTGTGAGCGGCGGATGCGAAAGCCGACTCCAGCGCTGCTGGGTCTGGGCAAAGCTTCCAGGTGTAGCTGATGTTGGTCCCGAGGGACTCGTGAGTGAGGACCTCGTCCGCGGCTGCCGAAGCCAGGTCCACCACGGCGGGCAGCACCTCGTACCCCACGACAACCTGCGCGGCCCCGTCCAGTGCTGCCGCCCGGGTCTCGGCCAGCACAACTGCCACGCCATCGCCCACGTAGCAGGCCTCCTCGACGGCCAGGGGGAAGTGTGCAGGGCTGTGCATCTCGGCAGTGACCGGCCACGCGCACGGCATGGGCGTGGCCCACTCGCTGCGCAGCTCCGCCCCGGAGAACGCTGCCACCACCCCCGGGCACGCCAGCGCGCCCAAGGTGCTCACCGAGGTGATCCGGGCGTGGGCGTACGGGCTGCGCACAACGACCAAGTGCAGCGCCCCCGCGATCACCAGATCCTCCACGAACAGGGCCTCGCCGCTCAACAGGGCTGCGTCCTCCTTACGGAGCATCCGAGTGCCGACCACTCCCCCGCTGGCCCCAGCCGCCGGAGCCTCTGTGACGCTCATGCCCCGCCCACCGGCACCAAGCCCGCACCGTCTTTCGCCGCGGCCAGCACCGAGCGCACGATGTTGTGATAACCGGTGCACCGGCACAAGTTGCCCTCCAAGCCCTCACGAACCTCGGCCTCGGTGGGGTGCGGGTTCTCTTGCAGCAAGGAGTAGGCCGCCATGACCATGCCCGGGGTGCAGTAGCCACACTGCAGACCATGGTTCTCACGGAAAGCCCGCTGGAGCGGGTGCAGGGTCCCGTCGGGCGACGCCATCGCCTCGATGGTGATGACATCCGCACCGTCGGCCTGAGCCGCGAGCAACGTGCAGGACTTCACCGACTCGCCGTCGACCAGCACGGTGCAGGCGCCACACGAGCTGGTGTCGCAGCCCACGTTCGTGCCGGTGAGGCCCACCACCTCCCGCAGGAAATACACCAGGAGCAATCGCGGCTCCACCTCGTGAGTGACGAGGTGACCATTGACAATCATCGAAACACGCATGCGACCAACCCCCTAGCCAGCGTACCCGCTCAGTCTACGGGGGCAGAGCCGCCAGAGGATGTATTCGCCCGCCGGATAGCGCGCCAGACCTTTTCCGGGGTGGTCGGCATGTCGACGTGGCGGACCCCAAGGTGCGCCAGCGCGTCGCACACGGCGTTGTGCACTGCGGGCGTCGATCCGATGCTGCCGGACTCACCGATGCCTTTGGCTCCGAGCTCGTTGAGCGGGGTCGGGGTCTCCATGTGGACCAGCTCGAAGCTGGGCAGCTCCACGGCCGAGATCATGGCATAGTCGGCCAGATTCCCGGTCAGCGGGTTGCCGTCGCTGTCGTAGCGGACCTCCTCCATGAGGGCCTGGGCCACCCCCTGGGCCAGGCCGCCGTGGACCTGGCCGTCCGCGAGGTCCGGGGCCACGATCCGTCCGGCGTCGTCCACCGCCACCACCCGGCGAACCCACACCATCCCGGTCTCGGTGTCCACCTCCACGACCACCAGATGCGCTCCAAAGGGGAACGTAGGTCCCGGAGGGGTGAAGTCCACCTCGGCCGCCAGGCGCCCGGGTGGCAGGGTCACGACACTGGTCCCCCCACCGTATGCGACAGTGGAGACCGCCGGCGCGTGCTCGACCACCTCGCTGGCCCCACCGACCCCACCGACCCCACCGGCCCCGACCACCCCACCGACCCCACCGGCCCCGACCACCTCGCTGGCCTCAACCACCCCGACCACCCCGCCGGCCTCGACCACCTCCACCACCTCGACTGCTGCGGCGGCCGCCAGCGCTGCCCAGCTGCAGGAAGCCGCTGCCGGCGCCCCCGCCACGTGAAAGCGGCCCCCCGCAGGGTCCAGCACCACATCCGCCGGGTCAGCCTCCAGCAGGTCCGCCGCCAGCCGCCGGGCGCGCTCGACCACCTGCACCGCCGCCTGGCGCGCCGCAACCCCGCCGGTCTGCAGCGAGCGGGAGGCAAAGGTCCCCACTCCCCGCGCCACGGCCGCGGTGTCCCCGTGGGTCACCTCTATGTCCTCCATGGGCAGGCCCAGGGTGTCACCCACCAGCATGGCCCACGCCGTGACGTGTCCCTGTCCATGCGGGGAGGTCCCGGTGCTGACCCGCACCTTCCCGGACGGCAGGACCTCCACCGCGCCCAGCTCCCCGTCGGGGAGCCCGTTGGTGATCTCGACGTACACCGACAACCCGATGCCCAGCGCCACGACATCGCCTGCTTCCCGACGGCGGCGCTGCTCGACGCGCAAGCCCTCATAATCAGCCGCCTCCAACACGGCCTCCAGCGCCCCGCCGTAGTCCCCCACGTCATACACGGTCCCCGTAGGCGTGCGGAACGGGAATGCATTGGCAGAGATGAGGTTGCGCCGGCGCACCTCGGCCGGGTCCATGCCGATGTCGGCGGCAAAACAGTCCATTGCCCGCTCTATGGCCGCGGCTGCCTCCGGGCGCCCGGCGCCCCGGTACGAGGTCATGGGAGTGGTGTTGGTGACCACCGAGCGAGCCTCGAAACCCACCGTCGCGATGTCGTACACCCCGGTGAGCATGACCTTGGTGAGCGTCGGGAGCCAGGCCCCCACTCCCGGATAGGCACCGGCGTCCTGCAACACGCTCAAGCGATAAGCCAGCACCCTACCCTCCCGGGTCCCGGCGATCTCGATGTCCTGGATCTGGCCCCGCCCGTGTCCGAGAGCGACCATCGACTCGGAGCGGTCCTCCACCCAGCGCAGCGGCCGTCCAACCCGGCGGGCCAGCCAGGCCACCAGCAGATTCTCGGGATACGCGCTGGCCTTGGCCCCGAAGCCGCCGCCAACGTCGGGGGCGATCACCCGCACCCGGTCCGGGTCCAGCCCGAGCGCCTTGGCCAGGGCGTCGCGCATGGCGTGCGGCGCCTGGGTGGACATCCAAAAGGTGAGCCGCCCGCCCTCCCAGCTCGCCGCGGACGCCTGGACCTCGAGCGGGCACGGCGCAACCCGCTGGTTCAACACCCGTTGGCGGACCATCACCGGGTATCCCGCCAGACGCTTGCCCGTGGCGTTGGACCCGATGTTCCAGCACACGTTGGTCCCCAGGTCCGGCCACAGCAGGACCCCGCCCCCAAGCGCTCCGGCGGGCTCGACCACCACCGCCAGCGGCTGGTAGTCCACCACCACCAACCCGGCGGCATCGATGGCCTCCGCCCTGGTCTCGGCCACTATCGCCGCGATCGGCTCGCCCACGAAGCGCACGACACCCTCGGCCAGCCAGGGCCTGACCATGCCGGGGTGCAAGTTGGGGACCTCGGGGGGCAACGCCATCAGGTCCACCTCGGCCGCCGTGACCACATCGAGGACCCCCGGTGCTGCCCGGGCCGCGGTCACGTCGATCCTGCCCAGGCGGGCGTGGGCGCCGCTCGAGCGCAGGTACACGACGGCCCCCGCCCCCGCCAGCTCGAGGTCCTCGACGTAGGTGCCGCCGACGGTCAGCAACGCCGGGTCCTCTTTGCGCAGCACCCTGTTGCCGAGAAAGCTCATCCAGCGTCGAGGATAGGGGGAATAGGCCTCAGCGCTCGACCCGACCAGTGCCCGCGAACCCTCAGGGTCTTGGAGTGGGCAGGATCACGTACGCCTCCTGGCCGGGAGCGACCAAGCCATAGTCTTTGTGGGCCAGGTACGCGATGTAGGAGTTGGTGTTGAGGGCCTTGACCTGGGCAGCCAGCGAGAGGTTTTCTGCTCGGATGGCGTTCAGCTGGTGCGACGCAGCCTTGAGCGCGGCGCTCTGGCGCAGGAGGGCGCCGGTCGGGAACAGCAGCGCGAAGCCCGCCAGCAGGGCGGCGACGAATCCCCCCAAGACCCGACGCCCACGCCGCGTCACCGCCCTCGCCTCGCTGGCACCAGGGCTGCGCCGCCCCGGTAGGCAGCCGCTTCGCCCAGTCCGGCCTCGATTCGCAGGAGCTGGTTGTACTTGGCCACCCGGTCGGAACGGGCCGGGGCGCCGGTCTTGATCTGACCGGCGTTCGTGGCCACCGTCAGATCGGCGATGGTCGTGTCCTCGGTCTCGCCAGAGCGGTGCGACACGACGCAGGCATACCCGGCGCGCTCGGCCATTGCCATGGTGTCGAGGGTCTCGGTGAGGGTACCGATCTGGTTGGGCTTGATCAGGATGGCGTTAGCCGCGCCAAGCTCGATCCCACGTCCCAGGCGCATGGTGTTGGTCACGAACACGTCGTCGCCGATAAGCTGGACCTGGTCGCCCAGCTCCTCGGTGAGGCTGACCCAGCCGTCCCAGTCCTCCTCGGCCATGCCGTCCTCCACCGAGACGATTGGATAGGTGGCGCACAACTGCGCCCACCAGGCGACCATGTCAGTGGAGCTGAGCCGGCGATCCTCACCTGACAGCACGTAGACGCCGTCGTACCACAGCTCGGTGGCCGCCGGGTCGAGCGCTATGGCAACCTCGTCGCCGGGGACGCGCCCAGCCGCCTCGATCGCGACGAGCAGGATGCGGATGGCGTCCTCGTTGGAGGCGAGGTTCGGGGCGAAGCCGCCCTCGTCGCCGACGGCGGTGGACAATCCGTCCTTGAGCAGCACTGCCTTCAGTGCGTGATAGGTCTCTGCCCCCCAGCGCAGGGCCTCGGAGAACGATGCAGCCCCCACCGGGACGATCATGAACTCCTGCAGGTCCAAGTTGTTGTCGGCGTGGACCCCACCGTTGAGGACGTTCATCATCGGGGTCGGGAGAAGGTGGGCGTTGGGCCCGCCCAGGTATCGATAAAGCGGCAGGCGCAGCTCGGCCGCAGCCGCACGGGCCACCGCCAGGGAGGCCCCCAAGATGGCGTTGGCGCCCAGGCGCTCCTTGTTGGGTGTGCCGTCCAGGTCGATGAGCACCTGGTCGAGGTTGCGCTGATCCTGCGCGTCCAGGCCGGTGAGGGCGGCTGCGATCTCGTCGTCGACGGAGGTGACCGCGCCAGTCACCCCCTTGCCGGCGTAGCGCTCACCTCCGTCGCGGCGCTCCGCGGCCTCGAAGGCCCCAGTGGATGCGCCCGCAGGGACCAAGGCACGGCCCTTTGCCCCGCGTTCCAGGGTGACCTCGACCTCGACTGTCGGATTACCCCGCGAATCGAGGACCTCAAGCGCCTTGACGCTCTCGATGGTGTGAGTCCTGTGGCTGATGTTGGCCAAGTTAGCTGATGTGGCCGCCGCTTGCGCAGCAGCGGCCCCTTTGTGGTGAAGCAATCGCGGTTTGCGCGCTCAGAGGGGCCTAAGTGCAATCGCTTCGGATGCTCAGGGGCAGAGCAGGTTCAAGCTCACCCCATTGGCCATGGCCTGGTAGCCGGCGTCGTTGGGGTGCACGGGGCCGCCGTATGCCGGGTTGATCTCCTGCGGGTCCGACGGGTCGGCGACGGCGGCGGCGAAGTTGATGACCCCGTCGAAGGCGCCGCTGGTGAGGATCCAGTGATTGACCTGCTCACGGACGGCCGCGGAGTGTGCGTTGTAGTAACCGGTGTCCCCAGCGAAGGGCAGGATGGTGCCCCCGATGATCCGCAGCCCGTCGGCGTGAGCCTGGGAGATGATGTCGCTCATGCCCTGGATGAGCTCCGCGGCCGTTAGGGGCACTACGTTGTTGGCGCCCTTGTCCAGGCGGAGGTCGTTGGTCCCCTCGAGCAGGATCACCGTCCTCACGCCGGTCTGGGCGGCGACGTCGACCTTGAACCGCCTCTCCGCGCTGGTGCCGTCAGCCGAGCTGTTGAGGACCTGGTTGCCCGGGATGCCGGCGTCGAGGATGCTCACGCGGTGCCCAACCGGCTCGCTGGCCAAGACCCGTCGGGCCAGGAAGTCGGGCCAGGTGGCCCTCCCGTTCAGGGTGGACTTCTGGCCGGCGGTTATGGAGTCGCCGAAAGCCACCACCGAGCCGATCTGGGCCGGGTTGTGCACCGCCACCCCCGCCAGGTAATACCAGGCGGCGATCGGGGTGGTGAATGCGTCTGCACCCAGCGCCCCGGCGTGATCACCCGTCGTCGAGACGTAGCTGGTCATGTAGGCCCCCGGCTCCCAGCTGGAGGGACCGGTGCGGCCGGGCAGGTAGATGCTCACCGCCAGCTCGGACCCGTTGGGGACGTCCAGGTCGACCTGGTCGCTCGACGTCTCGGCGCCCGGAGGGATGACGGTGAAAGGTCGGCCGGAGAAGCTGACCTGGCGGTTGGTGCTGGCCACGATGCTCCCGCCGGGCCGGCTGATGGCGACGTGCGCGTCGTGGACGATGAGCGGTGCGTGGCCGTACGCGTTGGACAGTGTGATCCGCACCTGTGTACCGCCAAGGGTGACTGGGATCACCTCTCGCAGGGTCTGGTTGTGAAAGCCGCTCTCCGCAGTCGGGTTGGCGCGGCTGGCGGCGATCAGGCTGGTGCTCCACGTCTCCACCCAGCCCGGCCTTGGCGTCTGGCTGGCGCAGGTCGCCGCCGCGCTGGCGCCAGCTCGCGTCACGTAGAGCCCTCCAAGCGTGGCAGTGGGCACGAGCACGGCTGCCAAGACCCGCGCGAGCACCCGGCGCAGCCTCAGGCCTCGACCCATGACCTCTCCTCGCCAACTGTGATTCACATGCCATGCTTCGGCAGTTGAAAACTAATGCTTGAGCGTCTGGCGCTGGCGAGCCCGTGGCTCGACCAGCAGCCAGATCCGTGCTCCAATGAGCAGATGACGGCAGCGTCGAGCCATCGGGGCAGTTTCCTGGTCCGGTCGGTGGACCACGTGGCACGAGGTGACGGCTGGGTCGACCTTTCGGTCAGCGCGGTGCGATACTGGCCGCTGGAGCCGATGCCCGGCCTGTTGACCACCGAGGACCCGGTAGGGCAGGGACTGGAGTTGCGCCTCCCGAATGCTCCTACGCTGGGCGCAGGCATGCCCGTGGAGACGCGGGTCGGCGTGGTGCGCTTGCGGGTGCCAGGCCCGGCGGCATTCCGCATGACCCTGTGGGCCGGGGAGGGCTGGGATCGGGCAGCTGACGGGATCGAGGACGGGATCGTTGTGAGCGCCGGCGAGGGCTGGCCCTTCGAGCTCTCCGAGGAGCCCGGCTCGGTAACCCTCGCCACCGACCATGCCAGCATGACCATACGCCGCCAACCATTCGGGTGGGCCCTGGCCGGCCGGGACGGTCGGCGGCTCAGCGCCAGCGGCGGGGATAGGCGCCAGGTGGCGGGCTTCCCGCTGGCACCAGCGTTGGCCTTCGGGGACGGCATGGCCTGGTGCAGCTTCGAGCTGGCGCCGGCTGAGGCCGTGGTGGGCTTTGGTGAGCAGTTCGGCAACCTGGCCAAAGGCGGAGCCCGGCTGTGCCTGGTGGCCGAGGACGCCCTGGGCGCCGGAACCGGTCGCACCTACAAGGCGGCACCGGTCTTTCACTCCAGTGCCGGCTACAGCGGCTTCGTGCATACCCCGGGGCCAGTGACCGCCGACGTGGGGGCGCGCCATCCGGCCCTGCTGAGCCTCGAGTGCGAGGAGGAGCGGGTGGACCTGTTCCTGTTCGCCGGAGCGGCGCTCAAGGATCGCCTGAGCGCCTATACCGCCGTCACTGGTCGGGCTCCGGCGCCACCACCCTGGGCGCTCGGTGTGTGGATGTCTCGATGTCGATACCGCAACCGCGCCGAGCTGGCCGAGGCGGCCAGCGGGATGCGGGCGCACGGCGTGCCCTGCGACGTTTTGAGCCTCGACCCGGACTGGCTGGAGCTGGACTTGCTCAACTGCGACTTTGGCTGGAGCTGGGCCAAGTTCGGCGACCCGGCGGAGCTGGTGGCCCAGCTCGCCGCCGAGGGATTCCACCTCTGCCTGTGGGAGCTGCCCTACCTGGATCCGGAGTCGCCCCTTCACTTGGAGGCAGAGCAGTCGAGCTTCCTGGTCCACGGTGCACGCGGCGGGCTGGCGGAGGCTCGGGTGTTCGCCAGGGACGGCAGGCCGCGCCACCTGGTCGATTTTTCCAACCCACGGGCGCGGGCGTGGTGGAAGCGCCAGCACCTCCCGCTCCTGGAGCTCGGGGTGGCGGCGTTCACCACCGACTTCGGGGAGGGGCTTGTCGACGATGCAGTGATGCACGACAGGCGCTCCGGCCGGACGTGGCGAAACCTGTACCCGCTGTGGTACAACCGCACCGTCTCGGAGGCGATCACCCCGAAAGGCGGGCTGGTGTGGGGACGCAGCGGCTGGGCCGGCTCCCAGCGCTACCCGGCCCAGTGGGGCGGCGACCCAGAGTCGAGCGTGGCGGGCATGGCGGCCACGCTTCGGGCTGGCCTGTCCTGGTCGCTGAGCGCGCCTGGGCTGTGGGGACACGACATCGGGGGCTTCTACGGCCCCGGGCCGAGCGCCGAGTGCTACATCCGCTGGGCGCAGTGGGGATGCCTGTCGCCGCTGGCCCGCTTTCACGGGCTCGGTCCCCGGGAGCCCTGGCAGTTCGGGGAGGTCGCCCTGGGCATCGTGCGGGAGTTCGCTCGCCTGCGCTACCGGCTGCTTCCCTACCTGATGAGCGTGGCGGAAGAGGCCGCACGCTTCGGCTGGCCGATGATGCGACCGCTGTGCGTCGAGTACCCCGACGAGCTGTCTCATTGGTCGCTCGACACCCAGTACCTGCTGGGTTCGGACCTGTTGGTGGTCCCGGTGCTGGACGACTCGCCCGACCCGGTCAGGACCCGCTGTGTGATCCCGCCGGGAGGATGGGTGGATCTGTGGTCAGGGGTGGCCTACCAGGGTCCGAGCGTCATCCACCTGGAAGTGCCCCTGGAGCGGGCTCCGGTTTTCGTACGGGCGGGCTCGGTGGTACCGATGTGGCCCACGGTGGTGGCCCACAGTGGTGCATATTCCGAAGGCGCCTGGACGATGCACTGCTGGCCGGCGCCAGCGGGGGCGTCGGGCGTCGTCTACGACGGGGGCCTCACGCATCGTTACCGCCTGGAGCCGGGGGGCGAGGCACTGCGCTGTGAGGAGGCGGCTCGCCGGGCTGCCACTGCCGTGGCGCACCTGCCCGGCGAGCCGGACCGCCAGCTAGCCCTCGTGCGCTCGGAGCCGGTGGACTGACACCGCGTACCGGCTGTCTGGGCGCCAGGGCGCTCGGTCCCAGGTCGACCACCGCTCGACCGGCACCAGGCCCGCCGCCCGGGCGCAGCGGTCGTAGTCGCCGAGCCCCCAGTCGCTCCCCAGCTGGAAGCCCGACACGAGCAGCCCGCCCGGCACGAGGGTCGGGGCCAGGTTGGCGATCACCTCGGCCTGGGTGCCGGGCGCCACGAAGATCATCACGTTGCCAGCCATCAGCACCAGGTCGAAGGCCGCGGCCGGCAGGACGACGCTCACCAGATCCGCTTGGCGCCAGTCGAGCTCGGGAGCGCTGTGACGCGCGGTCCACAGCATCGAGGGGTCAACGTCTACCCCCACCGTGGAGATGCCCCGGCGGGCCAGCTCGATCGCCACCCGGCCGGTCCCGCACCCGGCGTCGAGGACCCGGCGTGCCCCGAGCGCCTCGACCAGGTCGGCCTCGCCGTGAACGTCGACGCCCCGGGCGGCGAGCTCATCGAAGCGGGCCTGGTAGGACCCACCCCGGTCAGGCATATGGACAGGGTAGCCGGGCAGCTCGGGCAGCTCGGGTGGCTCGGGTGGCTCGGGTGGCTCGGGTGGCTCGGGTGGAGGCAGATCCACCCGTGAATCAACCCTGGAGCTGACGACACCGTCTCCCGGTTGCCAGAGACTCTAAGCATGTCAATCTCCGGCTATTTGATCAGCGGTGTCCTAGTAGCCCTGGTGCTACGCCAGATCCGCGGAAAGCGGCTAACCATGTTTGGGCTGCTCTGGCCGCTCGGCCTGGTGATCTGGGCTGCGGTCACCTACCTTCACGGGATCCCCGCCTCGGGAAACAGCCTGGTGCTCACCGTCTTGGGGGCGTGCGTCGGTCTCGCCCTGGGCGTGGGCTGCGCGCTGGCGACCGCGATCCGCCCAGGGCCCGACGGGGTGCCGATCGCCAAGGCCGGCGCGCTGGCCGCGACCCTGTGGATTGTGGGTGTCGGTGGCCGCCTGGCCTTCGAGATCTATGCCAGCAATGGCGGTGGCCCAGCAGTTGCACGCTTTAGCGCGGCCAACGGGATCGTCCTGGAGGCGTGGGCGGCCAGCCTGATCCTGATGGCCCTCGCCGAGGTGGTGGGGCGCAACGGCGTGCTGGCCTGGCGGGCTCGGTCCTCGCTCGGACGCCAGCTTCGGGAGCTCAGATTGTCGAGCGATCCGATCGATCGGCGAGCCTAGGCAAGACCGGGCATCATTGTGTGTGTGCAACGGGTGGTCCATGAGCGAGCGCTGTTCGAGGGACCGCGATTGCTGAGCATCACCCGGTCGCTCGGCCTTGGTCTGCTCGTGTGGGCGACCATCGCCGAGCCGGCGTCCAGCCCCCGGGGACCATGGTTTGCGGTGTTGCTGGCCGCGGCCGCCGTCGCCTGGGTTGGCTGGCTCTTTGCCTGGGTCCGGCGGCGGCCGCTGGCCGTCGTCGCAGTCGTGGCCCTCCTGGGAGCAGCAGGCGGGGCGCTGGTTCCGTGGGGAGCGATGGCTCTCGCCTTTGTCGGGGTGGCCGGGATGGACGCAGGTATCGCATTCGAGCTGCCCGGCGCCCTCGCGCTCAGCGCCGTGGGCCCTGTGGCTGTCCTGTGCTCGGCGGCTTTCGGGGGTCAGCCGCTCGTGCTGGCACTAGATGGAGCACTGGTCGCCCTGGCGGGCCTGGTTGTCGGCATGGGGCGTCGTCAAGCCGTGGGCCGTGCCGAGCACGACAGCCTGATCGCCATCGAAGCCGAGCGCGCCGAGGTTGAGCGGGCACGCGCCTCGGTGCTCGCCGAGCGCAACCGCCTGGCTCGAGAGATCCACGACGTCCTGGCCCACACCCTGGGGGCGCTCTCGGTCCAGCTGGAGGCGCTCGAGGCGGTATCCGGCTCCGAGCCAGTGGCGCCCGCCGTTCGAGGGGGCCTCGAGCGCACGCGCCAGCTGGTCGGCGCGGGGTTGGAGGAGGCGCGCCAGGCCGTGCAAGCTCTGCGAGAGGATCCGATCCCGCTGGCCGAGGGCCTCGCTGCCCTCTGCGTCCGAACCGGTGCCGTCCTGGAGGTGTCGGGTGAGCCTCGCCTGCTTGTCCCCGAGGTCTCCTTGGCGCTATATCGGGTGGCCCAAGAGGCGCTCGCCAACGCGGTCAAGCACGCACCCGGGGCAGGGGTGATCGTGAGGCTGGATTTTGGCTCGGATGCGGTGGGCCTGGTGGTGCTGAACGAGGGGGCAACCCGGCCCCAGTCCGGGTCGGCTCTTGGCGCTGGCTACGGGCTCCAGGGGATTCGCGAGCGGGTCCTGTTGCTCTCCGGGCAGGTCGACGCCGGTCCGCACGGCGACGGCTGGCGGGTCGAGACCAGGATCCCCGCATGAGGGTGGTGATCGCGGACGACCAGCGGGTGGTGCGGGAGGGTCTGGCAACCATCGTCGGAAGCCTCCCCGGCATGGAGGTGGTGGGCACCGCAGCGAACGGCGTCGAGGCAATCGCACTGGTGGACCGGCACGAGCCGGATGTGGTCTTGATGGACCTGCGAATGCCGGAGCTCGACGGGGTGGCCGCTACCGCAGCCATCCGCTCGCGAAGGCCGGGAACCGCCGTGGTGGTGCTCACGACCTACGCCGACAACGAGTCCGTGCTCGGCGCCCTGGGAGCGGGGGCGATCGGGTACCTGACCAAAGACGCCGGGCGCGACGACATCCGCCGTGCCCTCGAAGCCGCCGCCGCGGGGCAAGCCGTTCTTGACGGAGCCGTGCAGGCCAGGCTGGCGGAGGCGGCGATGCGCGCCCAGCGCGCGATCCGCCCGGTGGAGCTCCCCGACGGCCTGACGGCAAGGGAGGTCGAGGTTCTGGCGCTGATGGCCGCGGGTCGCTCGAATGCCGAGATCGCATCCCTGCTCTACGTGGGCGTGGCCACGATCAAGACGCACGTGAACCGAGTATTTGCCAAGACCCGCAGCCGCAGCCGGACCCAGGCCGCGGCATACGCCCGTGCCCACGGGCTGGCCCCCTGATGCGACCGCGCAGGGTGGTGACCGCCCAGCGCCCAGACGGCAAATCCGTGGTGGTGAGCGACGAGTGCCTGGAACCGATCACCGCGGCCCTCCTGGGCAGCCAGGAGCTGAGCCTGATCTGGGGCGCGGACCAACCGTTCAGCCTGCCCAGCGACGGTGCTGCCCGGATGACCGAGCGCTTCTACCCACCACCGGGAGGATTTCGGTTCTGGTGCTTCACCCTCCCGCCAGACACCGAGGGCCCTCCCGCCTTGCTCGATGGCGATGACGCCGTGAGCGAGGTGAACGACAAGCTCCCCGGGCTGCTGGCCGTGCTGGAACGGGACAACCTCCGGATGCACACCACAGACACCGTGGACGTGGACCTCGTGGTGTCCGGTGAGGTATGGCTGGAGCTGGACGACGGCGTGGAGGTGCATCTTCAGGAGGGGGATTGCGTGGTCCTCAACGGCAACCGCCACGCTTGGCGCAACAGGTCGGCTAAGACGGCGGTGATCGCAGTGGCAATCGTGGGAGCAAGACGCCGGGGCCCGCAGTGATTCGGGAGCCCGACGGCCCATACAAGCTCGTGCTGTGGTGTCGGTTCAACTCCGAGAGGTCTTTGCCGGCGCCTAAGGTCGCCGGCGATCGTACTTGTCGTGATGACCGACGAAAAACGCACACCATCACGACAAGTACGCCTCTCGCACGGGACTAGGTGGGGCTGAGAATGCTATGCGACATCTGCCCGCGCCAGTTGCCCGTGGATGGTCACACCCCGCGGGGGTCGACCTTCCTGGTGTCGGGCTCGCGCCTAGCCGGTATCGAACCAGTCCGTGCGAGCCAGGCGGACTCCCAGGTCGTCAGCTGGGAATCGCCACCCGCCACCTGGAAGGCAGGACCGGTTGCCGCTCGCACAGGGACGGCACCGGCGCTTGCTCTGGCACCGTCGACAGCTACATCGTCCTGACGGGCATTCAGACGAGCCCCTTCCCGCTGCTCTGATCGCATCCAAGCAATGAAGAGCGGAGCCAGCCCGCCGACCGTGGCCACCTCGGTCGAGATCCACAGAAGCGCTCCACCTGCGTGGGTGCTGGACAGGGTGTACATCGACGCTATGGGATTGTGTGACATCAAGATAAACACCCCAAGGAAGGTCTCCGTTGCGCCGCCAAGCAACAGGTTGGCCATGTTGGCGCCGTAGCCCATCTTCCAGCGGACCATCGGGTCCCTGCCGATCATGGGCCACCAGTACAGGCAACCCCCCATCAGGAATGTCAGGTTCAACACGTCCATCAATGGCATGTGCAGCATCGCGGTGTTGATGAGACTGGTGAGGAAGAACGCGAACATCAGGCCGATGTACAATATCCAGGCGGTGAGCGGATGAGTGAGCACGGCGAACGGTCGCGAATGCAGCACCTTGAGCCAGCGGAGCTTGACCTTGCGGCTCACGGTCTGGAGAAGCAGGGTCGAAGGTGCCCCCAGGGCCAGCAGCGCCGGAGCAGCCACCATCAGGAGCAGATGCTGGACGATGTGAGCCTGAAAGTCGTAGTTCGTGAACGTGGCAACTGGTGAGCCAAGCGCCAGCTCGACCATGAACAGACCGCCCATGAAGTAGGCGGTGCGACTCCCCGGCCAGCGCCGGCCCCGGGCAGCCAGCAGCCAGTCAGCTCGAAGGTACCAGTATCCGACGCCTATCAGGACCGCGGCCATGAGCACCGAGAACGGGGTCCAGGTCCAAGCTGTGATGGCGTTGTGAATGTTGAAGCTGACTCTGGTCATGCTCACACCCAGCACTGCGTGGCCTCCTCACGTTCCAGATCAGCTCGACCACCGAGAATACCCGCTGCCCCCGTGGCCCCCGCTGCCCCCGCTGCCCCAGTGGCCCCCGCCGACACTGCTGCCCCCGTGACCCCCGCAGCGCCGACGTGAGCTCGGGTGAGGATCGGGGAGGCATTGGGGTTGATCGCCGCCACCGCCAGGGGTGCTGCCCCCACCAGGATGACACCCAGCGCCCCGATAGCCGCAACTGAGCGGAAGGCATAGCTCGGACTGAGCACAACGCGATCTCGCCACCCTGGCCTGCCCGGCACCCCCGACCCAGGCACCCCCGACCCCGACCCTGCCGAGAAAGTCGCGGCGGCCGGAACCCGGCTCATCGCGACGTAGCCAGCCACCAGCACCACCGCAAGCGGGATCATGCTGTTCGGATCGGTGCCCACTCCCCCAAAGAAGCCGAGATCCTCGATCAGCACCCAGTCGACCAGGCACCCGAGCACGCCAGCCGTCACCGCGACGGCCACCAACGTCCGGCGAGCCGTCAGAAGGCCCAGCCCCACTCCCGCCAGCACGATCACCACGAACAGGTTGACCCCCCAGGCATGGGCGGCGTCGAACGCCCCAAAACCTGCCACCCAGGAAGACAGCCAGTGGGGCTGGGGGGTCTTGGCCATCTGGGTGACCATGGCCACGAGGGTCCGGGAATTGTCTGCGTGAGGACCCTGGCCCAGCCAGAACCCCCTGTTCGGCCACGCTTGGAGAACCGCCATCCCGACGAGGAACAGGCCCGTCACCTGTCCTACTCTCCGGCCCAGCCGTGAGGTGAGCCAGAGCCTCTCCGGCAGGGCGATCAATACTCCGGCAACGCAATACAGCAACGCTGCCCCCGGTGCCCCGAACAGGACCGAGTACCCCGGGCCAAAGATCCCCCCGAATGCTTCCCCGAAGACCCAGACCACGAGCCCCCAGCCGACGCTGACGAGGCCACCTAGGCGTGACCAGCTCCCCCTCGGTGCCGCAAGGAGCCAGACGCCAATCCCGACCTGGATCCAAACGGCCCCCGCTGCAGCGCTTGGGGGGTGACGGATCCAGATGGCGGTAGCGTCATTCACTAGATCGTGAACCCAAGCCGGAGAGCCTGCCAGGGCCGGCCGGATCACCTTGGGTACCATGCCCATCGGCATGCCAGGCTGGCCTTGGAGGATCCCGTCCAATATCCACAGGAGCCCGAAGCAGATCCGCAGCAGACGCCTGGCAACCGGCTCCGGCGGGAGAACGGGGACCGGTTGAGTCGCCTTCGGACGCTCCAGCTGCATGCGGCGGATGAAGCTCCACGCCAGGAGCACAAGACCCGCGATCACAAGGACAATGAGCCCCTGGAACAAGAGCGTGGTGTGAAAGGCGGACACCACGCGCGGGTTGCCGGGGGTCGGGCCTGGCCCGCCACCCATGCCCGGCATCGCGGGGATCCCCGCTGCCAGCAGAGTGGCCCCCACCCGCATCGCCTCCATCACCGCCACCTCAGCCATGTCCGCACACGTCGCAGCCACAAGCGCCCGCACCACAGCCACACTGGCCAGAGCCAGGACCACATCGACAGCCGGCACAACCACACCGACAACCCCCCAGGACGATCGCCAGCAGCTC
Source organism: Acidimicrobiales bacterium (assembly GCA_039583695.1). Classification (GTDB taxonomy): domain Bacteria; phylum Actinomycetota; class Acidimicrobiia; order Acidimicrobiales; family JAJPHD01; genus JAVKSL01. The sequence continues at coordinate 14,307 of JAVKSL010000007.1, read as the reverse complement.
AGGTGGCGGCCGCCGTGGCGGGCACACCGCCTGAATCCGCACCCTCCTGGTCAGCTGGTGCGCCCTCTCCCGCCAATCGGCGCACCCGACGCACCCGCCGACGTGTCGCTCCAGGTCGCCCAGCTCGAGCCCAGGGAGCTCGCCGTCGAGAAGGGCGGAGATCGCCTCGCGGGCCGCATCGCAGTTCACACATGTCCAGTCGTTCACGGTTGGGCAAAAGTTCCCCAACGAGATCGAGCCCGTGCCGGGTCCGCCTCGGCGCCCACTCACCACCCGCTATCCAGCCTGAACCGTTCCGGGCCCACGACTGGAGCCGTGCTCAGCCTCGGGGATAGGTTCGCGCCAATGGACCGACTCTCCCAGCTCGCCCACGCCGCGCGCGCCGGGGAACCCGACGCGCTGCAGCGCTTCGTCGAGGTCGCCTACGAGCCGGTCTGGCGTCTTTGTGCCGCGGCGGTCGACGCTCGCAGCGCGGATGACCTGTCCCAGGAGACCTTCCTCCGGGCACTCGGGGCCATCCGGCGCTTCCGGGGCGACGCTCCGGCACGTGCTTGGATCCTCTCCATTGCCAGGCACACCTGCATGGATGAGCTACGATCTCGCACTCGGCGCCGCAACCGGGATGCGACAGTGCTCACCCGGGTGGTTCCCGATCCGGGCGGGCCGCTGGCGATGGCCGACCTGATTGCCCGCTTGGCCCCTGAGCGACGGATGGCGTTCGTGCTCACCCAGGTCTCGGGGCTCTCCTACGAGGAGGCGGCGGCGGCCTGCTCCTGCCCGGTGGGCACGATTCGCTCTCGGGTGGCACGCGCTCGGGCCGACCTGGTGAATGCGATCATCGAGGCCGAGCATGGGTCCAGATCAGCCTGCTGATCACCCAGATGCCTCGGCCCCCCCAATGCGGCGCAGCGTGGCGGCGCCGTCCTTGAACGAGGGCTGGCGAGAGTGGGGGTCGACCACCTCCAGCGTCAGGCGATTGGTCCCGACGTAGTGCATCGGCAGGAAGATCTGACCCGGCCCGACGGCCGCGGTGACCGAGGCACGTGCGGTCATGGTGCCCCGGCGGGTGGACACCTCGACCAGGTCCCCTTCGGCGATCCCGAATGCCTCGCCATCGGTCGGAGAGATCTGCACGTAAGCCTCCGCTGGCGCCAATCCGGCGAGCACCGCGCACTTTGAGGTGCGAGTCTGAGTGTGCCACTGCGCCGAGCTGCCCCGCCCGCTCAGCAACCGGAGCGGCCATTGCGCGCTCAGATCCTCCGGCCCGGCGTGAGGCTCGTCCCACACGAATCGAGCTCGACCATCAGGGTGGTAGAAGCGTCCATCCTCGAACAGCCGCCGCTCGGCCGGCGCGTCCGCGGTCCCCTCGGGGTAGGGCCACTGGACGCCCCCGGAGCTGCGTAGCTGCTCGTAGCCGGCAATGCCGCTGATGTCGCAGGGGGTGCCCCTGGACACGCGCTGGAGGACCTCGAAAGCCGCCTCGGGGCTGGTCCAGTCTCTGAACATGGGGCCAACCCCCCAGGCTTCTGCGACCAGCCGGAAGATGTGGAAGTCGGCCAACGCCTGTCCCGGGGCCGGCGCCACGCGCTGGAGGAGGCCGACCCGGCGCTCGGAGTTGATGAAAGTGCCCTCCTTCTCCCCCCAGCCAGCCGCCGGAAGGTAGACGTCAGCCCTCGACGCCGTCTCGGTGGTCGGATACATGTCCTGCACCACCAGGCACTCCAGCTCAGCGAGGGTCGACGACAGTGCGCCGCGATCCGGCCAAGAATGTGCCGTGTTGGTCCCCACCACCCACAGCCCTCGCACCTCCCCTCTGCGGATGGACCCCAGGATCTGATCGTAGGCCAGGCCCTTGCTCCGGGGAATGAGGCCCTCGTCCAACCCCAGCATCTCGGCAACCTCGGCGCGCTCGGCGGCATCCTCGAAGCGCCGCCCACCGAACAGCCCGGTGGTCAGCGAGAACTGGCGTGAGCCCATGGCGTTGCACTGGCCGGTGATCGAGTTGGCACCCGTGCCGAGCCGGCCGATGTTCCCGGTCATCAAGGCCAGGGCGATTATCGCCTGGGCAACCCGCACCCCCTCGTGGCTCTGGTTCACCCCCATGGTCCACCAGAACGAGACCCGGCGGCCCGCCGCAATCTGGTTGGCCACCTCGAGGATCGCGGAGGCGGCTAGTCCCGTGCGGGCCGACACCACCTCGGGGGTGAAGCGAGCCACGTGCGCAGCGAACCCCTCGAACCCGGAGGTGTGTGCGGCCACGAACTCGGCATCCACTGCGCCTCTGGCAATGAGCGCGTGCGCCAGGCCGTAGAGCAACCACAGGTCCGACTTGGGCCAGATCGCCAGGTGCCGGGTTCCCGCAGCAGCGGTCTCGGTGAGTCGGGGATCCACCACGATCACCTCTGGGTGGTGCGGGTTGGCGCACACCCGCTCCCACAGGATGGGATGCGCGATGCACATGTTGGAGCCGACAAGCACTATCACATCCGAGCACTCCAGGTCGGCGTAGGTGTACGGCGGGGCGTCGAACCCGAAGCAGCCCTGGTAGGCGACCACTGCGCTGGCCATGCACTGGCGGGTGTTCCCGTCGCCGTGGACCATGCCCATACCCAACTTGGCCAGGGTCCCGAGCAGGGCCATCTCCTCGGTGGCGATCTGACCCGTGCTGAGGAAGGCCACCGCCGCTGGACCGTGGCGCTCCCCTATGGCACGAAATCGACTCACCATCTCGCCTACAGCCTCGGGCCAGGAGGCCGGCTCCAGCTGACCCCCCCGGCGCAGGAGCGGGACCGTGCCCCGGTCGGGCGCCGCCAGGGGGGCGAGTGCCTCCCAACCCTTGGGGCAGGCATGACCCCGGTTGACCGGGTAAGCCGGGCTCGGCGACAAGCTCACCGCTCTGCCGTTTCGGACGTGAACATCCAGCGAGCAGCCGACCGCGCAGTAGCCGCAGACAACCGGCGCAATCGAGCTGGGAGCAAGTCGGGAAGGAACCTGGCCCAGCCCCGGGGGGCCGCCCGCCTCACGGGCCAGCTCGTCGGTGAGCTGACCTCCCCGGCGCACCAGGATGGGGGCCGGGAGCCGCCCGGTCACACCCGCCCGCCAGGCATCCTGGTCGGGGCCACGGCAACGAAAATGATGCTTCGCCCAACCAGCTCACCGGCCAGCACCAGCGCCAAGCCCGCGACAGCCAGCACTCGCCCTGGACTGGGAGCCGCCAGGGCAACGCCGTCAGCCAGCACCAGAGCGCCGGCGAGGCTGCAGCCAAGGCGCCAGCCGGCCAGGCTCCGCAGCGCTCGGCGGCGGAGCAGGGCGGCACTTCCAGCCATCTCGCCCCGGCTGCGGTCCACGTAGTCGGCCAACCGCCGGCGCATGCGCCAGCGCGCCAGCCTCTCGGAGGCTACGACGCTCCCGGCGAGCACCACCAGCGCTATGGCCAGCACGGCCCTCCCCGACCCGGGGCGGCCCGGTTGGCCGGTCATGGCCAATATGCCAGCCAACCCGCAGAGAGCGCCGGACGCCGCGGTGCCAGCAAAGCGCACCGCGCCCAGGCTCGCCCGCCACCAGCTCCTGCCCGTGGCCGCATACACCATCACCGAACAGGCGATGGTGGCCAGCCCAGCCGCGGCGGTCACCCACCCGAGCACCGCGCCGAGCTCGGCGATCACGGGCACCGGAGAAGCCCAAGCCAGCTCAGCCAGCGAGACTCCCGCCCAGGCGGCGGCCAGGCTCACAAAGGCGCTGATTGCCAGCACTTCCCGGCTCAGCCAGGAATGCTTCCAGCCGATCACTGCCCGCCAGGCGTAGCGAGGCCGCCCCAGGTGGGCCAGGCTCGCCACGACGGAGACGGCGCCGAGCACCACCGTCATGAGGGCCAGACCGACTGAGCCCCCGGCAATTGCCCCGGCCAGGGCCGCACCGGCTGCAAGCTGGCTCAGCACCAGGCTCCACACCAGCGGCAGCTCGCTTCGACCCGGCTTGGGAGGGACCGTGCCGTGAGGCCCAGGTCGCAGGGTTGTGTCGAGGCCCCGCCTGGAGCGGTACACAGTGCTCGGAACAGTCTTCAACGGGGTGGGAGCTCCAACCAGGAAACGCCCGGTCGCCGCGGCTTTCCGCTGGCCCGCCACGTCCACTATCGACACCCGGATCGCCCCGTTCGGACACGCCTCCACGCAGGCCGGCGCCTCGCCAGCAGCCAGCCGACCTCGGCACATGTCGCACTTGCGGACGATCCCCAGCCGGTCGTTGAAGCGAGGCACCTCGTACGGGCAGGTCATCAGGCAATACCCGCACCCGATGCACTGGTCGTCCAGATGGACCACGATGCCGGTGATCGGGTCCTTCTCGTATGCGTTCACCGGGCATCCCCCTAGGCAGGCCGGCTCCACGCAGTGGTGACACGCCGTAGTCACGACCTGGGGGGCCACCCTCGCCGGGCCGGTAGTGATTCTGGTTGCTATAGACCCCGAATCACTGCCACTTCGACCGGCACCGGGCTTCGCGGCCACAGCCACAGCCACAGCCCCGGCCACAGCCACAGCCCCGGCCCCGCGAACCTCCAACAGACCCGCGCTGCGCCAGGATTCCCCCTCGTCAAGGCCGTTACGCCGGTGGCAGGCCGTGACGCACGCCTTGCAGCCAGTGCAGGAGTCCAGGTCCACCTCGAAGCCGTACTGGCGGCCCGGCCCCGGTGGGCTCGCCGGCATGAGGTTGCGATACCACCCGACCTCGCCGGCCAGACCCACCTCGTGAAGCCCCGAGAACAGCTCCACCGCGCTCATCTCCGCCTGCTCGCTCAGCACCTGCTCCAGCAGCGTGGCCACACCGTTGCTCATGGGCACCCAGCCAACCACCACCGCGTGAACGGGACGTGCGGGCTAAGTCACAATCGCGTGAAGTCCTCAGGTGCCCGAGGAAGCAGGGGCGGCCCGCTCGTCACGCCGCCGGCGAGCCAGGCGCACCACAACCGCCAGCACCGCCAGCACGACCAGGACCGCGATCACATAAGTCGCATCCTTGAAGCCGTGCGCCACCGAACGCCACTGGCTCCCGAGCTCATAGCCCGCCACGCCCAGGGCCGCGGTCCATGGAATGCAGCCGGCCAGGGTAAAGCTGGCGAAGCGACCTGGGGCCATGCGTGCCACCCCTGCCGGCAGGGAGATGAAGGTCCGCACGACCGGCAGCATCCGACCGAAGAACACCGCCCCCTCCCCGTGGCGCTCGAACCAGCCCTCAGCCCGGTCCAGCTCGGCATCCGAGAGCAATACCCAGCGCCCCCAACGATGCAGGGCAGGCCGGCCCCCGACCCAGCCCACGCCCCAAGCGATGAGGCTGCCCACCAGGTTGCCGAGCACACCGAGCACGATGACTGCCACCAGGCTGAGCCGCCCGGTGGCGGCGAGCACCCCGGCGAACAGCATGATCACCTCGGACGGGATCGGCACGCAGGCCGACTCGGCCACCATCAACAAAAAGACCGCGGCGTAGCCACCCGAGCTGATCAAATGCTGCATTGCCAGATGCTACGCCAGTCAGGCTCCCCCCGGTGAACGCCCGGCTGAGAGCGTTCTCAGGCGCCGCTGTCCAGGACCCGGCCGACCTCGTCCACGACCGGGTCCGCCATGATCTCTTCCAGGCTGGCCGGCAGGGCCAGGCACCAGTTGGGCCGCACCTCAGCGGTCGTGCCCGGGATGTTGGGGCGGCGCTCCACGCCCAGAGCGTCGTCCAGGGTGGCCACGACCAGCGCCGAGGAGGCCGACGCCAGGAGCCGGTGAACCCGCAGGATGACCTCCCCCATCTCCGCATCCGGGCACAGACCAGCCCACCCGGCCACCCGTTCACGGGTCGCCACGGCATCCGAGGCGTCGGGCGACAGTCCCAGGGCCTGCTGCTCGGCGACATCGGCGCCACTCCAGCACCCCGCCACCGTCGGAAGGTCGTGCGTGGTGACTGCGGCCATCGACAGCCCTGGCCAGTCCGGCCCCGGCGGTGTCGGCTCGAACCACAAGAGCCGGTAGGACAGCACCCCCCGCTCGGCCAGCTCGGCGCGAATCGAAGGCTTCACCGTCCCCAGGTCCTCCCCCACGACGTAGGCCTGCGCCCGCACGCTTTCCAGGGCCAGGATATCCAGCAACTCAGAGGCAGGATAGCGCACGTAGGCACCGTCGGCCGGACTCGCCCCCGACGGGATCCACCACAGCCGGAACAGGCCCATCACATGATCCACCCGCACCCCCCTGGCCCGGCGCAGCGCGGCCCGCAGGGTCTGCACGAAGGGCTCGAAACCAGCGGCAGCCAGCCGCCACGGGTCCAGGGGCGGCAGGCCCCAGTCCTGACCCTCCGGGTTGAAGGCGTCCGGCGGCGCCCCGACCCTCGCCCCCAGCGCGAAGCAGTCCGGCCACATCCAGGTGTCGGCACCGGCCGGGTCGACGCCCACCGCCAGGTCGGTCACCAGGTCGACCGACCGCCCGGCGCCAGCGAGCTGGCAGTCGAGCAGCCACTGCAGCCACATGTGGAATCGGACCCGCTCGGGGGGCGCGGCTGCGACCTCCCGCCAGGTCGGCCAAGGCCCCTCGTGGATCTCGCTCAGAGCAGCGAACCTCGCGTAGGTGGGCAGCGAGGCCGATGAGCGCCGGGCATATTCCTCGAAATTTGGGTCATCGCAGAACCGCTCCCATGCCCACTCCAGGCCTGCGCTCTTCAGTTCCCAGACCCGGGTGCGGTCGACCAGCGGCTCGGCGTTGAGCTGATCGGCCTCGGCCCGCAGGCGGGGCAGCTCCGGGCAGGCTTCGATACCTGGGACCTGGGACATGTCCAGGTAGGTGGGGTCGTACCAGCACCGGCTGCTCGGGAAGTAGGGGCTGGCCTCGCCGCCCGGCCGCGGGGCGTGGAGGGGGTTCACCATGACCATCCCGGCGCCCCTGCCGGCCGCCCAGTCGCCGAGACGGGTCAGGTCCCCCAAGTCGCCCATGCCCCAGCTGGCACGCGAGCGCAGGGCATAGAGCTGGACTGCCCACCCCCACTTGCGCGCCCCTGGGAGGTGGCAGCGGCCGGGGCTGACGATCAGGCGGACCGTTTGGGAGCCGTGGGCAAGGTGATGGTAGCCGAGCGGGAGCTCCCTCGGAAGGGCGCCCTTGCCGGAGCGGCGCTCGCCGGACTCCAGCTCGACCTCCCAGGCGCCGTCGAGCTCGACGTGCGCGCCGGCCCTCACCACCAGGGGCGCGCCGGTTTGGTCGGGCTGGGATGCGTCGGCTCCCATGGCTTCGGCCAGCGCCTCCAGCGTGGCCGGCGGGGTGTCATGCCAGTTGCCATGGACGTCTTCGTATCCAGGTTCGATCCCCCACGCCGCTGAGTCGATTGGGTGAGACTACCGTCTCGGAGGTGGGCAGCCTAGCTATCGCGGCAGATGGCGTGGAGATTGCGGTCGGCTCGCTTGGAGCGGTGGGTGGGATGGGTGTGGTGATGGCGCACGCAACTGGATTTTGTGCCGAGGTGCTCAGACCGCTGGCTGCTTCGCTGGGCCCGGGGTACTGGCCGGTGGGTTTCGATGCGAGGGGGCACGGCAGCTCCGGCCTGCCTCCGGAGGGCGCCGCTGGTTGGAAGCGCTGGGACTGGCACAACTTTGGCCTCGATGTGCTCGCCGTGATGGGCTGGATGGCGGCCCAGGGGAGATCGGAGGACCGGCCGTTCGGATTCGGGCACTCCTGCGGGGGGGCGGCTTTGATGCTGGCCGAGATCGCCCGGCCGGGGACCTTCGAGGCGATCTATGCTTTCGAGCCGGTGGTGTTCCGCCCGCCCCCGACCGACGTCGGGGACCAATCCTCACCCCTGGCGGAGGCGACCCGCCGGCGCCGCCAGGTGTTTGGCTCGGCTGCTGAAGCGTACGCCAAGCTGGCCCACAAGGGCCCATTTGCTGCGTTCGACCCGGCGGCACTGGCGGCCTACCTGGAGTGCGGGTTCCAGGAGCTGGCCGGCGGGGCTGTCCAGCTGGCCTGCCGACGAGAGCACGAGGCGCTCATATATGAAGCCGGCCTGGCTCACGACGCCTGGGACCACCTGGGGGAGCTGAGGTGTCCGGTGATCGTCGCTTACGGGGCGCGCTCGGCGTTCATGGGTGAGCCCGAGGCGGTGGCGCTGGCATCCCGGGTGCCGCTGGGGCGGGTCGAGCGTGTCGAGGCAGTGGGGCATCTCGGGCCGATGGAGCAACCAGGCACGGTGGCAGTGTCGGTCCGCAGCGCTTTTGGGGCGGTCCGCGATCCTGATACACCCGGGTCGTAGAATCGAAGCCGTGAGCCTTCCGTTGCCGCTGGCGATGTCGCCTTCCAAGATCAGCTCGTTCAAGGACTGCGCGCTGGCATTCCGCTTCTCCGCCATCGACCACCTGCCCTCGCCGCCAACCGCACCGGCGGTCACCGGGACGCTGGTGCACCGGGCGCTGGAGAAGCTCTTCTGGGACGTGCCGGTTGGTGCGCGAGGTGCCGCCGCTGCTCAGGAGTGCCTGGAGCAGGCGTGGTCCGAGATCGTCATCGACCCTGAGTGGTTGGGGTTGGAGCTCGACGAGGTTGGGGCGGCGGCCATGATGGCTGACGCCCACAGCCTGGTCGAGCGATACTTCACCATGGAGGACCCCGATGCGGTGAGGGCCATCGGCACCGAGCTCTGGGTGGAGGCCCGGCTCGGATCGCTGGCGCTGCGAGGGATCATCGACCGGCTGGATTTGGACGGCCAGGGCGGCTTGGTGGTCACCGACTACAAGACTGGCAAGGTTCCGGGCACGGCGAGTGAGCAGGCGCGATTGGGCGGGGTGCACTTCTATTCGTTCCTTTGCGAGCAGGCGCTCGGAGTGCGCCCGGCGAAGGTCCAGCTGCTCTACCTGCGTGACGCGGTGACGATCTCCACCGAGCCCACCGAGCAGTCCACCCGGGGCCTGATCACCCGCACCCGGGCCGTGTGGAGCGCGGTGGAGCGCGCCTGCGCGCAGGAGGACTTCCGGCCCAGACCGTCGGCGCTGTGCGGATGGTGCTCATTTCAGGCATGGTGCCCGGCCTTTGGGGGCGATCCGAGCCGGGCCAAAGCGGAGGCAGGATCCAAGCTCGGCGCGCCGGGCGAGTTCGGTGAGGGTTCCGGGCTCGGTGAGGGTTCCGGGCTCGGTGAGACGGCCGGGTCAGGCGCGGAGTCCCGGCTCGACGCCGGAGCCGGTGCAGCCGGGGCCGAGCTTGGGGCAAGGGCCGAGCTTAGGGCAAGGGCCGAGCTTGGGGCAAGGGCCGAGCTTGGGGCAAGGGCCGAGCTTGGGGCAAGGGCCGAGCTTGGGGCAAGGGCCGAGCTTGGGGCAAGGGCCGAGCTTGGGGCTTCGGGCGAGCTTGGGGCTTCGGGCGAGCTTGGGGCAAGGGCCGAGCTTGGGGCTTCGGCCTGAGCGGGGCGGCGACCGGTCCTTGCCCATGCATGACGCGGTCGAGTCATTCGATGGCGCCGTCGACCAGGCATTCGACGCAATCCGAGGCCGGCGGGCCGCCGACCGGCTCTTCTATGTCGCCACCGCTGTTGGGGACCACAGCCTGGTCTGGCTGGCCATCGCCGGGATGCGTGCCGCATTCTCGCCCAGCTACCGGCCAGCGGCTGCTCGCCTGGGCCTGGCGCTGGGCTTCGAGTCAGCGTTGGTGAATGGGGCGATCAAGGCCGTGTTTCGCCGTGGGCGACCCGACGCACCTGGTCAACGCCCCCACTACGTGCGCCAGCCCCGGACCAGCAGCTTTCCGAGCGGCCACGCCAGCTCGGCTACCTGCGCGCTGGTCCTGATGGCCGAGAACGACCCCGCATGGCCGCTCTACGCCGTGCTGGCGGCGATGGTGGCTGCCAGCCGCCTGCACGTCCGCATCCACCACGGTTCCGATGTCGTGGGCGGGGTGATCATCGGAGGGCTGCTCGGTCTGGCGATCCGGAGGTTGTTCCCGCTCCAGGTGAGCTGAGCACCTCCAGGCAAGCTGAGCACCGGCCTGCGGAGCACTATCCGGTGCAAGGCGGCAGGTGCCAAGAGGTTCGGGGTCGGCACCGTTGCCGGAACCAATCGACCGCGCCGGGTGTCATCCAGTCATGGGAGCTGCTACTGCCGCCGCCCGCCGTCTCCGCCCGCTCGTCGCATGGGCTCGCCGCCTCCGCCACGGGTCCTCCGCTCCCCCGAGCACCCGGCTGCGGCGCCAGCTTGGCGCCGCAGCCGGGTGCCTGGCGGGGACCCTGCTCCTTGGGGGATGCGGTGTCACGATCAGCGGGGGCCATCCGGGCACAAAGATCACCACCTCCATGGCAAGGCCAGTAGCCCCGCCGCGTCTGGTCCCCGGTCCCTGCTCGAGCCTGGCCCCTGCCGCCGGCCCGCGCCTGAAGGTGACCTCCAGCTGCACTCTTACCGCCAGCGCGTCACCCGGCTCGACCGCATCCACTGAGCTCAGCGACATCTCCTTTGTCGACACCTCTCACGGATGGGTCTCCGGGGAGCGCTGCCCAGGTGGAGGCACCTCGGATTGCACCGGCATGATCGAAGGCACCTCCGACGGCGGGGCGTCTTGGACGCCGCAGTACCGTGGCCCGGACCCAGTGAGCGAGGTCCGCGCCCTCGACGCCACCCACGCGGTCGCACTGGCCGGCAGAGGCTGCCCGCAGGGTCAGGGGTCCGGCTGCTCGGCGGTGGTGCTGAGCACCTCGGACGGCGGGTACTCCTGGAACGCGACACCAGCGATCCATGCCGACGTGGCAAGCCTGGCCTTCAGCACACCTGGCACCGGCTGGGCTGCGGTGCGGGGCTGCAGCAACGGCTCGAGCGGCGCTTCCTGCCCCGGCGAGGTGCTGGGAACCATCGACGGTGGGACCCGCTGGTCGCTACAGCTGCGAACCGGCAGCCCGATCGTCGCGGTGGCAGGCGCCCGCAGCCAAGTCTGGGCTGTCGAGGCCGTCGCCGGCCCGCCACCCACCAAGGGTGCATTGGGCGGGCTGAGCCCGGCGCCACCCTTACGGATCTGGCACAGCACCGACGCGGGTGCCCACTGGTCGATCGAGGCCTCCGTGGCGGTGCCGGGCAACTACGGGTCGCAGGGAACGGTGGCGCAGCTCAGCTTCTCCGCCGCGCCCGGCGGAGCCCGGGTGGGCCTGCTCAGCGTGTTCGACCCGGATACCTGCGCCATGCACGGTTGCGAGGTGACTTACCTGTACCGCAGCACCGACGCGGGTGCCCACTGGTCGACGGTGTCCCCCCGGGTGGCGACCACTTCCGGGGGACCTTGCGGGCCGGGCTCGGCGCCCCTGTTCGCGACGACCGCCAAAGGCGCCTTCGTGGCGACGCTGACCATGAACCAGGCCGCGTGCTACCCACCGGCCACCACCCTGGTCACCTCCTCCGACGGGGGGTCATCCTTCCAGGTGCTTCACTCTTGGGTCCAGCTCGACCTTGTGGCCCTCTCGTTCCCCGGCGCGAGCCAGGGGTGGGCCGCGGCGGCCTACGGGGGCGGGGTGATCATCCACACCACTGACGGGGGTCGAACCTGGTCCCAGCAGCAGCCCGCTCCCGCGCCGACCACCGGTCTCGATCTCACCGGGCCCAGCCAGGGCTGGGGCACCGGAACCGCCGCCGACCCCGGAGCGGTGCTGCGCAGCTCCGACGGAGGAGCCACCTGGACTGAGGTCGCCGACCTGCCCGGCCTGGTCCAAGGCCTCAGCGCCCTCAGCCCCAGCCATGCCTTCGTGGTGGAGGAGTCCTCGCCGGCCGCCGACTGGTCGCTGATGGCCACGACTGACGGGGGGCGCTCGTGGAGGCGCGTGTACAGCCTCCACCACCGTCCGGGCCGTGAGTCTGAGGGCGTGGCTAGCTTGCAAATGCTGAGCCCCAGCGAGGGCGTGATGGTCACCACCCCGCCCAACGGGCCGGTGGGTCCGGCCAGCGGTCTGGCCCCAGCAACCCTGCTCAGCACCCATGACGGGGGCCGGACCTGGGGTGATCCGCACCCGATCCCAGTTAGCGGTGCCGCGCTGCTGGGCACGCCCGACGGTGTCAGCTTCGCCTCGCCGTCCACCGGCTGGGCCGTGGTGGGGGGCTCGCTGCTGGGCACCACCGACGGGGGTGGACACTGGTCGAGGGTGGGAACGGTCTCGGATTCCTATGGGAGCATCGGGGTGGACCGGGTAACGGCCCAGGTCGGATGGGTGGTGCTGGTGGACCTGCCGGCTGCCAAGCAGGGTCCGGTCACCACCGAGCTGCTGGTGAGCACCGACGACGGGGCCAGATGGAGGCGCTACGTCCTCCCGGCGACTGTCCCGCTCTCGAGCAGCGTTCTGGGCAGCTTCCTGAATGCCTCGCAAGGATGGGTTCTGGCGGGCGGAACGGTGTGGCACGCCAGGCTCTGAGCGGCGCCGGCTAAGATCGGCTCACCATGACTGGCTTCTCCCTGAACTGGGACTACCGTTGCCCCTACGCCCGTAACGCCAACGAGCACGTTATCACCGCGCTTCGCGGCGGAGCTGACTGGGAGGTCGAATTCAAGCCGTTCTCGCTGAGCGCTGTCCATGTGGAGGAGGGCGAGCCGGAGATCTGGAGTGATCTGGCCAAGGCCCCGGAGTTGCTGGCGCTGCAGGTCGGCATGGTGGTGCACGACTGGTTTCCACAGAATTTCTGGGATGTGCACATGGGGATCTTCCGGGCCCGGCACGACGAGGACCGAGACATCCGGGACGAGGAGGTCCTGCGAGACGTCCTGCGTCCGCTCGGCTTGGGTGGCCCGGTGTTCGCCATGATCTGCGAGCGTTGGCCAGTCGAGTCCCTGCGAAAAGCTCACGAGGCGCAAGTGGCAGACCATCAGGTCTTCGGGGTGCCCACCTTCGTGTCCGGTGAGCAGGCAGTGTTCGTCCGCTTGATGACCAGGCCGGAGGGAGACGCCGCGCTGGCCCAGCGCACCATCGCCAAGGTGCTGGACCTGTTCGGGCAAGCCCCCGAGCTCAACGAGTACAAGCACACGACCATCCCCCGGTAGCTAGCCCGGCTGCCAACCCAAGCGCCTCTAGCTCAACGGCAGAGCAACGGACTCTTAATCCGCAGGTTCTCGGTTCGAATCCGAGGGGGCGCACCATAATCGGGCAGGTCAGAGGTTGTTTTTGGCTTGAGCAGCAGTCTACCGCTAGCTCGTTTGAGACTTGCTGCAGCGGTAGGCTCGTGCACGGTTCGGCACCCGGGGACTCCCCTCCTTCCCCTGAGATCGGCAGCCACCAACGCCGCGAGGGTACGTGACCTGCCATTGGGCCGCGCCGTTGCAATGTTGGCGCAGGCATCGAGTTCGAAGCGGTCGTGATCGGCCAGCACCCGCTGAGCTGTTTGGTAGGCGTGGCTGACGACAAAGTCGGTCAGATCGGTCCCGGTTGCCACCACGGCGCGGTCGATCAGTTCGCGCTCCTCTGGCGTGGTGCGCAAGGCCATGCGTCGGCTGCGGCGCCGAGATGTCGTCTCCAACCGGACCTCCTCGAGTCGGTACGTCCGACGATGGGTATCAGGTAGGCCAGGATCTTGAACGGGAAAGTCTCCACTCCTTGAGATAGGCTGGGTGACCGGAGGAGCCATGGCGTTCGAGCGGATCACGATCGAGGCAGACAAAATGGGGGGGCTACCCTGCATCCGCGGCCTTCGTATCCCCGTGGCCACGGTCGTGGCGATGGTCGCCGAGGGCATGAGCACGGAAGAGATTCTCGCGGACTACCCGGATCTAGAGGGCGAGGACATTCGAGACGCCCTTCGCTACGCGGCAGAGGCCGTAAGGGAACGTGAGCTACCGCTGCGGCGAGGCGCTTGAGGTTCCTGGTCGACGAGTGCCTCTCCCCGCGCTTGGCGGAGGTACTTTCCCAGGCTGGTCACGACGCCCTCCATGTCCGTGAGTTCGATCTGATCAGTGCACCTGATCCGGTCGTCCTCCGTCAGGCTGCCAGCGATTCCCGGGTTCTCCTGACCTTGGACACCGACTTCGGCGAGTTGTTGGCCCGAGAACGGTTGCATGCCCCGAGCGTGATCCTGTTTCGGGGCGAGATCAGTCGTCGCGTAGCTGACCAAGCCACGTTGCTGCTCGACAACCTGGACCGGCTGACCCATGATCTCGACGCCGGTGCGGTCGTGGTTTTGGGCGACGGACGAATTCGACTCCGAAATCTTCCGCTGATCCCTGGGGACTGACAGGCCTTTCAGGGTTCCGATTCCCACCGCGTAGTTCACGGAGGTCTTCACGTTTCGGGAGCCCTCATCTTCACGTTTGGGCCGGTGTCATCATGGCATCAGGCTGTGACGCGCCG
>JAVKSL010000006.1:53605-77487 GCA_039583695.1 Acidimicrobiales bacterium | reverse complement strand
CGTCGGCACCGGTCTCGTCGGCACCGGTCTCGTCGGCACCGGTCTCGTCGGCACCGGTCTCGTCGGCATAGTCCCGCGAGGTCGCCCCGGCGTGGCGGGCGGCATTCTCGACAAGGTTGGCCAGGATCTCGCCCACCAGCACAGGATCTGCACTGACCAGCGGCAGGTCGGGCGGCAGGTCAGCTCCGACACAGCCCGGTCCGAGGAGCCATCGGGCGCGGCTGAGGGCCTCGCGGACAAGCTCTTCGATCAGCACAACCTGGCAATGGGCCTCCAGGGCACCGGCCTCGATCCTTGTCATGTCCAACAAGTTGGTGACCAGGCGGGTGAGCCGGTCTGCCTCGGATTCGATCATCTCCAACAGCTCAGCGCGCTCCGCCTCCGCCAAAGCGACCTGGCGGTCACGCAGGTCCGAGACCGCAGCCTTGATCGAGGCCAGAGGCGTTCGCAGATCGTGGGAGACCGACCCGAGCAGCGCGCCCCGCCAGCGGTCCAGCTCTTCCAGCATGCGGGTTCGCGTGGCCTGCTCTTGCAGCTGGGCCCGCTCGACGGCCAGGGCCGCATGGTTGGCGAAGATGGCCAGCAGCTGGCGGTCGTTGGCGTCGAGATCCGCTCCGACAAGGGCCAGGATGCCCACAGGGCGTGACGAGGTCGCGAGGGTGACGGTGAACACGCCCTCGGAACCCCCCACGGCGACTGGGGCGGGGTGCCCCGGCTCCGGCATGATGCTGCGCAGCAGTCCTTGGGGCACAGCCTCGCCGTCGGAAGCGGCGACGCCGAGCCGTCCGTCGCGCGGCAGGAGTATCACCACCGATCGCAGGTCGAACACCCGGCGTACTGTGCTCGCCACGCTGTCCAGCAGCGCCTCGGTCGGACGATCCCCGATGAGCAGGTCGGAGATCTCAAAGAGGCGGCGGGCGTCTTGCTCCTGGCGGGCCGTTATCGTGCGCGCTCGCCGCAGTGCCGCCACCACCTGGGACACCACCACGGTGACGGTGGCGTAGACGCCGAGGGCCACCCAGTTCTGCGCTGCTCCCACCGAGAAGGTCGAGTACGGGGGGATGAACCACCAGTCGTAGGCAGCGAAGCCGGCCACCACCCCCACGGCCCCGGCGACGTAGCCACCGAGAGCTACGCCGACCACTACCGGAACCACCAGCACCAGCGCCGTGGTCGCCACGCTCAGATGCGACCGCAGCGGCAGCATGGCCGCGCTGAGCAGTCCGACTCCCACCAGGGCCGCCACCACACCCTGCCAGCTACCCGGCTTCGACCAGCTACCCGGCTTCGGCGGCACTCCCGCCCGCGCAGCGCTCATGGTTCCACGATATTCTTGCAACTGGCTGGCCGCTCCGCTCGTCCCAAGCATTCCCAACCGTCGAGCCGCCTTACAAGAGGGGGTAGCAGCATCGAGCAGGGATCTAGCAGCGCCGGGGGGGCTGACCCAGCCGCCCCCGCGGTCATCTCGGAGGAGGCCGCCATTGTGGCGCCCGCGGGCAGGTTCCGGATCTACCTGGGCGCTGCGGCCGGGGTCGGTAAGACCGCGGCAATGCTTGACGAGGCATGGCGTCGCCGGCAACGCGGAGCCGATGTGGTCATCGGATTTGTGGAGACCCACGGGCGGGCCTACACCGCGGGCCTGATTCGCGACCTCGAGGTGGTCCCCAGGCGTTCAGTCGAGCACCAGGGGTGCTCGTTCGAGGAGATGGACCTTGACGCGGTGCTGGTCAGAGCGCCAGAGGTGGTCCTGGTGGACGAGCTGGCCCATACCAACGTCCCGGGGTCAGGGCGCCATGGGAAGCGCTGGGAGGATGTGGTGGAGCTGCTCGACTCAGGTATCTCCGTCATCACCACAGTCAACATCCAGCACCTCGAGAGCTTGGCGGACGCGGTGGAGGCCATGACCAGCATCAAGATGCGCGAGAGGGTTCCCGACTGGCTGGTGCGCCGCGCCGACCAGGTGGAGCTGATTGACTCGTCCCCCGAGCAGCTGCGCCGGCGCATGGCCCACGGACACATCTACGCGGCTGACAAGGTTCCCCAGGCGCTCACTCACTTCTTTCGGGTGGAGAATCTCACCGCGCTGCGAGAGCTGGCGTTGCGATTCCTTGCCGACGAGACCGAAGAGGAGATGCTGGCCTACCTGCGTGCGCATGGCACGAAGGGAGTGTGGGAGACCAACGAGCGAATATTGGCTGCGGTGCGGGGCGACGACAGCTCTGAGCAGGTGATCCACAGGGCCGCCCGCATCGCATCGCGAGCCAAGGGCGATCTGGTGGTGGTTCACGTCGTGCCCGGGGACGGGACCAGGAGAGCTTCCGCGGACGTCATCGAACACCTCAAGTCGATGGCGGTTGACGTCGGTGGCCACTGGCACGAGCTCAAAGCGGAAGATCCAGCCGAGGCGCTGCTCGGCTTCGCCGCGGAGCACCAGATCACCCAGATCGTCCTCGGCTTCACCCGCCGGAGCCGGTGGGAGGAGATGACCAAGGGTTCAGTGCTGCAGAAGCTGCTGCGCACCGCTGGTGACGCTGGCGTCGATGTCCATGTCATTGCAAGGCACGAAGGTTTCCCAGCGCCGTAGCTATCTACTGGCTACTGGACCCGCCGTGATGGCGCAGGCCTGATGGCAGCATTGCGGGCAGATCGGACCCTGGTGCAGGGGGCACAGGGCGATGTCCTGGGTGCCCTGGTAGCGCTCCCCGCACATGACGCAGGTGAGTGGGTGGTCCGTCATCGTCGAGCCCGACGGCCACCCGTACCTTCGCCGGCTCTTTGCCAGTGTTCTTTCGTACATCGCTCCTCCTTGCCTTGGTCCTTGGTGCGCGTCGCCGTCAGGCCACCGATTGTGGGACCGCCTTGTCGGACATCGTGACTGCAGTGCCGGCATCCGCCTTGCACATGTCGTGACAGGTCTTTTCGAGGGTGCAGCACAGGGAACAGATGGTTCCACCGTGGAAGGGACACTGCGCCATGTCGGGCAATTCCCAATCCTGGGCACAGACCGAGCAGGTGATCATGAGCGGCTCAGGCCCAAGCGCATTCGGCAGGTCCATGAGGGTATCCGGCCGCGCAATGTAGTACTTGCCCTTGGTCACGATCGCCAGCACTGGCGAGAGGACGAAGGCGATAGCGATGGCCAAGAATGGTGAGAAAGCCGCGAGGGTAGTGCCAAAGACGTTGAAGAAGGCAATGACGGAGATTACCGAGGCCACCAGCATCGATCCGAAGCCCACCGGATTTATCGGGTAGAGGTGCGCCCGCTTGAACTCTATGTAGGGTGGGCTCAGGCCCAGGGGCTTGTTCACAACCAGGTCGGCAACCAGCGCCCCGATCCAGGCGATTGCAACATTGGAGTAGAACCCGAGGATGGTGTTCAAGAAGCCGAAGAGGCCGGCTTCCATGAGGATCAGGGAGATGCCAACGTTGAAGAAGATCCACACCACCCTTCCGGGGTGGGAGTGAAGTACCCTGGAGAAGAAGTTCGACCATGACAGCGATCCTGAGTAGGCGTTGGTGACGTTGATCTTCACCTGGGAGAGGATCACGTACAATGTGGCGAGGATGAGGGCGGCGCCGGGGATGACCACCTGGAATCCGCCCAGGACCTGGATGATGGGCTCGACCGCCTTTGACGAACCCACCTTGGAGAATACATAGAAGGCGAGAAAGCCGCCAGCGAGCTGCTTGAACGCTCCCAGCACCACCCAACCTGGGCCTGTTGACATTACGGTGAACCACCACATGCGGCGGTTAGCCCTGGTCTTGGGCGGCATGAACCGCAGGTAGTCGACCTGCTCGCCGATCTGGGCGATGAGCGACAGGGCCACGCCGGCGCCGAGGCCGAAGCCGATGAAGGTGAACTTGGCCCCCGTCTTGGCGACGCCCCCGAAGTGTGACCAGCCGATCAGGCTGTGGGGGTGAACGGCGAGCACCACGATGAGCGGCGTGATCAGCAGGGCGAGCCATATCGGCTGGGTCCAGACCTGGATCTTGGAGAGCAGGGTCATCCCATACACCACGAGCGGGATGATCACCAGCGCGACGAGCAGGTAGCCGACCGGGAGGGGGACTCCGATCGACCTCTGCAAGGCCTGCGCCATGATCGACCCCTCGAGGGCGAAGAATATGAAGGTGAAGCTGGCATAGACCAACGATGTGATCGTGGAGCCGAGGTAGCCGAATCCTGCGCCACGGGTCAGCAGGTCCATATCAATGGAGCACTTGGCCGCGTAGTACGCGATCGGCACCCCGGTCAGGAAGATGACCACGGCGGCGGCGACGATCGCCCAGATGCCGCTGGTGAAGCCGTGGGTCACGAAAATTGAGCCGCCGATGGCGTAATCGGCGAGATAAGCGATCCCGCCCATTGCCGTCGTGCCCACGACGTACGAGCTCCACTTACGGTAGGAGGTGGGAGCGTACCGGAGCGAGTAGTCCTCCTTCGTCTCGCTCTGCACCAGGGCTGCAAACCGGCGAGGAGTCCCCGAGTCTGCCTTGGTAGAAGTGATTGGAGGTGTCGGCTGTACTACGGGCATCCTCTTGGGCTCCCTTTTTCAGATAGTGCTGCGGCGGATGATGCGGAGACGGTAGCGCAGGCTTGTATCTGTGGAGTTGCTCGCGTGTGAAGGGCGCGTTACCAGGTGTCGTGGCCACTTTATGGAGATGTAACTCGGCCGAAAAGCAGACGACACTTCGAACTTTCAGGCTCGGTTCATGGGACACATAAACCAGAAAAGGAGCTCGAATGCCCGAGGTAGCTTTCCCGATCTGTCCGGACAATCCTTCCTGCGGGGGACTACGTCCTGTGCCCGCCAGCGTGTCGCTCGAGGATCTGACGCAGGCCACCGGCCGTCGAGGCAAGGGCGCTCACCAGCACCCCCGGTCCCGCGAGGGGCATCACGCTGAGGCGTCCGAGGTCGCTGCGCTGGTGCGGGCCCAGGCTCAGCCCGACGCCCACGTCGGGCTGCACCATCAGCACGGATCCGACGGCGCGGGCGTTACCAACGATGGCCGGCCCGTCCCAACCCGGAGCGTGGGGACCGACATCGAGGCGCTGGCGCAACAGGGCGCGACCGTCGAGGTCCGCTCGCAGGCTGGTGCTCCACGACCCGGGGCGTTCCCCGTGACGGCCAAGGACCAGCTCGTCCCGCCAGATCAGGGTGCACCCAGCAACTATGCGGATCTCGACGTCCACGTGGTGCCGGCAGCCCGCGCTCGCCACACCTGGCTCGACCAGCCAGGCCAGCGCGGCTCCAGCGCCAAGGTCGGCCGTGACGCTGAAGCGGGACCACTCAGTTGGCTCCGGACCCGGCCGGGCTACGGTAGCCGCAGCTGAACGGACCGTCAGCCGAGCCTTCGGGCCGAGCGCCAACCTGAGGCGCACATCGTCTCCCCCTACGGGACCCCCAGCGCCACCCACCAGGTAGAGGGCGTCTGGTGTGGGGCGCAGCAGCAGTGGAGGTGCAGAGCGCAGGCTCAGGTACCTTGGTGCGCCGTCGGGCCCCGCTTCTATCACGGCGCTAGCGGCGGCGATCATCGTTGCCGGCCGTCCTGCAGGCTCACGCTCTGGCCTGAGTCGTGACCCAGCCTCGGACCCAGCTGATCACACTGGCGCTACCTGGGGACCTGGCAATGCCCGGCGACCCGCCTCTGCTAGTGCAACCTGCGCTCCCCGGCGAGCCGGCCAGGCAAGTGAACAGGGTGGGCCTATCGGGGCGGCGGGCGCTGGCGTCACGGGCCATCACCTCGAGGTCTGCGCCCACCAACGGCGCCAGGTCAACCTTGTTGATTACCAGCAGGTCGGCCTGGGTGATGCCGGGGCCACCCTTGCGCGGGACCTTGTCACCTCCGGCCACGTCGATCACGAAGATCTGGGCATCCACCAGGCCCGAGCTGAAGGTGGCGGTCAAGTTGTCCCCGCCGCTCTCGACAACCACCAGGTCCAGGTCCGGGAAGGTCTCCTCCAGGGACTCCACAGCATCCAGGTTTGCCGAGATGTCGTCGCGAATCGCCGTGTGGGGACAGCAGCCGGTCTCGACCGCCCGGATCCGCTCGTCGGCGAGGACGCCAGCACGACGCAGGAAGTCGGCGTCCTCGGTGGTGTAGATGTCGTTGGTGACCACCGCGATGCTGAGCTGGTCCGACAGCTGGCGGCAGATGGTCGCAACCAGGGCGGTCTTGCCCGAGCCCACAGGTCCGCCTATGCCGAGGCGTCGGGGCCGGCCCGGGCGGGGCGCCAAGGGCACGGGCTCAAGAGGCAAAGAGCCTCACCTCCCGTTGAGCGTGGGCCTCGGCCAGATGGTCCAGCAATGGAGCTGCCGGCGCAGGAAGATCTGCCATCCAGGCTGGACTTCCCACCGGGCCAGTGGGAACACCCGAGAGCGCCCTGACAGCCACGGTGTCGAGTGCCGGGGCAAGAGTGGCGAGAAGCCCAGCGACCTCGAGGGGGTCCAGGCCCAACAATCGCACTGCCGCCCCCGCTGGAGCGGCGACAGCGCCATAGGCAGCGCAGCCGGCGGCGGCGCTGGGCGGGAGGCCGGCCGCAGCAGCAACGGCCCCGAGGATCAGGCCGTAATGGGCCTCGCCCAAGCCGTCCAGCAAACCGCAGGGCCAGGCGATCCTCGCCACCCTGAGGAGCTGGCGTGCGCGCCGGCGAGAGGTCCGACGCTGGGCGGCAGAGCACATCCGGGCGTCGGCTTCGGCCTCGAGGGCCCCAAGGGCGTCAATGGCTTCGGAGAGTGTCAATGCCTCGCTACACCAGCAGGCAGCTGCGGCCAAGGCAGCCAACTGCACCCCGACGCTGGAGCTCAGCCCGATCAGGAATTGGCCGAGGCCAACCAAATCGCTCACCAGGCCCTGGGCCACCGCCTCCTCCATCCCCCCCGAGTGCGCGTGGTCGCCGTTGGGGAGCCGGCCGTCGGCGAGCAGCAGCAGGGCCGCGACTGCGACCATCACAAGACCCGGACCATCAGAACGAAGGTAGCGTGACGAGGCCAGTCGCCGCCGAGGTCATCGAGTCGACTCGCCATGGCTCGTCGACTTTGCCCTCCAGTACCTACGGGAGTGCCTCCGCCAGCGTGCCGCATCGGATGTCTGACCAGCGTGACTGGGGCCATCAAAACAGGAAGTAGCGCTGTGCCATGGGCAGCACCTGTGCCGGGGCGGCCTCCACCAACGCACCGTCGATTCGAACGCTGAAGCTCTCCGGGTCGACGGCGATGTCGGGTAGGCAGTCATTCTCCGGCAGGTCAGCCTTGGTCCGACCCCTCACGTTGGCCACGGCCACCAGGCGTCGGCGCAGCCCGAGTCGCTCGGCGAGGCCCGCCTCCAGGGCGACCGGAGCCACGAAGGCGAGGCTGGTGGCAGCGGCGGGCACAGCCAAGGCGCCCCACATCGGCCTCGGCAGCACCGGCTCAGGTGTGGGGATCGAGGCGTTGGCGTCGCCCATGGCGGCCCAGGCGATCATTCCTCCCTTCAGCACCACATGGGGCCGCACTCCGAAGAATCCTGGTTCCCACAGGACCAGGTCAGCCAGCTTGCCGACCTCCACCGATCCGATCTCCGCTTCCAGGCCGTGGGTCACCGCCGGGCAGATCGTGTACTTGGCCACGTAGCGCCGTGCCCGGAGGTTGTCCGCCCGCCCGTCTCCCCGCAGGGCTCCACGGCGGGCCTTCATCACGTGCGCGGTCTGCCAGGTCCGGATCACCACCTCTCCGATGCGGCCCATGGCCTGGGAGTCCGAGCCGATCATCGAGATCGCCCCCAGGTCATGCAAGATGTCCTCCGCGGCGATGGTAGACGGTCGGATGCGGCTCTCGGCAAAGGCCAGGTCCTCGGGGACGCTCGGGTTGAGGTGGTGGCAGACCATCAGCATGTCCAGGTGCTCGTCGATCGTGTTCAGCGTGTGTGGTCTGGTCGGGTTGGTCGACGACGGGAGCACGTTGGCCTGGCCAGCCACCACGATTATGTCTGGAGCGTGCCCGCCGCCAGCCCCTTCGGTGTGGTATGCGTGGATTCCACGTCCGGCGATCGCCGCCAGGGTGTCCTCCACAAACCCCGCTTCGTTGAGGGTGTCGGAGTGCAGCGCCACCTGGACACCTGCGGCCTCGGCGACGCGCAGGCAGGCGTCGATCGCCGCGGGGGTGGAGCCCCAGTCCTCGTGCAGCTTGAACCCTGAGACCCCGCCCCGGAGCTGCTCCCACAGGGCTTCGGGTGAGGTGGTGTTCCCCTTGCCCAGGAGAGCGACGTTCACGCAAAGGCCGTCGAGGGCCTCGAGCATCCGGGCGCTGGCCCATGACCCTGGGGTCACAGTGGTGGCTCTGGTACCCTCGCTGGGTCCGGTGCCACCGCCGATCAGGGTGGTGATCCCCGCTCCGAGGGCTTCGGGCACCAGCTGGGGGCAGATCAGGTGCACGTGGCAGTCCACCCCGCCAGCAGTGAGGATGAGCCCGTTACCCGCCAGGATGTCGGTGGAGGGGCCGATGACCAGGGCGGGTTCCACTCCATCTGTGATGTCGGGGTTACCGGCCCTGCCGATTCCGGCGACACGCCCGTCACGTATCCCGATGTCGGCCTTCACGACCCCCCAGTGGTCCAGGATCACGGCTCCGGTGATCACCAGGTCCGGGGCGCCCTCGGCCCGGGTGGCCCGAGACTGGCCCATGGACTCGCGGATCACCTTGCCCCCGCCAAAGACGGCCTCGTCGCCGCCGGCACAGTGGTCCTCGGTGACCTCGATGAGCAGGTTGGTGTCGGCCAGCCGGATGCGGTCCCCGGTGGTGGGGCCGTAGAGCGCCCGGTAGCGGGCGCGGGGGAGCTCAGACATCGGGATCGCTGATCTGGGGTGGGCGCGGGTCGAGGGAACCGCAGGCCATATTCCTAAGGCCTGGGACGACCCGCGCGCCGGCCAGGGGGACCAGCGCCACCTCTCGCTCGATGCCGGGCTCGAAGCGGACCGACGTTCCTGCGGGAACGTCGAGTCGCTGGCCCCAAGCCGCCTCCCGGTCGAGCTCCAGACCTGGGTTGACCTCGGCGAAGTGGTAGTGCGAGCCGACCTGGATCGGTCGGTCGGCCAGGTTCCGGACCACCAGCGTGGTGACCGGCCGCCCTGCGTTCAGGGCCACGGTGCCCTCGCCGACGAGGACCTCTCCGGGGATCATGGGATCGGGTTGTGGAGGGTGACCAGCTTGGTTCCGTCCGGGAAGGTGGCCTCTACTTGTACCACGTCGATGAGCTCGGGGACGCCTTCCATCACGTCGCCGCGGTGCAGGACCTCCCGCCCGGCCTCCATAAGGTCGGCCACCGTCCGTCCGTCCCGTGCTCCTTCGAGGACGAAGGAGCTGAGGATTGCCACCGCCTCGGGGTGGTTGAGAAGCAGGCCCCGGCCCTGGCGTTCCCGGGCAAGTGAGGCGGCGACATGGATCATCAGCCGTTCGCGCTCATGTGGGGAGAGGCGCATATGTCAGCGACTCTACGGCCTGGGAAGGTGGCCGTGGAGCACCAGGGTGCCGAGGACGTCGCAAATCACCCGGGCGCTGAGCAAAGAGGTGATCTCGGCCGAGTCGTAGGGGGGCGAGCACTCGACTATCTCCATGCCCGCCAGGCCGCGGGCCGCCACCCCCTGAATCAGGTGCAGCGCCTCTCTCGGGAGGAATCCTCCCGGCTCGGGCCATCCGGTGCCAGGCACGAAGGCGGCGTCGAGGCAGTCGACGTCGAACGACAGCCACACCGCCTCGGCGTCGTCCCAGGCCACTTGAAGGGCGCGCTTGACGGCCGTGTCGAGGCCCATCTCGACGCAGTCGTTGACGGTCATGATCGTCGTCCCGCGCTCGCGGCCCGCCTTGACACCCGGGCGCGGGGCCTGCCAGCCGCCGATGCCGAGCTGCACCAGGTTCTTGGCCGGCACGTTGGGGATATCGGTGGCGTGGAACCAAGGGGTGGTATGCATGCGCTCATCCAGGTCGGTCTCCTGGGTGTCCACGTGGCGGTCGAGATGGATGATGCCGAGGTTGCCGTCGAGATGCTCGGCAACCCCGCGGACTGTCGGGTAGCCGATCGAGTGGTCCCCTCCGAGCACAACCGGAAAGGCTCCGCTGGCATATACGTGAGACACGGCCTTGGAAATCTGGTCGAAGCTCTTCTCGATGTTGCCGGGAATGGTGAATACGTCGCCGACATCGCCAATGGTTACCGACTCGCGCAGGTCGACCCCGAGCTCGAAGCTGTAGGTGCCATAAAGACAGGAGATGCGCCTTATGCCCTGGGGGCCGAACCGGGTCCCCGGCCTGTAGGTAGTCCCTGAGTCGTGTGGAGCGCCCATGATCACGACGTCGTAGTCACCGCAGGTGCGTACGTCCTCGACGTAGGGGGCTTTTAGGAAGGTGGGTATTCCCGCGTAATGGGGGAGCTCGCCTCTGGAGAATGTGGGAATGGTCCGGTCGACTATGGAGTCGGCGCTGGCGAGCCCCAGCTCGAGGCCTCGTTCGATCTCGGCGTCGCGCCTGGTGGTGGGGATGTGGAGCTCGGCCTCCAACGCCCTTGCCGCTTCGGGGCCGTGGAGGGGGTGTCTGGGCGTGGACATTTGGGTTCGTCTCGCTTTCAGGGCTTGAGTCGGGGGTCGGCGACCGCTTGGAGGATGTCGACCAGGGTGTTTATGGCCACATACGCCACGCTCAGGACCAGGGTGACCCCGGCTATTGCCGGGAAGTCGCCCTGCGGGATGCTCTGAGCCACGTAGTTGCCAATCCCCGGCCAGGCGAAGATCTCCTCGACGACCACGACTCCGGCGAACATGAGACCAGCCTGAAGGCCGGTCATGGATAGTGCCGGACCCAGTGAGTTGCGCAGGGCGTGGCGCACGAGAACGGTCCGCTCAAGCAGGCCCTTGGCCCTCGCGGTGCGGATGTGGTCAGCTCCCATCGTGGTCTCGAGGCTGGATCGCAGGATCCTCCCGATGGACACCGCGGGTACTAGGGCGATGCACGTGGCGGGCAGGACAAGGTGTGCCAGGGCGTCGGCGAACACCCCGAGTCGCCCTGCCAGCAGCGCGTCCAGCGTCAGCAGGCCGGTAGGGCCGGTGGGGGCATTGGCGAAGCTGGTCTGGCCGATGGCTGGCAGCCATCCGAGGCGTCCGGAGAAGAGAAGTATGCCCAACAGAGCCAGAAGGAAGGGCGGTGTCGACGAGCCGCACAGCATCACGAAGCGGAACACGCCCGAGCCGCGCCACCGGCCTGCCCCGGCGATGCCCAGGATGGTGCCGAGGATCACCGCCAGAGCCAGGCCGAAGAAGCTCAGCTCCACCGTGGCAGGCAGGTACTGGCGCAGGTCCGTGGTCACCGGCCTGCGAGTGCGGTACGACGTGCCGAGGTTACCGTGGACGAGGTTGCCCAGGTAATGGAGGTACTGGTCGATCAGAGGCTTGTTCAAGCCGAGCTTGTGGGTCTCGGCTCGCACAGCGGCTTTGGAGGCTCCCGCGCCGAGCAGGGCGTGAACTGGGCTGGTGTGCGAAGCTCGCTGAAGGAGGAAAAGAGTTGCCGTCAGCACCACAATGATGACCGCTGCAGCACCAATGCGCTTTGCGACGAGTACGATCATGAGCGGCCCAACAGGTTGCGCACGCCGTCGCCAGCCACGTTGCCCACCAGGGCCAGCAAGAAGATGGCCAGGGCGGGCACGACCGGGACCCACCAGTTCGTGAGGAGGTACTGAAGGTTCTGGGCTGCCATGGCGCCCAGCTCCGGGGCGGGTTCGGGTGAGCCGAGCCCAAGGAAGGACAGACCCGCCAGGGTTATCAGCAGATTGCTGACATCCAGGCTTGCGGTGACGACGATCGCGGGCACGGCGCCTGGGAGCAGGTGGCGAAGTGCCCGTCGGGTCCTGCTGGCGCCGCCCAGCACGGCGGCGTCGAGGTGGGGGCGTGCCACGAGGGAACGGATCTCTCCGCGCACGATCCGGGCATAGAAGGGCCACCACACGACCATCACTGCGATCAGCGTGTTTCGCAGGCTCGGGCCCAGAGCAGCAACCACCGCGATTGCGATAATCGGGCCGGGCAGCGCAAGGAACGCATCGGTGATGCGCATCAGAGCTGTGTCGAGCCAGCCACCGGCTGCTCCGGCGATCAGGCCCACGAGACCGCCGATCAAGACACCTGAAGCGATCACCGCCAGGGCGGAGAACCAGCTGATCCTTATGCCGTACAGCACCCGAGAGAAGACGTCCCGGCCGATGGCGTCGGTGCCGAGGAGGTAGGACCCGTGAAACGGCGGGGTCATGGGCAGCCCGTTGGTTGGGAGCACCGGGCTGTAAGGTGCGAGCAGGGGACCGGCGAGCGCCAGCACGGTGACCGCCACCAGGAGCCCCGCTGCCGCCAGGTCGGTCCTAGCGGAGCGGGCCACGACCCGCCGGGTTGCGGCCTTGGTGCCACGGAGCCAACCGCGGCGGCCGATTGGCGGGAGGTAGGGCTCGGCTACTGCCATCAGTGCGGTCCCCAGTGGACACATGCGACCAGGTGGTGTGCGCCCTGACGGTCGTCGACACACAGATTCGGCACAGCAGTCGGACAAGTGCTGGTGACCTGGGGGCAGCGGGGGTGGAACGAGCAGCCCGACGGCGGGTTGAGGGGGCTGGCGGGCTCTCCCGGCAGTGGCGCCGATCGTTTGGCGCCGGGCACCGCCGCCATCAGCGACATGGTGTAGGGATGCCCGGGGGCGGCGCAGACAAGCTCTATCGGACCCTCTTCTACGATCCGGCCCAGGTACATCACCGCGAGGCGGTCTGCAACCATTCGAGCCACGGCGAGGTCGTGGGTGACGAAGACGAGGGCGATCCCCAGCTCGCGGCGGAGCCGGCCCAGCAGGTTGATGACCGTGGCGGCAAGCGAGACGTCCAGAGCGCTGGTTGGCTCGTCGCAAAGCAGCACCTTTGGTGGAACGACAATCGTGCGGGCGATGGCGACCCGTTGGCGCTGACCGCCGGACAGCTGATGTGGCCGGGCGCGGGTGACCGCTTCAGGCAGCTCCACTGCTGCCAGCGTCCGGAGCACCCGCTGGTGGCGTTCGGCCTTGGACAGACCGCTGCGCGTGAGGCGCTCGCACAGCAGCTCTCCAACCGGGAGCCATGGGGTAAGGGAGGCCCCTGCGTCCTGAAAGACCATCTGTGGGCGTTCTCCGACGACCTCCACGGTCCCGGCGTCTGGGCTCGCCAGACCTGCGATGGCCCGCAGGAGCGTGGACTTACCCGAGCCGCTTTCGCCGACCACTGCGAGGGCCTGGCCCTGATCCAGCTCGAAGCTCACCCCCCGGAGGGCGAGCAGCTCACCGCGGTGCCGCCGGCTCCGCTGCTTTGTGCCCGAGGGCGGGCGCACGCGGTAGGCCTTCTCGAGATCGTTCACCCGCAGGACCGGGGGCCGGGGACCGGGGGCCGGGGCGGCGAGCTGGCCCAGCTCAGGTGGGTCAAGCTGGCCGGGTGGAGAGGGCTTTTCGAGCGCGGGTGGGTTGCCCGTCGCATCGAGGAGGACACAGGCCACAGTGCGAGCCGCGTCGAGAGCCACCAGCTCGGGCAGGCGGTTGTCGCACTCGCCTACGCGCGCGGGGCAGCGGGGAGAGTAGGGGCATCCTGCCAGCTCGACCGATGGATCGAGCGGATCGCCGGTCAGCGTCGGCAGGACCGTATCCCTCTGGCTCTGCAGGGTCACCCGAGCAAGCAGCAACCCGGTGGTATAGGGATGCACCGGACCCCTCAGCACGGCCTCGGCCGGGCCCTGCTCCGCCACCCGTCCTCCATACAGGACCACGATCCGGTCGGCCACCTGGCGGGCCACAGCCAGATCGTGGGTGATGAAGACGAAGCTCGACCCGAGCTGGTCCCGCAGGGACACGATCAGGTCGAGGATCTGGGCCTGAACCGTCACGTCCAGGGCGGTCGTGGGCTCGTCAGCGATCACCAGGGCAGGTTGCCCGGCGATCGCCATGGCGATCATCACCCGCTGGCGCAGCCCCCCCGACAGCTCATGGGGAAAAGAGCTCAGTCGTTCCTCAGGACTGGGAACCCCGACCGCACCGAGGAGGCGCAGTGCCTCCTCGGTGCTCCCTGCGGCCTCCTGCACCTGCGCGCCGATCCGCATTGTCGGGTTCAGCGAGGTCATCGGATCCTGGAAGACAGCCCCCAGATGAGCCTTGCGGACATGGCGACGTTCGTCGTCGGAAGATTGCAGCATGTCCACTCCCATCACCGTCGCGTGCCCCCTGACCTCCGGGGCTGGCCGGCGTGGGAGCAGGCCGAGAAGGGACAGGCCGAGCACGCTCTTGCCAGACCCTGACTCGCCGACCAAGGCCAGGATCTCGCCTCGCCCCACGTGACAGTCCACGCCGCGCAGGGCGTGGATCGGCCGTCCTTCGCGGCGAAACATCACGGAGAGATCGGCCACGTCGGCAATCCGGTCTGGTCCGGGGGCCGGCCGGTCGTTCTCTTTTGGCGGGGTCCTACCCGGAACGCGCATATGAACTGTCCCCTGGCCCGTCATCTGTGCTAGGAGTTGTCCGGGTGGAGATCGGCGAGCACCACCGTCTCAGGGACTGGCACCTGGTGAACTATGCCGTCCATCCACGTGGGGGCGACGATGGTATCACCCCGATCAGCGATGACGTCCCAGCACCCGGACGCCGAGTACGCGGCCCCGGCCTGCTCATCGTCAATCTGCACCTGTGAGGGAGTTGTCGCCGAGAGGCCCTTATTCAGCAACGAGTCACCCTGCGGGACGGAGCACTCGAAGTAGTTGAGGCCGCCGCCCTTGTACATGACGATCCGGGCCCAGGTATCCGGTGCTGCCGCGTCTGGCCAGTTGGTGTCCACGACCAGGTCCGGTGCTCCTGTGGGATTGGTCGGGAACCCGTAAAGGGCCGTGTCGGTGTATCCCTTCACGGTCACCTGGAGGCCGTCGGCCTCGAACGCCGCTTGCAGCAGGTCGGCCAGCGGCTCGTCCGCCGGGTCGGCCTGGTCGTAGCCCAGGATCACGCGCTTGGGCCCTTTGTAGCTGGCGAGGAAGGTCTTGAGCTTGTTGGGGTCGTACGCCGGGTCCTGCATTGCTGTGCCCTCTGGCATCTCGCCGGCCGGGTAGACCTGCGTTGCCACGATTGCCCGGCCCGGATAGACGTCTTGGACCAGCTGGGCCTTGTTGATCGCCGCGTCCAGGTCGGCTCGGGCCGCTTGGGTCGAGAAGGCCGGGGTCTTGGGGTTCACCCACAGGGCCGAGGTCTCCAGCGTTGGAGGCTCGTACACATGGTCCTTGGAGCTGTGGCTGAACTGGCTGATTGCCTGGGTGTTGAGGCCCTGTAAGAGCAGCGAGAGCTGGCCGTCCTCGAACTCGATCTCCTGGGTGGAGATGTCGGGGATGATCTTGATGACCACCTTCGTGTAGAAGGGCTTGGCTCCCCAATAGCCGGGGTAGTAGGACAGGTCGTACTCCTGGCCCACGACCGCCTTGGTCATGGTGTAGGGACCTGTGCCGGCGTCATGGGTGGTCAACCAGGCCTGGGCATGATTGCTGCCGGCGTGACCGGCCAGCACGGTTGGGCTGATCATCTTTGGTCCGTAGGCCGACGCCAGGTAGTCCATGAATGCGCTGGTTGGCTTGGTCAGGTGTACCATCGCGACCAGGGGGCTGGGGGTGGACACGCTTGCGAGGTTGGCCAGCTGGTAGGCGGGCCCGCCGTTGACGGCAAGTCGGCGCTTGAAGTTCACAGCGACCGCTGCTGAGGTGAACGGCGTCCCGTCGTGGAAGCGGACGCCACTACGGAGGTGGAAGGTGTAGGTCAGCCCGTTTGGCGAGATTGCCCAGCTCGTGGCCAGGTCGGGCACGATTGTCGATTTCGAGGTGGGCGCCTCGAAGCCGACCTTGCCCGTGTAGTCGACCGGCTCGGGCTGGTACTGCACCAGGCCCTGGTACATCGCGGTGGTGGCGACGAGGCCCTGGCCCGCGTAATACACGTCAGGATCGAGTGGTTGGGTGTCCTCCGTGAACGCCAGGTTCAACGTGTGGGCGCCTGGTCCCGCGGGGGGCGTTGACCCAGCGCCATTGGCGGTGGCGTGGGTGCCACATGCTGCCAGGGCGGCACCGAACAAGGTCAGGGTGGCCGTCAGGAAGGCCGTTTGCTGCCAGCGCACCCGCTGCCGAGCAGCTGGCGGGGGTTGCGGTTGCTGGGCGGTTGGCTGTGGCGCCGAGTCGTGCTTCTGGTTGTGCATGGCGTGGACCTCCGGCGAATAAGTAAAGCCCGAGGGCCTCTCGGGCCTCCCGGGCTTTTATCCCTCCGTGGCACCTCGCCGCTCAACTGATCGGGGGGGGCGGTCAGTTGAGGCGGCGAGGTGTGCACCTCTCGGACCAGCCCACCCTGCGATGGCGGAACCCTAGGTGCGTCTAGGTTGTCTTGGACTGCCTATCTGGGCACCAACCTACGGCCGCCCTGTCTCACGGACATTTCGCCTGTGTGAATGCTCGGTTACTGGCGAGCAGGTTGGTTCAGGCCCCGGAAAGTGCCAGGCGGCGCAGGTCCCGGTAACCGATCAGGACGAATCCGGCCCGCTCCAGCAGCACTGGCAGGGATCGGTCCCGGACCAACAGGTCGGCGTCGTCCACCCTTGTAGCCCAGCGTGGATCCAGGGCCCGCAGCTCGGGGGTATCGGCAGCGGGGCGCAGAGAGACCTCGGTCACTCCTGGGAGAGGGTTGGTCAGTACCCGCTCGAGTGCTTCCCGGCTGCCTGGGCTCCGGGGAGTCACCAGGTGGTCGGGGAACACCAGCCCTTCCTCGGCGGCCAGCTGGCGGAATGGGAAGCCCAGTACCCGCTCCGTGGCGGCGCTCGAGAGTCGTATCGGCAAGGCCAGCTCTACGGCCAGGTCCACGTACACGCTGAAGAACTCGGGCCTCATTGCCAGTGCCCCAAGGTGCGCGTCGAGGTGGCTCACGTCGAAGCCCCAGTAGATGGCCCGCTCGATCTGGGCGCGGCACTCCCGTCGCACCTCATCCATGTCGGCGTGCTCCCAGACGTCGGTGACCGTGCGGGGAAAGCCCCCGTCACCGTCGAGCAGCGAGGGAGCATGGGTGATTGGTCCCCACCTGTACAGGTCGTGCTCAGCGTTCACGGTGAGGTGAACTCCCACGTCCTCGCCCCGATATCGCGAGGCAGCCTCCCGAGCCCAGGGCCCGGGAACCATGAGCCCCGCGCTGGTGGCGACGCCCTGGCGGATCGCCTCGTACACCCCGACGTTGGCGGCGTGGCTGGAGCCGAGGTCGTCACACGACAGGATCAGCAGGCGGGCATCTGGGCTGTAGCCCAGCCGCTCAGCCAGAGTGGGCGTATTCCCCGAGGTCACGAGGATCCAGCGTACCCACGCCTCGGGCCCCGCCCGCAACCGCCAGCCGCGCGCGGAGCGCTTGGCCCTGCCGGTTGAGCCGGTCAGGCAGCGGTCCGCCCGCGGTCCGCCCGGCCAGCGGTGACCGCCGGGTCGTGCTGCGAAGAGAGCAGTGCCTCTCGGGCTTGTGCGATCCCTTTGCGTCCAACCAGCTTTATGTGCTCATCGAGACCCCAGCTGGTCTCGTCAACGTCAATCAGGGTGAGTTGAGATGCCATGGTGACAGTATGACGAGAGGGTGTGACACATCTCACTCTCCTGACCGCCCGCCTGGCCGGGACCGTTAGTGGCGGAGACGGCGCTGGCTGCCCGGACACCTGGGCCGGGCCGTCTCGGCGACCTGGTCAATCGGCGGTCGGCCGGGGCCGGCGGCCCATGAATGCCGCCAGGCGTTCCCACGCTGTGGCGTCAGGTGGTGGTGATACTTCAGAGCCGAATGGCGATCCGTCTCCCATGAGGTTGCGGTATTCGCGCTTCAGCATGGAGCGGGCGCCGTCGAGGGCGGTGCTGGCCAGGTCACTGTCGAGCCGGCCGAGCTGATCGGTGGCTGCAGCCAGATCCCACGTGTGGGTGGCCAGCTCGGCCAGGTACATGTCGACGACGGTGCTCCCGGTGTAGGTCTCACCCCAGGGCATGGTGACGGTCGCGGCGAGTCGTGCGTCGTCGGACCAGGCCTCCCGGGCCTCCTTGCCGGCGCTGCGCAGCGCTGCAGGGGCATCGGCCAGTTCCACGTGGGGGAACTCCTCGCCTGTTGGGGTCTCGCCACGCCCCAGGGTCACGGCCCGCTGGCCCGCCCCGACCAGGTGGTCCACGAGGGTGGCCACGTCGTATTCAGGGCAGGGGGTGGGGTACGCGAGCTGGCCCGTGTCGACGCCCACGACGATGTCGGCGGCGTGCTCGTAAGCCTGGAAGAGTGCAGGTCGGTGGTTGGGGTTGGTCATGGTGACTCCTTTGCTGTGTTCGAGGGGGACTTCCTCCATCTTGCACCCCTAAAGAGGTCATCTCCTGTCCTATTTCTTCGAGCATGCTGTGCAGTTGGTGGCCGGCGGCCGATGGTGAGCAAGCGAGAGCGCTGGGTCTGTGAGACACTGGGAGCATGCTCGCTTCCGTAGGGGTAGGGGACATCGTCGGCATCGTCGTCGCGTGCCTGGTGGTCATGGGACTCATAGTGGTGCCGAGCGTCGTCAAGGTGGTCACCGAGTACGAGCGAGCGGTGTTCTTCCGTTTCGGCAGGGTCCGGCCTGCGGCCAAGGGACCCGGCATTGTCACCCGGATTCCGATGGTGGATCGGGTTGTGAAGGTCAACCTGCGCATCGAGGTGGTTGATATCCCACCCCAAGCCGTGATCACCGCCGATAATGTCACGGTCTCAGTGGATGCGGTGGTCTATTTCCAGGTGGTGGAGCCAATCAAGGCGATCATCGGCGTGGACAACTTCCGTCTTGCCAGCCAGCGGTTGGCCATGACCAGCCTGCGCTCGATCATTGGCCGGCACCAGCTCGACGACGTGCTGGCTCACAGGGACAAGGTGAACACCGAGCTTCGAGCCACCATCGCCCAGTCGACCCAAGGCTGGGGAGTCGAGGTCCGCCAGGTGGAGATCCGCGACGTGAGCCTGCCAGAGGGAATGCAGCGGGCCATGGCCCGGCAAGCCGAGGCCGAGCGTGAGCGGCGGGCCAAGGTGATCGGTGCCACCGCTGAGCTGGAGGCGAGCCGCGAGCTTGCCGAGGCTGCCGACCGTCTGAGCGCCAGCCCGGGTGCCCTTCAGCTGAGGACCCTTCAGACGCTCGCCGAAGTGGCTACCGAGCGCAACTCGACCCTCGTTTTTCCCATACCAATCGAGTTGCTCAATGCCTTCAGGTCCCTTGAGCAGCTCACGGCTGGTGGTGGATCGGCTCCGGCCCCGGTCGCCCCCACCGCCCCCACCGCCCCGGCCGTCCCCACCGCCCCGGACGTCCCCACCGCCCCGGCTGCCCCACCGCCAGTTGATGCCATTGCCGAAGAGAATTCTTGACGTTTTGAGGCCTAGGCGCCGCGCCGAGACGCCGCTTGCTAGCGCAGCCCCCGATGACCCGGGTGCCCTCTGGTGGTTTCATTCGATCGACTTGGGTGGCGGGGTGGTCACGGCGGGACAGAAGTCTCCCCAGATTCTCGCTCGGGAGGTCGAAGGTCTGGACCTTCCAGACCTGAGGGGCAAGAGCGTGCTGGACATAGGTGCCTGGGACGGCTACTTCTCCTTTGAGGCGGAGCGCCGGGGAGCAGCGCGCGTCGTCGCTCTGGATCATTATGCCTGGTCGGTGGATCAGGCCTTTCAGCAGCGTCTCACCGCTGAGCGGGTCGCCAGGGGTGAACGGGTGCCGTCGTGGGACCAGGACCCCGAGCTTTGGAAGCCCGAGACCCTGCCCGGACGGGCGGGGTTCGATCTGGCGCGCCTGCGCCTCGGGAGTCACGTGGAGACTGTGGTTGGAGACTTCATGACCATGGACCTAGAAGCGCTGGGAACATTTGATGTGGTCCTGTTCCTGGGCGTGCTCTACCACCTGCTCGACCCGCTGACCGCGTTGCGCCGGGTCGCGCGGCTGACCGGAGGCTTGGCCATCATCGAGACCGTTTGCATGGTGGTGCCGGGCTGGGAGCACCATGCTCTATGGGAGCACTTCGAGGGTGCCGAGCTGGACCGGGACCCAAGCAACTGGTGGGCCCCCAACGCGGCTGGTCTCGAAGCACTGGCTCGAACTGCCGGTTTCTCGACGGTTCAGCTCAAGGGCCACCCTGCGCCAGACGACCCCCCCAATCCCGGCTACGACATTCACTACGGCCGGGCAGTCATGCACGCCCACGTGCCTTCGGGGCGGGGGGAAAGGTAGTGCGCACGCTGAGTCGAGGGCACCTGCGCACGGCCATGATGGCTTCAGTGCTGACAGGAGGGCTTCTGCTCGGCGCCTGCGGTGGTGGTCTGAGCGACTATTCCAGCTCGGCTGCCATGGTAAAAGCATTGGAGAGCCACGGCTTTGGATGTACGACCCCGGTTGGTGTCCCAAGCAATCTCGTGCCGCCCGGCGTCGCCATGGAGGGAAAGTGCCAGGTGACCAAAGCCCCGGGGTTGACAACCAAGGACTTGAACGTAACCGGGGGTGTCGATGTCACCTTGTACGTGCTGGAGTCAAGGGCCAACCCGTCTGCGCTGGCCGAGGAGATCTTTCACGAGGCCCTGGCAGAGACTGCCTACGGTGGCGACTGGGTTGCGCAAGGTAGCTCGCAGGTCTACCTCAACCTGGCGAAGGCCCTCGGCGGAACCTATCCCCCCGACGAGAAGGCCGACCTGGTCCCCACTTGAGGCCCCAAGCTAAGGCGTCCGCGGGCTCGCGCCCGTTTGTGACGGGCGGAAGAGCGCTCAGTCGCGGGCCAGCGTGTCCAGGCGCTCGAGGGTGGCCTCGATATCCGACGGGTGGCGTCTGTAGAAGCCGATGAGCCGGGTCACGATGGGATGCTTGGCCGGCCTGGCGTCGAAGGTCTCGGTAACCCGAGTGGTCTGGCCGTCCCCGGCGGGCTCTAGCTCGTAGCGCCATATGTGGCCGCCAAAGTGGCGCCAAGCGATCCGGCGCCCCTCCTCGAACTCGACCACCTCGTTGGTGATCTTGTAGGGAGCGCCGATCTTCATGCTCATCCCAAAGTTAGCACCGAGGGACAGCCGTTCGGGGGCTTTGGTCGGCGCCTTGACGGTCCCAGACCCGTCGAAGCGGGGATGGGCCGCGGGGTCGGCTAGCAGGTCGAAGATTCGCTGGGCCGGAGCGCCGATCGTTCGCGACCGGGTTATCACTGGGCCTGGCATGTCACCACGCTAATGTCCACGACCGCTGGCTCATTGGCGTTCCCTTGTGCCTCGGGAAGCCCGGGTCAGCTCCTTGGCCCGTGTCGCGACCTCCGCAAGGGCTTCGGCGAGGCGGCGTTGGGCCTCGGCGACCGCGGCGCTCGTGGCGGCTGCGCCGGTGGCGGCGGCGTTGGCGACAGCCGAGCTGGCCCCGCCTCCACCGGTCCCACCCGCCCGCCGCTTGCGATCCCGGCTGGAGCTGCGGGTCCCGACCGAAGTCGAGAGTCTGGCCGCCTTGCCCAAAAGGGCACGGAACATGCCGATGTCGAAGGCGCCATCTCCCGTCCGTCTGGTCCTGAGGGCTGCCCCAGGGGGTCGGCGAAGGTCGCTCACCACCCTGATGCGCTCCAGTCCCCACAGGGCGTAGTAGCTCGGGTCCCACTCCCACCAGTAGAAGCCCTGGCGCGCCGAGGTTGGGCAATGGTGGTGGTTGTTGTGCCAGCCCTCGCCATTAGTGGCCAATGCCACTAACA
Organism: Acidimicrobiales bacterium; assembly: GCA_039583695.1. GTDB lineage: Bacteria > Actinomycetota > Acidimicrobiia > Acidimicrobiales > JAJPHD01 > JAVKSL01. The sequence continues at coordinate 55,736 of JAVKSL010000006.1, read as the reverse complement.
AGGAGTTGCGGCTGGTGTCGGGGGTTGCGTAGCGGCGACGCCCGACGAGGTGGGTGACCGAGTTCACGACGAAGGTCCCGTGCCACAGGGCCACGGTGGACCAGACGAAGCCGACCACGAGCCCGGACCAGCCAAAGAACCACCAGCAACCGAATCCCAGCACGATGGGGCCGGCAAGCTGGAGCCGGTTGAGGGCGATCAGCTCTGGGTAGCTGGCAAAATCCTCCATTATCTCGTAGTTGGTCGCCTTGTAGCGCTTCGACAGGATCCAACCGATGTGGCTCCACCAAAATCCCTGCAAAGGGGAGTGTGGGTCTCGGTCGGTGTCCCCGTAGCGGTGATGCTCACGGTGATGCCCAGCCCACCACAGCGGACCCTTTTGCACCGCCGTGATCCCCCCGAGAGCCATGAAGAACTGGGGGACCCGGCCCATGCGGTAGCTGCGGTGGGAGAAATATCGGTGGTACCCGGCGGTGATGAAGAACATCCGTGTGAAATACAGCCCGGCGCACAGAACCAGGTCCTGCCAACCGACGCCCGTCCAGATGGCGGCCAGTGGCGCCAAGTGCATGGCGATGAACGGAGCGCCCATCCACCAGTTCTTGGGCTCTTCCCGCCAACGGTGCCCGGCGGGCGCCAGCGCATCTGTGGCCGATGCCGCCGCCGACGCCTCGGTCGCCTCGCTTGGAGCCGTCCCAGCGGCGCCAGCTGGTACGGCCACAGCGGCCACAGCGGCCCTAGCCGGCGCGGCCCTAGGCGGTCCAGCCCGAGCCAGTTCGGTCCTAGTGGGCACGGGTCTCGAGGCGAGGTCGCCACCCGGACTTGGCCAGGACCATTTGGACGTTGCTCACATGTCGCTCCAAGAACCCAGCCTCGCAGTAAGCGAGGTAGAAGCGCCAAAGCCGTTGGAACCGCTGGTCCAGGTTCATCCGGCGGTGCTGGTCTCGCGCGCCATCAAACTTTGCCCGCCAGCGAGCCAGAGTCTCGGCGTAGTGGCGACCAATGTCCTCCAAGTCTATCACCCGCAGGTCTCCCGCCTTGGTGGCCGCGGCCACGATCGCTTGCACCGAGGGTATGTAGGACCCTGGAAAGATGAACCTTTTAAGGAAGTCCTCGGTGTGCTTGGCTCGCTCAAATGAGCGCTCACCTATGATTATCGCCTGGAGGGCCATCAGCCCATCCGACTTCAGCAGCGCCGAACAGGTTGCAAAGTACCTCCCGTAGTCCCGCCAGTCCACAGCCTCGATCATCTCGATGGACACCAGGGCGTCGAAGCTTCCTGTGAGATCACGGTAGTCGCGGTGCAGGACGGTGATGCGGTTGTCCAGACCGGCGGCCTGCACCCTCTCGCGCATGTAGTCGTGCTGGCGGGTCGAGATCGTCGTGGTGGTGACGTGAACCCCGTGGTTGCGCGCAGCGTGGATGGCAAAGCCTCCCCAGCCCCCGCCAATCTCCACCACGCGCTGTCCGGGTTGTAGGGCCAGCTTGGTGCAGATGGCCTCCACCTTGGCGGTGGAGGCCTCCGCCAGGGTCGCCTCGGGTCGGTCGAAGATGCCGCAGGAGTACAGCATTGTCTCGTCGAGGAACGAGGAGAAGAACTCGTTTCCCAAGTCGTAGTGAGCGCTGATGAACGAGCGGTCACGCTCTTTGTCCTCACGGTGGCGCACCCGGCTCACCCGGTCCAGGATCGGCGCAGACACCCTGGCAAGGCCGCCAGCCTCGCGCTCCAACGGTCTAGCGAGGCGCAGCAGCATGCGTAAGAGGCTCACCAGGTCGTCGCAGTCCCACCAGCTCTCGAAATATCCCCGGCCCAGCCCGACGCTGCGCTCAGCCACCAGCGCGCCGTAGGCCCGGGGGGACAGAACTTGCACTGTGGACTCCAGGTTGTCAACGGCGGTCCCGTAGCTGCAGGTGACGCCCTGCTCGACAATGTGCAGCCGGCCCTGGCGCAACCAGCCCAGCACGCCGTTCACCACGGCCCGTGACAAGACATCTCGGGGGGCGCCACGGATCGGCGAGTGGGTTGGCTGCATTGGCTCGGCGTGGAGCACAAGCGCTGGACCGAGCGGCCGCTCCGCTTCGAGGTAGGTAGGGGCAGCGCTCACCGTCGTCGACACCTGGCCTCGACCAC
>JAVKSL010000006.1:23592-53505 GCA_039583695.1 Acidimicrobiales bacterium | reverse complement strand
CGGCCTGGCCTCGACCACCGGCCTGGCCTCGACCACCGGCCTGGCCTCGACCACCGGCCTGGCCTCGACCACCGGCCTGGCCTCGACCACCGGCCCCATCACCGGGCAGAGCGGGTGCTGGTGGTAGGGCACGCCTTTGGCCCACAACGACACAGCCTGACGGTATATCCCCATCGACACCCGTAGGGCCATTGCCGGGTGGCGGGCAAGCATCGCGCTCATCGAGGCCCGGGTCAGCTCGCGCCGCCGAAGCGCCAGCTCGGTCAAGATGACCGGGGCTCCGCCCTCCACCACGTCGATTCGGACCCGCAGGGCCGAGGCGGGTGCATCCAGCGCCACCCGGTAGCTCTGATCCATACCACAAAATGGAGATACATGCATCGCCTTGCCCACCAGACGCTCAGCTGATCCCGCCCAGAACAGATAGCTCTGGCGTTCCCCCCATGGCGTGTTGGTCACCTCACCCAGCACGGCCTCCAGGGTCCCGGTGCCATCGAAGCAGTAATACAGGCTCAGCGGGTTGAACGACCACCCCATGCTCCGCCAGTTGGCGAGCAGCGCGACCGACCCACCCGGTCGCCGTCCGGACAGCTCCTCCACCCGCCCCCGAACCCGCCCGTCGAGGTCCTCCGTCTCGTGACCGTCCCCCACCTCGCCAGGTAGGTAGTCCTGTGCCCGCCACTGCATCGGCGCCCCCAGCCAGGTCGACCACAGCGGGTGCATCGCCAGCACCGCCTCGACCTCGGAGAGCTCGAGGTAGGGCATCGCCACCTTGTAACGCAGCTCGTGGGGGCGCGGGGTCAGTCGCATGTGCCACACCTCCCCCTCGTAGATGGCGCTGATCATCACGAGCAGCCAAGCGTCACGAGCAGCCGAGGAGCGCTCCCACGTCGAGGGCGGAGCGCACACCGTCCTCGTGGAAGCCGTAGCCGAACCACGCCCCGCAGTACCAGGTTGATTCCCGCCCCTGGAGCTCGGAGAGCCGCCGTTGCGCGGCTATTGCAGGGCCGTCGAAGATGGGATGAGCATATCGAAGCTGCCGGATGATCTTTGACGGGTCGATCTCTTGGTCCCGGTTCAATGTGACACAAAAAGCATGGCGCGACGAAAGTCCCTGCAGGCGGTTCAGCAGGTAGGTCACCGTGGCGTCGGGCCGGCCAGGGATGAGGCCGTAGTTCCAGCTGGCCCAGGCCCTCGGCCGCGCGGGCAACGAGGTTGCATCCGTGTGCAGCACCACCGAGCTCTCCTGATACTGCATCGCTCCCAGCAGCGAGGCCTCCACCGGGCTGGGCTCGGCCAGCAGGCGAAGGGACTGGTCCGAGTGGGTCGCCAGCACGACCCCGTCGAACTCCGCGGACCCGCCCGCCCCAAAATCCAGCCGCACCCGACCACCCCCTCGCGACACCCGGGAGACCGGCGCGGCCAGGTGCAGGCGCGAGCCCAGCCCGGCCACCAGTCGCTCCACGTAGCGGATCGAGCCTCCGGTGATCGTTCGCCACTGGGGCTTGTCGAACAGGTCCAGCATCCCGTGGGTGTCCAGGAAGCGGGCTACGGTCAGTGCTGGGAAGCGCAAGAACCTGGCCGGATCCGTCGACCACAGAGCGGACCCCAACGGGACCAGGTAGTGAGAGGCGACGAGCCGACCGAAGCGGTGGCGATCCAGGAACTCACCCACGCTCAGGTCGTAGTCCTGGCTCCCCACGAGATTGCGCAGGCGGCGATGCAGCCGGGCGATGTCCGAGATGAGCCGGCCGAAGGAAGGGCGCAGGAGGTTTGCGCGCTGGGCGAACAGCCCGTTCGGCCCGGTCCCCCCCCGGTACTCGAACGCCGGCGACGACGAGGACACGGAGAAGCTCATGTCGCTCGGCTGGCTGGCCACACCCAGCTCGCTCATCATGGCGCTGAAGTTGGGGTAGTTGCGCTCGTTGAACACCAGGAATCCGGTGTCGAGCATGTGGGTCTCGTCAGCCAGGTCGACCCGGACTGTGTGGCTGTGGCCCCCCGGCCGGGCGTCCGCCTCGAACACCGACACCTCATGCGCTCTGGCGAGCGTCCGGGCGCAAACAAGACCGGAGACCCCGGCTCCGATGACGGCGATCTTCACGGATGCTATCCGGAACGACTTAGCTTGTGGATGTGCCTGCGGGTCTTTAGTGGGCGCTGGTCTTGGGCGAAATTGGCTCTATTCCTCCAAAGACTGCTGCCCACCAAATCTGGGCGTGCGGGCGTGCTAGCCTCCCCACATGCGCAGGGGAGGGGCCACCTTGGTGGCGCTGGCGCTGGCTCTCGGGGTGGCGGCCTGCGGGACGTCGGCGCCCGTATTGACGCCGGGCCAGTTGCTGGCCTCCGCGCAGGCGGCGCTGAATGCCACTCCGAGCGTTCATTTCTCCATCACCAGCTCGGGGGCCTCTGGGAACGGGATCACCGGCGGGGCGGGCTCGCTGGTCCGGCCGGCGGGGCTCACCGGGACGTTCGATGTGGATGTTCACGGGCTGCCGCTGACGGTCGGTGTTAAGGCGGAGGGAGCCAAGTTCTACGTGAGACAGCCGTTCTTCGGCTACCAGGCGACCAATCCGGCCAAGTACGGCTTGGTCAACCCAGAGCTGCTGCTGTCCAGGACTCACGGCTTGACCGGGGTCCTCGCCGGGGTCCATGACGGTCAGTCCGATGGGACGACGCGTTTGTCCGGCGAGCTCTTGGACAAGGTCTCCGGGAGCGTCCCGGGAACCGACATCCCGGTGATCCCCGACCTTGCGCCATCCAAGCCAGTGGCGGTGGTGGCGGACATCGACCCGACCACTCGCCAGCTCCGCCAGATCATCCTCACCGGGCCGTTCGTCTCGGCGAGCGCTCCGACCACTTACGTCGTGACGCTCACTGAATACGGCAAGCCGGTGAGCATCAGCCTCCCGACCTCGTAGCAGGGTGACCCGCCGGGACGCCCGTTGGCAGCTGGGGCTGGCGTGTGCGGGGGTGCTGCTGGCCGCGGCGGATACTTACGTGGTGGTGGTCGCGCTGCCGGCGATCATGTCCGGGGTCGGGATCGGGCTCAACCAGCTGCAGCGGGCCACGCCGATCATCAGCGGATACCTGCTGGGTTACGTGGCGGTGCTTCCGCTGCTGGGGAGGCTGTCGGATGTGGTGGGGAGGCGGGCGGTCTTCAACGGCTGCCTGATCGCGTTTGGGGTTGGGTCGCTGATCACTGCCACCGCGCACTCGCTGGGGGTGCTGGTGGTGGGGCGCGGCTTGCAGGGCCTGGGCGGAGGAGGCATGGTGCCGGTCACGTTGTCCCTGGTCGCGGCTCGCTGGCCGGTCGAGCATCGGGGTGTCCCGTTGGGCGTGGTCGGTGCGGTCCAAGAGCTCGGGGCGGTGGTTGGCCCCCTGTACGGGGCTGCGATCGTGGCCCTGGCGGGGTGGAGGTGGATCTTCTGGATCAACCTCCCCCTAGCCTTGTTGGTGGGCGCGTTGCTGGTCTTCGTGGGTCTCCCTGGCGTCGCGGGACCCGACTCTGGCGCTGGTCCCCAGCTGGGCGCTGGAGCCGAGCTGGGCGCTGGAGCCGAGCTGGGCGCTGCGGCCTCGGGTGGCGCGGTCCCCGCGGCGGTTCTTGGCGCCCGGCGAGACCTGGTCGGCCTGGCCCTGGTGGTCCTGGGCGTGCTGGGCGCGGCGCTCGATCTTGCCGCTCCGCCAGCGCTCGCCTCCAATGTCACCGTCGGGCGGTTGTACGCGCCCGTCGTTGCCGGGCCCACGTGGGGCCCTCTGACGACTCCCCTGGCCCTGGGGAGCGCCGCCCTGCTCGTGGCGTTCGTGGCGCGGGAGCTGCTGGTCCCTGCCTCGGTCCGCCCGGTCTTGGCCCTGCGCCAGCTGCCGAGCGTCCTGGCTGGGGTCGACCTGGCCGGGGCGGTGCTGCTGGGCGGATTCCTTGCCTGCGTGGTGGTGCTGTTCTCCGCATCTGACCCGAGCCGGCAGGTGATCGCGTCCAGCGCCCCGGAGCTGATTCCCATCGGGCTCGTCTGCGCGGGCTTGCTGGTCTACCGCCAGCGCCGCTCACCCAACCCGCTGATCGACCCGGCGGTCGCGGCTAACCGTGCTGCGTGGGGTTCCTTGCTGGTCAACCTGGCCATCGGAGCTGCCCTGATGGCAGCTCTGGTGGACGTGCCCCTGTTTGCCCGGGCCACCCGGTATCCGAGCTCGCAGCTGGGAGCTGCCCTGGAGCTGCTTCGGTTCTTGGTTGCCGTGCCAGTGGGCGCGTTGGCGGGAGGGCTGGCGTCGAAGCGGCGCTGGCTGGGCCCGTGGGTGGCCGCGGGTGGTGTGGCGCTGGCGGCGCTGGCTTTTGGCGGCATGACCCAGTGGTCGGCGGGGTCCATGTCCGCCGATTGGGTGGTAGGGGGCCTGCGCCTCCCCTTTGCCTTGGCAGATGTGGAGCTGGCGGCCTGCGGACTCGGCTTTGGCTTGGCCATTGCCCCGGTGAACGCGGCGATTCTCGGCGCTGTTCCTGCTCGATTGCACGGCCTGGCAGCCTCGCTCGCGGTGGTGGCCCGCACCGTCGGGATGCTCGCCGGCATCTCGGCTCTCACTGCGGTGGGCTTGCACAGCTTTTACGTTGCTGAGGCGCGGATCGGGTCGCCGTTCAGCATCTGCCCGGCCAATCCGGCCTCGTGTCCTGCCTATGACCGCGCTACCAGCCATGCGTTGCTCGGCGAGCTGCACGTGATCTTCGCTGGCGCCGGGATCTGCGCCCTGCTGGCGGCGCTGTTGGTCCTGATCTTGCTGCGCCCGGGTCGAGCCGGCCAACTACCATTCTAGGTCTCGCGCCTATGCTCCGTGAGAGGTTCAACCGGACGAGTCTCCGTCAAATCTAGGCCGGTTCAGAGGAGGGGAATCATGAGCCAGCGCAGCGTCTTGCACGCCCCAGTCCCCGTCGGCACCTGGCAGATCGACCCCGTTCATTCATCGGTCGAGTTCTCCGTGCGGCACCTCATGGTGTCCAACGTGAAGGGCCGCTTCACTCGTTTCAGCGGCACGATCACCGTAGCGGAGGATCCGCTTGCTTCCACGGTTGAAGCCAGCATCGAACTCGCCTCAGTCGACACTCACGACCACAACCGCGACACGGACGTGCGCTCAAAACACTGGTTCGATGTGGAGCATCACCCTACTATGACCTTCCGCTCGACCTCGCTCCGTCAGGAAGGCGACGGTTACATTCTCACCGGGGACCTCACCCTTCACGCAGTTACCAAGAGCGTCGAGTTGAACCTGGTGCTCAACGGCACCGGACCCGATTCCTATGGCGGAACCCGTGCTGGCTTCACGGCCACCACCGAGCTAAACCGTAAGGACTTCGGTCTGACCTGGAGCATGGCGATTGGAGGGGCCGGCGTAGTAGCAGGCGGGGTGGTGGTAGGTGAGCGGGTCGCGGTCACTCTGGAGATCGAGGCCGTCCTCCAGTAGCGGGGCGCAGCGTCCCTACCGGCTCCGCGACCGTGGTCATTGGAAGCTTTCCGTCCTGAGTTGGGGCTCAGGTCCCCTTGCCGTATGACCTGGAACGCCCGGCTAGGGTGCCCAACCAGCGAACGGTATCCCCTCAGGTGGACCGGAACGCCAGAAAGGCTCGCTTTGGAGGTGATGGACTCAACCGAGGCCCTGGGCAAGGCCCTGGCGGCGTGCCGTGCGGAGGGGCCGGCGAGCCATGCGGTTGGGCTTGTGCCGACCATGGGGGCGCTGCACGACGGGCACCTCTCGCTCGTCGCCGCTGCCCGCCACGGCTGTCACACGGTGGTGCTGAGCGTCTTCGTCAACCCGACCCAGTTCGGCCCGGACGAAGACCTGGACGCCTATCCTCGGGATGCTGAAGCTGACCAGGCCAAGGCAGCAGCGGCCGGGGTGGACATCCTGTTCACTCCCACCATTGACGAGATGTATCCCGCCCGGCTGGTCTCAGCCGGTGGTCTCGGCGAGATCTGGGAGGGCGCTTTTCGACCGGGCCACTTCGACGGTGTTGCCACGGTCGTATCCAAGCTGTTCGACCTCACCCGACCCTGCCGCGCCTACTTTGGTGAGAAGGACTACCAGCAGCTCCTAGTGGTGCGACGACTCGCAGCTGAGCCCTCCGAGCCCCCCACGCTTGTCGAAGTCGTGAGCGCTACGACGGTCAGAGAGCGCGACGGCCTGGCCCTTTCCAGTCGGAATGCCCGGCTTACGCCCCCCGGCAGGAGCGCTGCAACGGTCCTCTACAGGGCCCTCCTGGAGGGTAGGGCGGCCATCGAGGCAGGCGAGCGCGACGCAACCAGGGTGCAGGAGCTGATGGAGACCGTCATCCGAGCCGAGCCAAGGGCCCGCCTGGATTACGCCGCAGTGACCGACGCGTCGACCCTGGAGCCGGCCCCAACGCCACTGAGAGGTGAGCTCCGACTGCTCGTAGCGGCCCATGTGGATGACGTCCGCCTCATCGACAACCTGGGAGCACACCCTTGAGCTCCAGCCCGCACCTCGATGTCCTGGTGCTCGGCAGCGGGGTAGCCGGTCTTTCGGCCGCGATCCGAGCCGCCACCCTGAGCGGGCTCTCGGTGGGAGTCCTCACCAAAGCCGACCTCTCCCAAGCAACCACCCGTTGGGCTCAGGGCGGGGTGGCTGCGGTGCTGGGCTCGGACGAGGACTCCACCGACCTGCACCTGGCCGACACGCTGCGCGCCGGTGCCGGCCTCTGCGACGCCGACGCCGTGCGCACCATGGTCGACGAAGGGCCTGGCCGGGTGAACGAGCTGATCGCGCTCGGGGCGGTGTTCGACCGCGGCGCGGGCGGGTTGCTCGACCTGCAACGCGAGGGGGGCCATTCGACGGCCCGAGTGCTGCACGCACATGGGGCGGCTACCGGGGCGGAGGTGGAGCGTGCCCTGGTCGAGGCGGTTCGCCAGAGCGCGGCGGCGTTGTGGGAGGGGTGGTTCGCCATCGACCTTCTCATCGAGAATGGTCGCTGCGCCGGGGTCCGGGCGCTGGCCCCGGATGGTGAGACCCGCCAGCTGAGGGCCGACCACGTCCTGCTGGCCACGGGCGGGGCTGGCCAGCTCTTCGCTGCAACCACCAATCCCCCCGAAGCGACCGGCGACGGCATCGCCATGGCGGCCCGGGCTGGTGCCGCGCTGGCCGACATGGAGTTCGTCCAGTTCCACCCGACGGCGCTGCACCACCCGGCCATGCCGAGGCCCCTGCTCTCCGAGGCCCTCCGGGGACACGGCGCCCTGCTCCGGGATCACAAGGGCGAGCGTTTCGTGGACGAGCTGTCCCCCCGTGACGTGGTGAGCCGGGCGATGGCCGCCCGCATGGCGGAGGAGGGCGTGGAGCACCTGTGGCTCGACGCGACCGGCCTGGCGGCATTCGCCACCCGCTTCCCCACGATCGCCGCGTCCCTCGACTCGGCTGGGTTGGACCCCGCCAGCGACTGGCTTCCGATCGCCCCAGCCGCCCACCACCTCTCTGGCGGGGTCCTCACCGACCTCAATGGCGCCACCACCGTTCCCGGACTGTGGGCGGCTGGGGAGGCGGCCTGCACGGGCGCCCACGGCGCCAATCGCCTGGCCTCCAACTCCCTGCTGGAGGGCATGGTCTTTGCCCCCCGGGTGATCGAGGCGATCGGTCGGGGGGTGGACGGCCCGTCCCCCACAGGAGCGATGCGCGCCCTGCTCGGAGCGTCAGGGGGCGTCGGAGCCCGCCTTCTCGGAAGAATCGAGACTGCTTGTCCGCAGCACCCGTGCCCACTAGGGACCCGCATCAGCACCGACGATCTGCCCAAGCTTCGTGATACTTTCCAGCGGGCGATGACCAGCGGCGCCGGGGTCCTTCGATCCGCAGGGTCCCTCGAAATCGCGGCCGCGGGGGTCCACGAGCTGGCGGGCACGAGCTGGCCCACCGACAGGGCCGCCCTCGAGCTGGCCAACCTGGTGACCCTGGCGAAGCTGCTGCTGGCCTCAGCCACTGCGAGGGTCGAGAGCCGTGGTGCCCACACCCGCACAGACTTTCCTTCCACAGACCCGGACTGGCGAGCTCGTCTGGTGTACCGGTGAGCCTGCATCCTCCAATGACAGCGGTGCGCGAGGCAGTCTCGAGGGCGCTGGCCGAGGATCTCGGTCCGCTGGGCGACCTGAGCGCCTCTCTGGTTCCCCCTCAGTTCGTGGGGGCCGCCGAACTGGTCTGCCGGGGTCGGGGCGTGATGGCGGGTCGTCGCTGCGCCGAGGAGGTGTTTGCCCAGGTGGACAGTTCGGTCGAGCTCGTCTGGGAGCGCGACGACGGTGACCCGCTGGAGGTGGGAAGCGTGCTGGCCACGGTCGAAGGGTCCTTACGGTCAATACTCACCGCGGAGCGCACGGCTCTCAACTTCTTGTGCCACCTGTCGGGCGTCGCGTCCATCACCAGCGATTTCGTGGCCGCGGTGGGCTCGGCGACCAGGGTTCTGGACACCCGAAAGACGACCCCGGGCCTGCGAGCCCTCGAGAAGGCCGCAGTGCGCGCCGGGGGCGGTGTGAACCACCGGGGCAGCCTTTCGGACGGGGTGATGCTCAAGGACAACCACCTGGGAGCCCTGTGCCTGGAGACGGCGGTGGCCGAGGCCCTGCGGCAATGGCCAGGCAGACTGGTGGAGGTGGAGTGCGAGGCACCGATCCAGGTGCGCGCGGCGGCCGCGGCCGGAGCCACCGTGGTCATGTGTGACAACATGAGCCCCGAGCAGGTACGCGCCTGCGCGGGCCTCCTTGCAGGGAGCAGCCCCAGACCGCTTCTCGAGGTCTCGGGCGGGGTGAGCCTGGACAACGTGGCGGCGTATGCCCTCGCTGGGGCCGACCTGATCTCCGTGGGGGCCATCACCCACTCGGCGCCAGCGCTGGACATAGGCCTGGACCTGACGAGAGCGGAGCTGGTGAGCTGAGTGCTGCTGGCAATCGACGCAGGCAACACCCAGACCGTGGTCGGCCTGTTCGGCGCGGCCAGCCAGACCGATCAGCTGATCCATCACTGGCGCCTGTCGACCCAGCTCGACCGCACCGCCGACGAGATGGGCCTGCTGGTGGCCCAGCTTCTGGACCTGCGGGGGTGCGACCTGGTGGCCCAGGTCAGCGGGCTGGCCATCTCCTCCAGCGCTCCCCGGGTGCTCGGGGCGCTTCGGGGCATGGCCGAGCAGTGGTTTGGCGCTGTGTCCACGGTGGTCCTGGAGCCGGGTGTCCGGACCGGGCTGCCCATCGCGTACGAGACCCCACGAGACGTGGGCGCCGACCGGGTGGCCAACGCAGTGGCGGCATTGGAGCGCCACGGGGCGCCTGCGATAGTGGTGGATTTTGGCACGGCGACGACATTCGATGCGGTATCGGCCAAGGGTGAGTACCTAGGCGGGGCCATCGCGCCGGGGATCGAGATCGGACTCGAGGCGCTGTTCCGGCGCGCATCGCACCTCCGCCGGGTGGAGCTGGTGGAGCCGAGGGCGGCGATTGGTCGCAACCCGGCCGAGTCGCTGCAGTCGGGCGCCATCTACGGGTATGCGGCGCTGGTCGACGGGCTCTGTGCTCGCTTCGAGACCGAGCTGGGGCCGTCCAAGGTCATTGCCACCGGTGGGCTGGCGGAGCTAATCGTGCCCTACACCACCAAGGTTTCCTGTCACGAGCCCTGGCTCACGTTGCACGGCTTGAGGCTGGTCTACGAGCGAAACGCGGGGGTCAAGAGTGGGCAATGAGCTTGAGTAGCACCGTGTACAATTTCGCCAAGGACTCTGACGCCGCCGAGGTGGTGGAGCGTGGCGGCGCTCTCGGCGCCGGGGAGTCCAGCGGCGTCACCGTCGCCGTGGCGGGGCGGGTGATGCTCGTGCGTCCGCAGGGGGCCATGGTCTTTGCCAGCCTGCGGGACTGGACTGGGGCCGTCCAGCTCTGGGCGGTCGCCGGGACGACGCAGGACTTCGAGGCCTTCGCCCGGCGCTCGATCGGGGACTGGGTGGGGGCGGTGGGCGAGGTGGTTCGGACCCGGCGGGGGGAGCTGAGCGTCCGGGTCGAGCGATGGGTGTTGCTAGCCGAGGCCCGGAGAGGATTCGGGGACAAGTGGCGGGGCGTGAGCGACCCCGAGACCCGATACCGCCAGCGCTACGTCGATCTGTGGGCGAACGAGGCGCCGCGCCGGGTGCTGATGGCTCGCAGCCGCATGATCGCCGAGATGCGGCGCTGGCTGGAGGGCCGGGGCTTTGTCGAGGTCGAGACTCCGGTGCTGCACTCGATCCCCGGCGGCGGTTTCGCCCTACCATTCGTGACCCATCACAACGCCCTGGATATGGACCTGTACCTGCGCATCGCGCTGGAGTTGCACCTCAAGCGGCTGGTGGTGGGCGGTTTCGAGAAGGTATTCGAGATCGGTCGCGTGTTTCGCAACGAAGGCATCTCTCCCCGCCACAACCCGGAGTTCACCATGTTGGAGGCCTATCAGGCCTACGCCGATTACACCGACATGATGGTCCTGGTCGAGGAGATGGTGGCCCACCTGGCGATCTCGTGCACGGGAGGCTCGTTGCTCACCTACGGGGGGCGGGAGCTGGACCTGACGCCGCCGTGGCGGCGGGCAAGCATGTGCGAGCTGGTGGAGGAGTGCACCGGTGAGGCAGTGGGGCTGGAGTTGGGTCTGGATGCGCTGGGGAAGGTGGCCGGGCGACTGGGTGTCCCGGTGGTCCCCGGGTGGGGGCCGGGGAAGGTGCTGGTCGAGATCTACGAGAAGACCACCGAAGCCTTGCTCTGGGGGCCGGTCTTCGTGTGCGACTACCCGGTCGAGGTGTCGCCACTGGCCCGGGACCATCGCACCAAGGTGGGCTACGTCGAGCGCTTCGAGCCCATTGTGGCCGGGCGGGAGCTGGGCAATGCTTTCTCCGAGCTGAACGACCCCGACGAGCAGCGGGCACGGTTCAAGGCCCAGGCCGAGCTGCGCGCCGCAGGAGACCCCGAGGCGATGTGGGTCGACGAGGACTATCTTCGGGCCCTGGAGCACGGGCTGCCTCCAACAGGGGGTCTGGGGATTGGAGTCGACCGCTTGGCGATGCTGCTCACCGACACCGCCAACATCCGCGAGGTGATCGCATTTCCCACACTGCGACCCGAGCCAAAGACATGATCCGGGCAGGTAGGGGGGTGCAGGTCGGCCTGCTCGGAGCGGCGGCCGCCCTGGCGCTCAGCGCTCGGGTGCGGGGGCTGCTGGCGGATGCCCTTCTTGGTCCTCGGGACGACGATACGGCCATACCCCCCACCGGGCCGAGCCCGATACCGCCGCGGTCCTAGGTTGCCAGAGGGTTAACGCCGTGTTGCGTGTTGGGTTAGGCTTTGGGCCGTGGCCGTGGCCGTGCGCCGTCGAGCGGAGGACTGGGGCGCGTATGGCCCGGTGGGGCCCGAGGACTGGCTCGAGGTCGATTGGCCTGCCCACCAGCGCTGGGAGAAGATCGAGGGACGCTGGATCAACCTGATCGACATCGGCTCAGGGCCGCCGTTGCTGTTTGTCCACGGCCTGTGTGGTTGCTGGCAGAACTGGCTGGAGAACATCTGTCACTTCGCGCGAGACCACCGGGTCATCGCGCTGGACCTACCTGGCTTCGGCCACTCGGAGATGCCGGTCAAACCGATCTCGATCCCGGGCTACGCCCGTACCCTCGACCTGCTCTACGACGCGCTCGGGATTGAGAGCGCACCTTTTGTCGGCAACTCGATGGGTGGGTTCATCGGCGCGGAGCTGGCGATTAGCCGGCCCGAGCGGGTGGAGCGACTCTGTCTCGTGGCTGCAGCCTGCCTCAGTGTCGAGCACATACGCACCGAACGGAGGACCGGACTACGGCATCGAGCCGAGAATGCAGCCTTCTTTTGCGTGGCATGGTGTGCCACGCGCTCACCGAGGATGATGTTGCGCCCGCGGCTGCGCCAGGCGGTGCTGATGCTGGTTGCCGCGCACCCGGACCGGCTGCCTGGCTCGTTGATTGCCGAGCAGGTGGGCGGTGCTGGCACCGAGGGATTCCAGGGCGCGCTGGACGCTTTGACCAACTACTCAATCCGGGACCGTCTCGGCGAGATTGCCTGCCCCACCCTGATCGTCTGGGGGGAGAAGGATCGCATCGTCCCGGTTCGTGACGCCGCTGAACTCGAGCGCCGGATTCCCGACACCCGCAAGGTGATCTATCCCGACACCGGGCATCTGGCGATGATTGAGCGGCCGACGCAGTTCAATGCGGAGCTGCGAGCATTTATCGAAGAGGAGCCCCCGGGGATCTAGCCCCGGTCGGATCGGCCCCGGTCGGATCGGCCTGGCCCGGATCGGCCTGGCCCGGATCGGCCTGGCCCCCCGCCAGGTGTGCCCATGCCTCGATCTCGACCAGGGCGCTCAGGGGCAACTCGGTCACCGCGACGGCGCTGCGCGCCGGGCGGTGAGGTCCGAAGGACTCCACGTAGGCTTGGTTCATCGCCGGGTAGTCGCTCATGTGGACGAGGAACACGGTCGTCTTGACGACGTCCGCGAGAGTGGCACCTTGGCCGACCAGGAGCGCTTCGAGGTTGGCGACGGCTTGACGCACCTGGGCGTCGAGGCCCGGCACCAGCTCCCCGTCCCGCAGACCCAGCTGGCCGGAGCAGACGATCCACTCACCGGCTCTTACGGCCGGGGTGTACGGTCCGACGGGCCTCGACGCCAGCTCAGGGGTCAGCTGAGGCTCAGCTGAACGAGGAGCCGCAGCCGCAGGTCCTGGTGGCAACGGGATTGGTGATGTGAAACCCTGCACCTTGCAGGGTGTCCTTGTAGTCCAGGCTGGCCCCGTTCAGCAGCTCCGCGCTGGCCTCGTCGACAAATACCTTCACGCCGCCGTAGGTGCGGACAATGTCGTCCTCTGCGACCTCGGCATCGAAGTACATGTCGTAGCTGTAGCCAGAGCAGCCTCCCGGCTTGACCGCGACCCGAAGGCCCAGGTCGGGGTTTCCCTCCAGGGCCAGCAGCTCGGTCACTTTGGCCACTGCCGCGTCGGTGAGTGTGACTGGTCCGGAACGCTTGCCGATCTTTACAGGTGCGACGGTGCTCACGCTGTGACCCTCCTCAGTGTGGTTCGGAGCACCATGATAGCGGGCGTTTTAGGATGGAGCGCATGTTGCCTGAGCCCGAGTCGGTGCGTGCATCGCTGCGTGCCGCCCTGAGGGGAGTCATCGACCCGGAGCTGGGCGACAACATCGTGGACCTCGGGATGTTGAGGGAACTGTCGGTGGGCGACGACGGATCGGTGGTGGTCACAGTGGCCCTGACAATCGCCGGCTGCCCGCTCCGGACCCAGCTGCGCCGGGACGTGGAGGCGCATGTGATCGGTGTCGCGGGTGTGTCGTCGGTGGAGGTGCGCATGGGCGAGATGACTGCGACTGAGCGCAGCGAGGTGATGGCTCGGGCTCGCTGGAACGCCCGCTCAGGCTCCGTGGGTGCCAACATAGGCTCCTCCACCCGGGTGGTGGCGGTTGCCTCAGGCAAGGGTGGAGTGGGCAAGTCCTCGGTGAGCGTCAACCTGGCGGTGACTCTAGCGCTCCGGGGTTTCGCGGTGGGCCTGTTGGACGCCGATATATGGGGATTCTCGGTTCCGCGGATGCTGGGGCTCTCCGGCCGACTCGAAGCCGAGGGGGATGCGCAGGCATGGAGGATCATCCCGCAGAGCCTGGCCTTTGGCTCAGGTCGGGTGGAGGTGGTTTCCATGGGCCTGCTGGCTGAGTCTGAGGGGGAGGCGATCATGTGGAGGGGGCTGTTGTTGAACCGGGCGCTCCAGCACTTCGTCGAGAACGTCCGCTGGGGAGGGGGGGCCAGTGACTCGGGAGACGGCGCTGCCGGAGCGGGCGGGCAGCTCGATTACCTGCTCATCGACATGCCCCCTGGGACCGGGGACGTGCAGATGGGTCTGGCTCGGATGTTGCCCCGAACCGAGGTGCTCATCGTGACCACCCCACCGGTCGCGGCGGCGAAGGTGGCCGCCCGGGTGGCCGATATGGCACGCAAAGGCTGGCTGCGGGTCGCGGGTGTGATCGAGAACATGAGCAGCTTCACGTGCGAGCACGGCAGCACGTACGAGCTGTTCGGCTCGGGTGGAGGCCAGCACCTAGCCGACGAGGTGGGTGTGCCGCTCCTCGGCTCGGTGCCCTTCGATCCGGCTGTGGGGGCTGGCGGGGATGCCGGACACCCAGCGGCTCTGGCTGATGGCCCGGTTGCGACGGCGTTCGGCTTGATCGTCGAGCGCATCGTGACCGAGGTTATCCCGCCGGTGGAGATGAGTGGCTGCACGGCCCGGATGCTGGAGGCGATGGAGGCGGCAGCTGGTCCGCCAGGATGAGGTCCGCCCGACGGTTCCCTGCGTGGTAGTGATTCTGGTTGTTATAGACCCCAAACCAGTGCCACTTCGGGTGGTCGGAATCGGGGCTCCGGTCTAGTCTCATCAGTGTGCTGCGACCGCCGTCGGTGGACTCGCTGACCCGGGTGCTGGCAGACGTGGATCTGCCCCACCCCCTGCTGGTCGATGCGGCTCGAGCGGCGATCGAAGCGGGGGACCCGGATTCGGCCAGGAAGCGGGCGGAGGCGGTCGAACGCTGCCTGCTGCGTCCTGTGATCAATGCCACGGGTGTGCTGATTCACACCAACCTGGGCCGTTCTCCTTTGATGTCCCATGCCGTCGTACCAATGCGGGGCCTCAACTTGGAGCTGGACCTGGTAACGGGCAAGCGAGGCTCGCGTCAAGCTCACGCTTCTGCTCTGGTGGCGCGCCTGACCGGGGCCGAAGCCGCCCTGGTGGTGAACAACGGGGCGGGCGCGGTGCTGCTGGTCCTGGCGGCGCTGGCCCGCGGGCGGGCGGTGGTGGTGAGCAGGGGGGAGCTGGTCGAGATCGGAGGGGGATTCAGGATTCCCGAAGTTCTGGAGGAGTCGGGTGCCACGCTCGCGGAGGTGGGCACCACCAACCGGACCCGGCTGGAGGACTATTCCCGCGCGGTCGCGGCCTACGACCCTGCGCTTCTGCTGAAGGTGCACGCCTCGAACTACAAGATGCTCGGATTCACCCAGTCCGTGGCAGTTGGGGCGCTGGTGTCGCTTGGGGTGCCGGTGGTGGCCGACCTCGGCTCGGGCCTTCTGGATGCCCGCACCCCCTGGTTGGGTGGCGGGCCGCCCGCCTGGCTGGCCGATGAGCCGGCAGCTCGCCAGACGCTGATCGCTGGCGCCGCCCTGGTTACGTTCTCGTGCGACAAGCTGATGGGGGGTCCGCAGGGAGGGGTGATAGCTGGGCGAGCCGAGCTGGTGGAGCGCTGTGCGCGACACCCCTTGGCGAGGGTGCTTCGGCCTGGCGGCCTGGTCCTGACCGAGCTCCAGGAGACTTGCCTGGCTTACCTGCGGGGAGACGGGTCAGCCATCCCGTTCTGGCGTATGGCGGCGCTGGATGTGAGTGAGCTGCGTGGCCGAGCTAGGGGGCTGGGGGTCGGGGAGGTTGTGGATTGCGTCTCGGTTGCGGGAGGGGGCTCTGCACCGGGCACCGAGATCCCTTCGGTGGGAGTGGCGCTCGACGGAGATGTGGCGTCGGAGCTGCGGCGCTTCGATCCACCGGTGATCGCGAGGGTCGTTGGGGGGCGGACAGTCGCGGACCTGCGCACCGTTGACCCGTCGGATGACCCGACCCTGGTCAAGGCGCTTTCGTCGGCCCGCCCCGGTTCGTCGGCTCGGTGACACGGTGCTTTCCGGCGCTGCTCGTGGCTCGTGGTTCGTGGTTCGTGGCGAAGCGATTGCACTTAGTGACCGAAAACGTGGCTAAGTGCAATAGCTTCGGCTGGAGCTGACCGGTTGTGCACGTAGTCGCCACCGCCGGGCACGTCGACCACGGCAAGTCCACCCTTGTCCTGGCTCTTACCGGCACGGATCCGGACCGCCTGGCCGAGGAGAAGGCGAGGGGGCTCACCATCGACCTGGGTTTTGCGTTCACGACGCTGGCGTCAGGGCGCGAGGTCGGATTCGTGGATGTGCCAGGGCATGTCCGGTTCATAAGGAACATGCTTGCTGGTGTGGGCGCGGTGGACGCCTGCTTGTTCGTGGTGGCAGCCACCGAAGGTTGGAAGCCACAATCTGAGGAGCACCTGCGCATCCTCGAGTTGCTTGGGGTGAGGGCAGGTGTCGTGGCGCTCACCAAGGTTGCCGGGTTGGATGACGACCGGGTGGAGCTGGTTCGAATGGAGGTGGGAGAAGCTGTGGCGGGGAGCTTCCTGGATCGGGCCGAGGTGGTAGAAGTGGACGCCCCGGTTGGGCGGGGGCTGGCTGAGCTGCGCGGGGCGTTGGACCGGGCCTTGGGCCGGACGCTCACGGCTGCCGACAGGGGCCGGCCGCGCCTTTGGGTGGACCGTAGCTTCCCTGCCAGGGGAGCGGGAACCGTGGTCACCGGCACCCTCACCGGCGGGCGTCTCGAGGTGGGCGCCGAGGTGATCCTGGTTGGTCCGGGAGGGCGGCGTTCCCGGTCGGCCCGGGTTCGGGGGCTTCAGTCCCACGGCTGCCAGATCAGCGACGCCGATCCGGGGTGTCGTTTGGCGCTGAACCTGGCCGGGATCGGGCATGGCGAGGTGGCACGGGGAGACGCGGTGGTCCTGGCCCGCCAATGGTTGCCGACTCAGACCTTCGATGCATCGTTGTCCGTCTTGACCGACCTGGGACACGAGGTGACCCAGCGGGGTGCTTACCAGGTGTATTTGGGTTCAGGCGAGTACCCGGTGAGGGTGCGCGTCCTGCTCGGGACGCGAGTCGCGGCAGGCGCTTCGGGCTTGGTGAGGCTCCATATCCCCGCGACCCTGCCGTTGCTGCCCGGGGACCGCTATGTACTGCGCGAGTCCGGGCGGGCCGAGACGGTGGGGGGCGGTGAGGTCTTGGATGTGGCACCGGTCCTGCCGGCTGCCAGAGCCCGGCCCGATCGCTCCGTTGAACGGGTGATCGCCGAGAGGGGCTGGGTGGAGGCGGACCTGCTGGAGCTTCTGACCGGCGAGCGTCGACCGCCGAATCTCGCCGGCCGCTGGTGCGTCGATCCGGAGGCGCTTGAATGCGCCAGCACCGAGGTGCGGGCTGCCGTCGCGGCGGCGGGTGCACCAGGCCTCGACTCGGTGCTGTTGGACCAGAGGCATCGGGAGCTAGCGCAGGTCCTTCCCGACCTGGTGGTCGAAGGGGGACGGATCCGCTTGTCTGGCAATCCCACTGGTGCCGAGCGTCTGGCCAGCCACCCCTTTCTGGCTGCTCTGGAGGCATCGCCGTTCGCGCCTCCTGAGCCAGCTGGGGTGGACCGAGCTGACCTGCGGGATATGGCCAGGCTGGGGCTGGTGAAGGAGTGTGACGGGGTCTGGTTCTCCGTGCCGGCGCTGGCCAGAGCGGCAGAGGTGGTGGCGGGCCTTCTGGCCGCGCACTCCGAGGGTGTCACCGCGGCGCAGATCAAGGAGGCCCTCGGGACCACCCGCCGTTGGCTGATGCCCCTGCTGGGATGTCTCGACGCCGCCGGGGTAACCCGCCGCCGGGGCGCCTTGCGTGTGGCGGGTCCTCGGCTCCCCGCGGCCCGAGATGGCGCGCTACCCACTGACCTTTAGGGGAAGTAACATCATCAGGTCCGCTTGGCGGACCTGATGACCCTTCCACCACCAAGGATGCGCCGTGGCCAGATCCAGTCGAGGTTTACCCGCCGACCAGCTTCCCGGAGGCCCGGGGGGTCCCGGCACCAAACCCGAGCCGCCGCCGCTCGGTGCTGGCGCAAATCCTGACCCCGGCGATGGCGTCTTCGAGGCTGCTGCCGCCGACCCGGACACCGGCCAGAGCGGCGTCGCTGAGGCGATCGTGACCACCGAGGCAGTCACCAATGACCAGGTCTTGCCCGCCGACAGCCCCGCCGACAGCCCCGCCGACAGCCCCGCCGACAGCCCCGCCGACCACAGCCCCGCCGACCACAGCCCCGCCGACCACAGCCCCGCCGACCACAGCCCCGCCGACCACAGCCCCGCCGACCCCGACGGGCAGGCCAAGACGCCGGTCGTGTCCGAGGCCAAGCTTGCAGCCAAGGCGAAGGGCAGGCCCCCGGTAAAAGCCAAGGCCAAGCCGGGTGGCAGGCCGGCGGTCAAACCCAGGGGATCCGGGCGTACCAATGCTCCCGGCTCCCGGACAGGGGCAGGTGCCAACGGTGCTGGCGGGCGGCCGGCTGCCAAGCCAGGGACCAAGGGACCGGGGCCCAAGACAGGGACCAAGGGACCGGGGCCCAAGACAGGGATGAAGTCCGGCGGGACCCACGGTCCTGGTTCCAAAGCCGCCAGGGCTGGGGTCAGGAGGGTGGGAGCCAGGGGGAAGCAGCGGGTGAGCAGTGGTCTCATGGCGCTCGTCCTGGCAACCCTGGTGATCGTGATCGTCGGCATCATCGTGGCCGTCAAGCTGACCAGCGGCAGCGGCGGCGGATCGCCAACCGTTGGCGCCCCAACCGACGTAGTCCAAGCTGCCACCAACGTGCCAGCAGCCGACCTGGCGAAGGTGGGCTTGGGGACACACCAGGTGATCGGCATACCCCTCCAGGTCAAGCCGCCCCCGCCCCTGCTGACCCTCAAGGGTAAGCCCGAGGTCCTTTACGTCGGGGCCGAGTACTGCCCCTACTGCGCGGCCGAGCGGTGGTCGATGGTCGTTGCCCTTTCGCGCTTTGGCACCCTCTCGGGGCTCAAGGCTACGTCGTCGTCCTCGACGGACATCTACCCGAGCACTCAGACGTTCAGCTTCTACGGGTCCAGCTACACCAGCAAGTACCTGAGCTTCGTGCCGGTGGAAAAAACCACTAACACCTACGCCCCTCTACAAAAGCTCACTGGCGCCGAGAACAAAGTCTTCTTGAAGTACGACGTGCCTCCCTACAGCGGATCAGCCAACAGCACCTCCAGCCAGGGCAACCCGATCCCGTTCATCGACCTGGCCAACCGCTACATCGAGGTCGGTGCCGAGTACAACCCTCAAGTGCTCCATGGCCTATCCCTGGGGACCATCGCGGGCAGCCTGACGGTGCCAAGCTCTCCGGTCGCTCAGGGGATCGAAGGCGGTGCCAACTACTTCACTGCGGCGCTGTGCAAGCTGACCAACAGCCAGCCCACGTCGGTTTGCTCCGGGCCAGTGATCGCAGCGGCCCAGGCCACGCTGGCCCGCACGACGTGAACGTAGCTGCGGACCGCACCTCGACGCGCGAGATTGCCGGGTGGATACCGCTTGTAGCCACCGGCGTAGCATTGCTCGGGGTCGGAGACGCAATCTACCTGACTCTCACCCACTACAACCCCGCGGCAATCCCACTGGTGTGCAGCAGCCATGGCCTGGTCAATTGCGCCAAGGTCACCACCAGTGCCCAGTCCGAGATCCTGGGGATACCGGTGGCGGTGCTGGGCCTGGCCTACTTCGTAGCGATGGTGGGGCTCAACCTCCCCCAGAGCTGGCGTGCGGGGGGGCCCATCGGCGCCTGGCTGGCGCGGGTCCGGCTGGTCGGGGCTGTGGTCGGGATGGGCTTCGTGATCTATCTGGTGTACACCGAGGTATTGATAATCGGGAACATCTGCGAATACTGCACGATCATCCACGGCCTGGCGTTCCTGCTGTTCCTGCTGGTGGCAGTGGGCTCGAATCAGCGGGGTCTGGGTAGGGTCCCCAACCGCTAGCTGTGCAGCTTCCCGGTGCCTGAGAGGACGTCCTTTCCGGCGAAGAGGAATGCCGGGGAGGCCCGCCGCTTGGTTACCCACGCGAATCCGAGGCCGAGGGCTAACAAGATGCCGAACGTCACGTCCACCCCGTTGCCGATCGCCTTGGGCCCGAAGATGAAGAACGCAACCAGGAGCGCACCCATGATCAGTGACGAGGACAACGAGCCGGCGAGGAGCCAGCGGTGGGGGTGAGGTCGCAGGCCGACGTCGGGGAGACGCTTGTGGCCCACGGTTAGGAACACGACGGCGGTGACCGAGTCCAAGAAGAACTCCGCCAGCAAGAAGAAGCCTGCAGCGGAGAGCACGAGAGTGAAGAAGCTCCCCAGCGAGGAGACGAAAAGCTGGAGGATCACGACGACCAGCGCCAGGCCGAGGGCAGCGGCGATAGCTACCCACGGGACGTGGAAGCGGTTCAGCTTGGCGAAGCCGGTCGGGATCAGGCGCTCCCGCCCCATGGCGAACAGGGCCCGGGTGAGGATATAGCTGGTCAGCCACAGACCACCGGCGGTTGACATCAAGATCGGGATCAGCATCGCCCATGGAGCTCCCGGTATCAGGCGGTGGGACCAGGCCGTCAGGGGGTCGGCGGAGTTGGCCAGCAGGTGCAACGGCGTCTCGCCGAACATGAGCGGGTAAAGGATGGCATAGAACAACAACGCGCCGAGGGCGCCGATTATCCCGCCGATGCCCGGATGGTGGCGCGGACGCTGGGACTCCTCGGCGGCATAGCTGTCGATCTCCCAGCCGTCAAGGATGGTGGCGGCCACGACGGCAACGATCAGGATACCGCCTATCGGGGGCTTACCGAAGTGGATGGGGACGGCCAGCCGGTGCCAGCTGAGGGCGCCGATCACCCCGAAGGAGGCGAGCGAGATCATCTCCACGGCGAAGAACACCTGGGTGATGCGGGCGGTGGGCTTCCCACCGAGCAGCAGGGGGATCGCAGCGAAGCCGATCCAGAACAGCGTGACGCCGAGCTGAACGATCGCCGGGGCGTTGTAGCTGGGAGCGATCAACGCCAGGGTGTAGGCGCCCGCCGGGATGGCGATCGGGGGGATCGAGAAGAAGTAGGCGAGGATCAGGATCCACGCCTGGTAGCGGGAGATGCCCCGCCCGACAACCCGCGCCGACCAGTGGTATGAGGCTCCGGATTGGGGGAAATGCCTGTTGAGCAGGCGGAATATGAAGCTCGAGATTATGAACGGAATGGCCAGGATACCTATGGCTGGGAGTGTCCACCATCCGGCTTGCGCGGCCATCACCCCGCCGGTGGCGGCCACTGAGAACATCGGTCCGACGCTGGAGACCGACAGAGGGATGAGGTCCCACAAGTGGAAAGTCTGACGGAGCTTGCGCTCACGACTCGCCTCCGCCGTAGAGGCGGCTTCCACAGCAGTCGCCACAAAGCCTCCAGTCGCCGGTCCTCTCGTTATTGCGAACAGCTTACCGGTGCGACCTCAGGTTTGCAAGTCAGACGCGGCCCCCGCGCCGGTCACTGGCGCCAGAGCGCCCGACCGATCTACCGATGCGGAGCCAGGTAGGCAGGGATGACGTCCCTCAACCTGTCCGGCGGGCGAGGCGGGCGAGGAGTGCCCTTCGCTCGCACTCGCTGAGGCCGCCCCATATCCCGTGGGGCTCGCGGGTCGTGATGGCGTAGTCCAGGCACTCCCTCCTGACTGGGCAGCGCTCACAGATCGCCTTGGCAGCGGCTTCGCGCATCGCCTTCTCGTCCCGGCGCTCGAAGCTCAATGGGGGGTAGAACATCGACGCCTGCGGCCCCCTGCACGCAGCTTGGTCCTGCCAAGTCTTTCGAACTTCCTGAGAACCCACTTGCATCCACCCCTTTGCGTCCCTCATTTTCCACACTACAACCGCTCGCCAGCTCCCACAAGACGTGATTTCCTCGGTTGGGACCCGTCCCCCGGGTAGCATGGGACCGACATGGATGTCGCCTCATGGTGTCGACAGTGCCGGGTCCTGGTCGTCGCAGGCAAGGGCGGGGTTGGCAAGACCACAGTGAGCGCCGCAGTCGGGGTGATGGCGGCAAACGCTGGGCTGGACGTGCTGGTGATCCAGCTGGAGGGCCGGGGTGGTGTCGCTGCGCTCCTGGGTCATCCTGAGGACTTGAGCTACCGGGAGGCCGCCCTGTGGTCGGCGGTCGAGGGACCAGGACGCAGGGGGCGGTTGCGGGGACGGGCGATCACCCCCGACGACGCCTTGGTGGATTACCTGCAGACCCATGGCTTGGGAAAGGTCCTTTACAAGCTGCTGTCCGACGGTGCCCTCGAGGTCTTTGCAATGGCCGCGCCGGGCATTCGTGACGTGCTGGTCCTGGGCAAGATCAAGCAGCTGGAGCTGGCTGGTGCTGCCGATCTGATCGTCGTGGACGCGCCGGCTGCCGGGCACGCGCTGACCTTTCTAGGTAGTGCCGCGGGTCTGGCGGATGTCGCCAGGGTCGGGCCGATCCGAGCCCAGGCCACCGAGGTTGCCGAGCTGCTGGGGGACCCAGCTCGTTGCCAGGTGCTGCTGGTCACCGTTCCCGAGGAGACCCCTGTGAACGAGGTGGTAGAGACGGCCGGGCGACTCCAATCCAAGTTGGGCGTTACCCTGGCCCCTGTGGTGGTGAACGGTGTCTTCCCGACGTTGGAGGGTCTCGATGTCGATCCTGTAGCCGAGGCGGCCCGCCAGGGCGCGCGCCTGGTTCCAGGCCACGCCCGGTGCCTGCAGGAGGCGGCAACTTTTCGAATTGGACGCCAGCAGCTTCAAGACGAGCAGCTGCACCGGTTGTCCGACGGATTGGCGTTGCCCCAGCTGCACCTGCCCCAGGTCTTCAGTGCCGAGATCGGTCATCCACAGGTCGTGGAGCTGGCCGGTGCCCTGGCGGTCGCCGTCGAGGGTCTGTGAGCAGCCTCGGCGAGATCCTCGCCCAGCGGGGGGTTGTGGTGTGCTGCGGGTCCGGGGGCGTGGGCAAGACCACGGTCGCGGCTTCGATGGCTCTCTCTGCCGCTGAGTCGGGGCGCCGCACCTGCGTGGTCACCATCGACCCGGCCAAGAGGCTCGCCGATGCCCTCGGGCTGGCGTCGCTCACCAACTCGCCCTTGCTGGTGGTGGGAGATTGGCCCGGGGAGCTGTGGGCGATGATGCTCGACACCAAGGGGACCTTCGACGAGCTGATCGTGGACAACGCAGCTGAGTCAGGTCGCGCCGAGGCAATTCTCGCCAATCGGGTTTACCGGAACCTGTCGGGCGCCCTTTCGGGTACCCAGGAGTACATGGCTTCCGAAAAGCTTTACCAGTTGCACGAGGACCGCCGCTTCGACCTCGTCGTGGTAGATACGCCGCCCACCCGCAACGCCCTCGATTTCATCGAGGCGCCGCGGAGGCTGGTCAGGTTCTTGGACAACCGGGTGTTCAAGGTGATCATGACTCCCACCAGGGCCTACCTGCGAGCCGCGACCATGGCCACTCGTTCGGTGCTGCGAACGATGTCCAAGGTGGTCGGCGCCGCGGTCGTGGACGATGCAATTGATTTCTTCCAGGCGTTCGAGGGGATGGAAGGGGGGTTCAGAGCTCGTGCGGCGGCGGTCACGGAGCTCTTGGCCTCAGGGGAGACAGCTTTCGTGCTGGTGACGTCGCCCCGCTCGGACGCGGTGGAGGAGGCCCTGTACCTGGCGGACCGGCTCGGTCAGTCACGCATCATGGTTCAGCAGGTGGTGGTGAACCGGGTTCACCCCCGCTTCGACGAGCCGGACGAGGGGCCTCCTGCTTTGGAGGTGACCGGGCCGCTGGCCGTGCTGGAGGCCAACCTGGCTGAGCTGCGAGCGGTAGCCGATCGGGAGGAAGCCTGCCTCGCTGTCCTGGGGCAGCGAGTTACCCGGACGCCCCTGGTCAGGGTCCCGATCCTGTCCAGTGACGTGCACGACCTGCAGGGCCTGTCCGAGATTGCCAAGTGGCTGGTCGAGCCAGCGGGCTGAACCAGCGGGCTCGGGGAGCTGGTCAGGTCGGTGGGTTCTCCGCGGTCAGAGCCGCAGCCGCGTCGGCCAGGTTGTCGGCCACGGTGACTATGCGGTCGAACCCCGTTGTGCTTAGCAACCTGGTGAGGGTGGGTCGGGTTGAGCACACCGCCACGGCGCCTCCCAGCTCCCGAACCCGACGGATACCCCCGATGAGCGCTCCGAGGCCCGCGGAGTCCACAAACGGTACCCCGGAGAGGTCGATGAGCAGGCGAGGAGCCGATGCGAGCTCGGACAGAGCCTGGCGGAACTGGCTGACGGTGAACGCGTCCAACTCGCCCACTGGCCGGCATACCGTATAGGCATCGGTCGGTTCGACTTGGATTTCGAGCACGGGCATCCTCCTCGCGGCAGCCCATCCGATGGCCGGATCCGTTGGCTGGGTGGGTCCTGATCGTACCCTGGCCCAAAGCAGGTTACTCTTTTGGTCCTGTGAGCACAGACGCGGACGCAGCTTCCAGGGGGGCGGTACTGGTGGTCAGCGATTCCGCATCGGTGCGCAACCAGGCGGCGTCCGTGCTTGGCGGGATGGGCCTTTCGGTGATGGAGGCGGACGCCGGCCACGAGGTGACCTCGTTGATCGCGACCCGGAAGCCCAGCCTGGTGGTGCTCGACATGCAGATCGGCAACATGGGCGGTGTGGCCGTCTGCATGGACCTGCGCTTGGAGGAGTCAGCGGGGCGGCTCGGCCACGTTCCGGTGCTGATGCTGTGCGACAGGCGAGCCGATGTGTTCCTGGCCCGGCGATCAGGGGCTGAGGGCTGGGTGATCAAGCCGCTGGACCCGATCCGCTTGCGGAGGGCGGTCAGTGCCCTGCTCAATGCTTTGACCTACCACGACCCGTCATATGGTCCGGTTCCCGCGGCCGCCGGGGCCGGTGCGCAGTAGGGTGGTGGCAGGCTCAAAAGGCCGCCGGGAAGTAGCGCAGCTTGGCAGCGCGCAGCGTTCGGGACGCTGAGGCCGCGGGTTCAAATCCCGCCTTCCCGACTCACTAACTAAGACTAAGAGGCGAGTTGCGGGCCAACGCAGGCGGGGCTCGTCCAAGCTGGGGCCAAGGTCGATTCGCTCCTCGCCCGCGCATGGACCACCGCGGCGGTGCTTGACTGCGCCAGGCCAGTCCGATCGTGAGATGCCCTGGACAAACCACCTGCACGCGAGTACCCTTGCTCTCTCACATGGCCAGTACCAACGCGCCAGGGGGGGTCCTTCGCGCCCGATCGTGGTTCCGGGTTCCTCGCGCTGTAGTCGCGGGGCTGGTGTGCGCGGGGCTGGTGGTGCTGGCGGCACCAGGTCCGACCTCGTCGGCGGCGAGCATCAGCTCCCTCAAGTCCCAGGCGGCCAAGCTCGAGAAGCAGATCAACAACCAGGGCAACACGATCCAGCAGATCGTCGTCGGCTACGACGAGGCAGTCTCCAAGGAGGAGACCATCCACGCCAAGCTGCTCAGCACCCAGGCCCAGCTGGTCTCTGACCAGAGCGCTCAAGCCACCGACGCCAACCAGGTGCGGCAGGTCGCGATCTTCGATTTTGTGAACAGCTCGAACCCTGCCCCGGCAATTGACGCTCTGGCGCCGGGCAATCTGAGCTCGGTCCTGATCGAGCGGGAGTATGCCAAGGTAGTAAGCGACAAGCTGCAGAACGCGATGGACGCGCTGCAGCTCGAGGAGCGCAAGACCAACCAAGCTGAGGCCGCCCTGCGCTCCGAGCAGTCGTCGGCCCAGGCGGCAGTCAGCCTCCTCGCCCAGCAGGGACAACAAGCCCGGGTGGCGCTGTCCAAGGAAACCAACCTGCTCGGAAGCGTCAAGGGCAATCTCAAGGCCCTCCTCGCCGCCGCCGCCAAGGCGCGCCAAGCCGCACTGGACGCGGAGGAGCAGGCCCTTGCTGCGCTGCAAAGTCAAAACCCGGTGCCGATCACCGTGCCGATCCTGCCTGGCGCCAACCCGGCGCCTGGCACCTATGCCAACCCGCTACGCGACATCGGCGCCCTCAACCCCGAGCGGATCGACCAGGGTGTGGACTACAGCGGCTACGGGCCGATCTTTGCGATCGGTGACGGCGTGGTGCTCAGCACGGTGAACTCCGGCTGGCCGGGTGGGACCTTCATCAGCTATCGCCTTACCGATGGACCTGCGCAGGGCTTGGTGGTCTATGCGGGCGAAGATATACTTCCGCAGGTCTCACCGGGTCAGACGGTCACCGCGGGCACCCAGATTGGCACCATGTACGAGGGGCCGGATGGGATCGAGACCGGCTGGGCCGACCCATCAGGCGATGGCGTCTCCATGGCCAACGACTACGGCCAGTTCTCGGGGAACGACTCGACTGCGTTCGGGGCTAACTTCTCGAACTTCCTGCAGTCGGTCGGGGCCCCCGGAGGGGTGCTCCAGAACAGCCCTCCAACCGGGTCCCTGCCCCCAGGGTGGCCCTCCTCGTGGTAAGGGCCTGTACGAGAACAACCTGGGCGGCGAAGCCGCTCAAATGCGGTCCTCATCAGGGCTATAGCTGTGCCCGCCGTCCAGGTTGTTCTCTGCCAGGCCCTAAGGGTGGCTCAACCGCACTCAGAGTAGGTAGACCTCGTCGCCTCCGGTGGTCCCACCGGCCCAGGAGTCCCCACTGGCCCCGGCTGGGCCGCTCAGGCGGGAGCAGGTGGGGCAGTACCAACGGGCCTCCATGGGAGTCCCGCACGCCGAGTGGCGAACCCCCTCGGCGTCGGGCGAACCCCCGGCTCCCCACTGGGCCAAGAGGCGCAGCGCCCCGGCGAGCTCGGCGCCTGGCGCGCTGAGGCTGTAGACCAGGCGAACCGGCCGGCGGCAATAGGGAGTCGATACCACCAGGCCCTCGCGCATCAAGTGCTTGATCCGGGCCGACAATATGTTGGGGGCCAGGCCGGGGATCGCCACCAGCAGGTCCCCGAAGCGCAGCGGCTGCTCCAGCAGCGCTGAGACCACCAGAAGTGTCCAGCGATCACCGACTCGGGCTAGGGCCTCCTCCAATGCAGAGCTCGGTCGGCCCTCCGAGCCCGACCCGGCACCTGCGGCACCTGCGGGTCCCGACCAGGGAGCAGCTGGTCCAGAAGTGGGCACGGCGCCGGGGCGGGTGGCGGCATATTCCTCAGATGGCAAGGCTAACATCTCCTCCATGGTAACTTGTAGATCGCAAGTTACAAACGAGAGGAGAAACTCCCATGACAGCTCTCGAAGAGCTCGCCTCGACCGTCAACCGGGTGGCAGGCCTGGCTGGGCCGGCGACTGTGGGCATCGGCTCGGGCTGGGGCCAGGGATCGGGCCTAGTGGTGCGTGAAGGCTTCGTGCTCACCAACGCGCACAACCTCCGCGAGACCCACGCCGCAGTGACCTTCGCCAGCGGTCGGGTCGCCGAGGCCACCCCACGGGGTGTCGATGTGGACCGCGACCTGGCCGTGCTGGTGGTGGACACAGCTGGCGTGACGCCCCTGACCTGGTCGGACACAGCGACCAGCCTAGGCACGCCAGTCGTGGCGCTGGCCAATCCCGGTGGCCGGGGCCTACGTGCCACGCTCGGTCAGGTGTCTGCGCTCAGCCAGGAGTTCCGCGGCCCACGAGGCCGGCGGATCGCGGGCAGCATCGAGCACACCGCGCCGATGGCAAAGGGCTCCTCGGGCGGCCCGCTGCTCGACACGGGAGGCCACCTTGTCGGGCTCAACACCAACCGGCTCGGGGAAGGTTTCTACCTGGCCATCCCCACGGACGCCGCGCTCACAGACCACCTCGACGCCCTGGCCGCGGGCTCGGCCCCGGCCCGGCGCCACCTCGGAGTGGCCCTGGCTCCTTCGCATGTGGCCGCCCGCCTGCGTGCTGCGGTGGGCCTGCCCGAGCGGGCTGGGTTGCTGGTGCGTGGCGTAGAGCCCGACGGTTCCGCCGCCGCGGCGGGCCTGATGGTGGGTGACCTGATAGTTGCGGCCGCCAGCGGCCCGATCACGACTGTTGACGACCTCTACTCGGCGCTGGACGCCCTAGCCGAGGGGGCCGCGCTGGTGCTTGGCGTGCTCAGAGGGGCTGACGAGCTGGAACTCAGCCTCTTTCAAAGCTGAGGCCACCGTTCCGAGCTGGCGGGTCCACTCACCCCCGAGGGTTTTCGGGCACGACATAGCGGACCAGGCGGGCGGACCCGGTGTCCAGGTCTGTCCAGTCGCCTGGTTGGGACAGGGTCACCAACCCACCGGTCGCGAGGTTCTCGGCCAGGGACTCGACCACCTCGGGGTCACCCTCGCCGATCACTCTTATCGCCAGGTCGTGGAGGCTGGGGTTGTGCCCGATCACCATCGCCGAGCTCACCTCGAGCGGAAGCTGGTGCAGCCGGGCCAGCAGAGCGTCCTCGTCGGCGAGGTAGAGGCCGTGCTCGATGGAGACCAGCGCGGTCCCGTCGAGCAGGGGAGATATGCCCGCCAGCGTCTCGATGGCGCGCCGCGCGCTGGAGCACAGGATCAGCTCGGGTCGCTCGGCGGCTGGGATCAGCTCGGCCAGCTCACGTGCCGCAAGCCGGCCTCGCTTGGCGAGGGGTCGGTCGTGGTCGTTGGGGTCGGTCGTGGCCCAGTCCGACTTGGCGTGGCGCAGGATCAGCAGGGTTCGGGACGGCATCGGCATGGTGATGCTATCCCCGCCGTGGGCACAGGTCGCATGTAGGGTGGGAGTCGTGGCCTCCCCGGTGCTCGCTGCGGACCTGCTGGACGGGCTCAACCCCGAGCAGCGCCGTGCGGTGAGCCACGGCGGCGGCCCGTTGCTCATCGTCGCTGGGGCCGGCTCGGGCAAGACCCGGGTGCTTACCCACCGCATTGCCAGGCTGATGGCCGACGGGGTGCCCCCGTCCGAGATACTGGCCATCACCTTCACCAACAAGGCCGCGGACGAGATGCGCGAGCGCCTGGTGGCGTTGGTGGGGCCGGTTGCAAGGCGGATGTGGGTGTCCACCTTTCATTCGGCGTGCGTTCGGATCCTTCGGGTACACGCGGGTGTGCTCGGGTACCGGTCCTCGTTCAGCATCTACGACCAGGCTGACGCGGTGCGCCTCACTGGATATGTGGTCCGGGACCTCAATCTCGACTCCAAGCGCTTTGCGCCCCGGGGGGTGCACGCGGTCATCAGCGCCGCCAAGGGGGAGCTGGTCGACTTCGAGACCTTCGCCACGCGGGCCCAGACCCTGCGCGAGCACCGCATAGCCGAGATCTATCGCGAGTACCAGCACCGGCTGCTGGTGGCCAACGCCATGGATTTCGACGACCTGTTGTGCGTCACCGCCGATCTGTTCCATGCGGACTCCTCGGTCCTCGAAGGCTACCAGCGCCGGTTTCGTCATGTCCTGGTGGACGAGTACCAGGACACCAACCTGGTGCAAAACGAGCTGATCCTGATGCTGGGGCGGCTGCATCGAAATGTCTGCGTGGTGGGGGACTCGGACCAGTCGATCTACCGATTTCGCGGCGCCGACATCCGCAACATCTTGGAGTTCGAGAGGTCTTTTCCGGACACGACCGTGGTCAAGCTGGAGCAGAACTATCGCTCCACCGGGACGATCTTGGCGGTGGCGAACGCAATTATCGCCAACAACGCCACCCGCAAGCCCAAGGCTCTGTGGACTGCCGCCAGCGCTGGGCCAGCCGTGAAGCGCTACCGGGCAGGTGACGAGCACGAGGAGGCGGCGTGGGTGGCAGCCCGGGCGGCCCAGCTGCATCGCGAGGGTCTGGGCTGGGGCGAGATGGCCGTGTTCTACCGGACCAACGCCCAGAGCCGGGTGCTGGAGGAGGAGCTGGGTCGCCAGGCCGTGGCGCACAAGGTGGTGGGGGCGGCGGGCTTCTACGAGCGGCGGGAGGTAAAGGATGTGCTGGCGTACTTGCAGGCGGTGGTGAATCCATCGGACGAGGTGAGCCTCAAGCGGATAGTGAATGTGCCCCGGCGGGGCGTTGGGGACGCCTCGGTGGCCAGGCTGGAGTCCTGGGCGCGGGCCCGGGGGGTGGGATTTGGTGAAGCGCTGGGCCAGGCGGAGTTGGCTGGATTGTCGGGCAAGGCGCTTGGCGGGGTGAAGCGGTTGCTCGGCCTGCTGGAGGAGCTGAGGGAGATGGCTGGGGTGGGCCCGGCTGAGGCCGGGCGGCGGTCTGCGGATCTCGACGGTGGTGGCCCGGCGGGTCCCGC
>JAVKSL010000006.1:11040-23492 GCA_039583695.1 Acidimicrobiales bacterium | reverse complement strand
CACCGACGCCGCGGGTCCCGCCACCGACGCCGCGGGTCCCGCCACCGACGCCGCGGGTCCCGCCACCGACGCCGCGGGTCCCGCCACCGACGCCGCGGCTTCGCCCTTGGAGCTGGTCGAAGCAGTGCTGGAGCGCAGCGGGTATCGGGCCGAGCTGGAGGCCGACGGTGGCATCGAGGCGGCCGGGCGCCTGGAGAACCTGGGTGAGCTGGTTAGCACCGCCGCCGAGCACCCTGACCTGCAATCGCTGCTGGAAGCGACGGCCCTGGTGGCCGACGCCGACGAGATCGACGGCGACGAGTCCAAGGTCCTGCTGATGACCCTGCACACCGCCAAGGGCCTCGAGTTTCCGGTGGTGTTCCTGGTGGGGCTGGAGGAGGGGGTGTTCCCCCATTCGCGCTCTTTGTCGGAGCCAGCCGAGATGGAGGAGGAGCGCCGCCTTTGCTATGTGGGGATCACCAGGGCCAAGCGGCACCTCCACGTCAGCTACGCATGGTGTCGGACCTTGTGGGGCACGCAACAATACAACGCAGCGAGCCGGTTCTTGGACGAGATGCCAGCGAATCTGGTGACGGACCTCGGTGCCCTGGCGCATGTCGGCAGGTCTGGCTCGGGGGGTGGTGCTGGGAACAGCGCTGGGCCTCGTGGCCGGGACCGGCTCATCGACGCCGCCGTCGCCAGCCGGGGCCTGACCCCGGCCCGCACCTCTGGCGCAGAGGGACTGGGCCTCAAGGTGGGCGATGACGTCGTTCACGGCCGCTGGGGCGAGGGAGTGATCATCGACATGCGAGGCACTGGCCCCAAGACTGAGGCGACGGTTCGCTTCCCGGGCCTGGGAGACAAGGTGCTGGCACTCGCCTTTGCACCCTTGAAACGGGCATGACCAGGTGCCCGAGGGCGAACTTTGGTGGCTTAGCGCCTCCCAGTGCCCTCCCTACCAAGGTTCGACCCCCCGACCCCCCGACCCCCCGACCCCCCGACCCCCCAAAGGAGTGAATGAGTGGACCTGATGGAGTACCAGGGCAAGGGCTACCTGGCCCGCTGGGGGATAGTCATGCAACCGGGCGCCCTAGCCAGCACGGTCGAGGAGTCGTTGATCGTGGCTGAGGATCTCGATTGGCCGGTGGTGGTCAAGGCCCAGGTGCCGGTGGGGGGCAGGGGCAAGGCCGGGGGGGTGAAGCTGGCTGGCGACCCGGACGAGCTGATCCGCCACGTTACGGCGATTCTGGGCATGACGATCGGTGGGCATTTGGTGCGCCGGGTTTGGGTGGAGGTTGCCAGTGAGGTCGCCGTGGAGTACTACGTGGGGATCACCCTCGACCGGACAGCAAAGGATCATCTGGTCATGGTGTCCGCGAGCGGAGGGGTGGACATTGAGCAGTCCGATCCCGCCGCCATCGCTCGCCTGCACGTGGACCCTCTCGACGGCTTGAGCATGGAGGCGGCAGCGAGCCTTGTCGCGGAGGCCGGCCTGGCGACCGACGCCCAGCACGGAACAGCCGAGGTGCTGGTCCGGCTGTATCGCTGCTACGTCGAGGGTGACGCCGAGCTCGTGGAGGTCAACCCCTTGGCCCTGACCGTTGGGGGCCAGATGCGATGTCTGGACGCGAAGGTCACCCTGGACGACAATGCGGCGTTCCGTCACCCCGAGTGGGACGAGCTTCGGGCGAGTGTGGAGCTTGATCCGCGAGAGCGCCTGGCCCGAGACCGGGGCCTCAACTACATAGGCCTTGACGGGACTGTCGGCATCATCGCCAACGGGGCGGGTCTGGCAATGGCGACGCTGGACGTTGTGGATGCGGCGGGAGGAGCGGCTGCGAACTTCTTGGACATCGGTGGTGGCGCCAATGCCGCCGTGATGGCTGCGGCGTTGGAGGTCATCAACGCCGATCCCAAGGTGGCGTCGATATTGGTGAACATCTTCGGAGGGATCACCCGTTGCGACGAGGTTGCCAACGGGATCGCCCAAGCGCTCGGGAACGTGGCTGCAAGAGCCCCGATCGTGTTGCGCCTCGATGGTACCAACGCCGAGGAGGGCCGGGCGATCCTGGCTTCGCGCGCCCCAGCTGGGGGGTCCCGACTCGTCGTCAGGGACACGATGCTGGACGCGGCTCGAACGGCTGTCGAGCTGGCGGCCAGGCGGTGACCATCTTCGTCGATGAGCACACCAAGGTCGTGGTGCAGGGGCTGACCGGCGGCCAGGGTAGGTTCCACGGCTTGCGAAATCGGGCTTATGGGACCCAGGTGGTGGCAGGGGTCACACCTGGCAAGGGGGGCGCCGACGTGGAGGGCATCCCGGTGTTCGACACGGTTGTCGACGCGGTAGTGGCCACAGGGGCCAGCGCCAGCCTGGTCGTCGTACCTCCTCGCTCGGCCTGTGGCGCAGTGTTGGAGGCCGCCGCGGCCGGGGTGGCTCTGGTGGTCTGCATCACCGAGCTCATACCCATGCAGGATCAGGCCCGGTTGTTCAGCCGGCTGCGCCGGGACCACCCAGGTACCCGCCTGCTCGGTCCGAACTGTCCCGGCGTCATCTCGCCGGGCCGTTGCAACATCGGCATCACCTCGGGCGACATCGCCCTGGCCGGGGGTCCGGTGGGAATAGTGAGCCGGTCCGGAACCCTCACCTACCAGGCGCTCCACGAGCTCTCGGCGAAGGGGGTGGGTCAGACAACCTGCGTGGGCATCGGGGGGGACCCGGTGCCCGGCACGGGGTTCATCGATTGCCTGGCGGCTTTCGAGGCAGACCCCGAGACCCGGGCGGTGATGATGATCGGCGAGATCGGGGGCTCGGAGGAGGAGCGCGCCGCCGAGTGGATAGCAGCCCACATGCACAAGCCGGTGGTGGCTTACGTGGCTGGTGTCACCGCTCCCGAGGGCCGTCACATGGGCCACGCCGGGGCAATCGTCTCCGGCCATTTGGGCACGGCCCGGGCCAAGATGGCCGCTTTGGCCGCGGCCGGGGCCCTGGTTGCCACCAACCCCACCGCCGCGGGCGAGGCGATGGTCGAGGTGGTTAGGGACTTGTAGGGACCCGGCGATGGAGAACACCTCCGACAGCCGCCCGGGATTTACCAGTTTGAATTGGACCTGGCACTGCCCAGCGATCCGGCTAAAAGCTAAAACCTAGCCTCCGAGCAGGGGCATCCCACACAAGGCCCGACCCACGAAGTCGTAGAGGGCATCGGTGGTCGGTGCCATCACCCGGGCGGCCCGGGCGTCGCGAAAGCGGCGCTCCACCCCCAGCTCCTTGCGGAATGCGGACCCTCCACAGACCTTCATTGCCAGGTCCGTGACCATGAGCGAAGCCTCCGAGGCGGCGGCCTTCACCTCCAGCACGCGCAGTAGTGCCTCTGGTCTGGCCTTGTCCCACGCCAGCACGGTGTCGGATAGCAACGCGGCTGCAGAGTCGGTGGCGATGCGCATACGGGCAAGGTCGGCGCGCGGTACCGGCTGCTCCGCTAGGGCGATGTCGAGGTGCGCAAGCCTGGTCCGGGTCAGATGCCTGGTCGCCTCGGCGGTCACTGCCTCCGCCAGCCCGACCCCGAAGGCGGCATTGAGCACCAGGAACCACGGCAGCATCGTGACCATCGCGACATCCAGGCCCGTCCCGTCGGCGCCCAGCATGGCGTCGAGGCCGATCACCACACCCTCGGCGGCAACCGGCACCGAGCCATTGCCCCGTAGGCCCAGACCGTCGAAGCCGCCCGCCACCCTGAGCCCGGGGGCCTCGGCAGGGACAAGCCATAGCGTCATCGGGCCATCCCCTGCCATCGGCCGGCTCGACCACACGTACACATCGGCCTGGGCTGCGGAGGTCACCCAGGACTTGCGGGCGTCCAGCCGCGCCGCCCCCCCCGAATCGTCGGCAGCGGCCGTGCTCACCGGTACCCAGAACTGGCTCCCCGATCCGAACTCGGAGAACGCCACCGTGGCGAGGCACTTTCCAGCTGCCACCCGGGAGCGCACGTCGTCAGGCCCGTACGAGCCGATGACCGAGACCGCTGCGTAGTGCATCATCAGGATCATCGCCGTCGAGCCGCACTCCCTGGCCAGCGCCCCGATCACCTCCACCGCGGCCCCGAGCCCGCCACCCATCCCCCCCAGCTCGGCGGGGCTCACCAGGCCCAACAGCCCAGCCGCGCGCAGGGCCTCGATCGCCTCGACCGGAAATCGGCCATCGCTGTCCACCTCACCGGCGTGTGCCGACACGACGGGCAGGACCTGCGCAAGGGCGTCACGGTGTGTGGTCAACTCTGCTCCTAGTGCTCGGGGCCGGAATTCGGGTGGGAAGGCTCTCAGCCCCTCAAACTAACCCACGCCTGGCTGCGGGAATTGGGGCTAACGAGGCCAGGCGATGCCTTCGTGCGTCGAACGTCGACGAGTCAGCGCCATCTGACCTTGCTCAGAGAAGCGGCTCGCCACGCTCAGTGGCGGTCGCTCTGGGGGGTGCGGCCGCCCGCAGCCTGGCGGTCCCGGGTGCGCACCTCGGTCTCCCAGGGCCTCGGATTCGCCCCGAAATCGTAGAACAGGCAGCCCTCGGGGCAGGCGAACGGGTCGGAGTCGTTGGCGTCCACCCGGCAGCGCTCCACCTTCTCGGTGTCCCCCGAGACCAGGTAATGGAGGCAGTCCTTCTTCACGCCCATGCTCTCATTATAGCCGCTGAGTCGTCATCAGCCCGAAACCGGCCCGAAACTTAGGTCTGCTTGGCTCGTCCCATGCAGCGACGCACACTGATCGTTGCGGGGCACGGCATGGTGGGCAACCGCCTGGTCGAGACCCTCCTCGAGCGGGGCTTCAACGACCAATGGAACTTGGTCGTCTTCGCCGAGGAGCCGAGGCCCGCCTACGACCGGGTGGCCCTGTCGTCCCTGTTCGCCGGGGCTCGTGAGGAGGAATTGAGCCTTTGCCGCCCAGGTCTGGTGTCCACTCCCAACCTGCGCCTGCACCTTGGCGAGTCGGTGCGTTCCATCGACCGCACCGAGCACGCCGTCACCTCCTCCTCGGGTCGCCGCGTCGGCTACGACGCCCTGGTGCTGGCGACAGGGTCAGCCCCCTTCGTCCCGCCGATCCCGGGCACCGACGCGGCGGGCTGCTTTGTCTATCGCACCATCGACGACGTCGAGGCCATCCGGGCCTGGGTCAAGCATTGCCAGGTGGGCGTGGTCATCGGTGGCGGGCTGCTCGGGCTGGAGGCGGCCAACGCGCTGGTGAGCCTGGGGCTCACCACTCACGTTGTCGAGCTGGCCCCCAGGCTCATGCCCCTCCAGGTGGACGGGGGCGGCGGGAGCGCCCTTCGTCGACAGATCGAGGGCCTCGGCGTGACCGTGCACACCGGCTCGCGCAGCGCGGAGGTGCTCACCTGGGCGGCAAGGGCGCGCAGCCCACGGCGGGTGAGTGGTATCCGTCTGGACGGAGGCTCAGACCTGGTGGCGGGTATCGTGGTGTTCTCGGCGGGCATCCGCCCCCGGGACGAGCTGGCCCGCCAAGCCGGCCTGGCGGTCGGGGAGCGGGGAGGCATCACAGTCGACTCGGGCTGTGTCACCTCGGATCCGGCCATCTTTGCCATCGGCGAGTGCGCGCACGTGGCCGGGCGCACCTGGGGCCTGGTTTCGCCGGGATACCAGATGGCGCGGGTGGTTGCCGACCGGCTCACCGGGGTACCAGAGGCGTGCTTCACCGGTGCCGACCTGTCAACCAAGCTCAAGCTGCTGGGAGTCGACGTGGCCAGCTTCGGCGACGCGCATGGCGAGACCCCGGGCTCGGAGGCACTGTGCTTCTCCGACGCCCGCTCCAACATCTATCGCAAGCTGGTGGTGGATGTAACCGACGGCCGGGTGCTCGGGGGCGTCCTGGTCGGCGACGCTTCGGGCTACACCGAGCTGGCCGCCATGGCCCAGGGCATGATGAGCACGCCTAGCGAGCTGGCCTCGATGGTGCTGCCCGCGGGGGCAGAGGCCGGAACCGGGGCCCGCCGGGCTGGGGTGGGCGCCCTCTCCGGGGCTTCTACCATCTGCAACTGCGAGAACGTGTGCAAGGACGCCATCTGCACGGCGATACTTGCGGGCGCCACCGAGGTCTCCGCCGTCAAGTCGGCCACCCGTGCGGGCACCGGATGCGGGGCGTGCGTGCCCCTGCTCGTGGACCTGCTGGCCGACTCGGGCGCCGGCCCCTCGCGCCATCTTTGCGAGCACTTCTCCTACACCCGCCAAGAGCTGTTCGACATCGTGGCCGTGGAGCACATCACCAGCTTCTCCGCGCTCCTGGCGAGCCGGGGGACCGGTCGGGGCTGTGAGATATGCAAGCCGGCGGTGGCGTCGATGCTGGCGTCGCTGGGCGGCGGCTACATCCTGGATGGGGAGCAGGCCAGCCTGCAGGACACCAACGACCACTTCCTGGCCAACATGCAACGGGACGGGACCTACTCAGTCATCCCCAGGGTGCCTGGCGGCGAGATCACCCCGGCCAAGCTCATCGTGCTGGGTCAGCTGGCCGCAGAGTTCGGCCTTTACACCAAGATCACCGGTGCCCAGCGCATCGACCTGCTGGGCGCACAGGTGAATGACCTGCCGGCCATCTGGGCGCGGCTGGTGGAGGCGGGCTTCGAGTCGGGCCACGCGTACGGCAAGGCGTTGCGCACGGTCAAGTCGTGCGTGGGGACCACGTGGTGCCGCTACGGGGTCCAGGACTCGACGGCTCTGGCCATCGAGCTGGAGCTGCGCTACCGGGGACTGCGCTCGCCCCACAAGCTCAAGTCCGCGGTTTCGGGGTGCTCGCGCGAGTGCGCCGAGGCTCAGTCCAAGGATTTCGGGGTCATTGCCACCGAGGGCGGGTGGAACCTGTACGTGTGTGGCAACGGCGGGATGCGACCGGCTCACGCGGTCCTGCTCGCGGCCGACCTGGATCACGACAGGCTGATCGCGTACATCGACCGATTCCTGATGTTCTACATCCGCACCGCAGGGCGCCTCGAGCGAACCGCCACCTGGCTGGACAAGCTGGAGGGCGGGATCGACTACCTGCGCTCGGTGGTGGTGGAGGACTCCCTGGGCTTGGCCGCCGAGCTGGAAGCGGCCATGGAAGCCCACGTAGCGGGGTATGCCTGTGAGTGGCGCGAGACCATCGAGGACCCGGCGCGGGTGGCGCGCTTCAGCCATTTTGTGAACAGCCCCGAGCGCGACCCTGATATTGTCATGGTTCCCGAACGTGGCCAGCTCCGCCCGGCGTTCCGCCACGAGCTGGTGGAGGTGGGGGCGCGTCGGTGAGCGGGCTCCTCTCTGGGAGGGAGTCGGGGGGTCGCCCCCCGACTGTGTGGACTCCGGTGTGCCCGGTCGGCGATCTCCTGCCCGACCGCCCGGTGTGTGCCAAGGTCGGGGACAACCAGGTGGCGGTGGTGCTCACCGCTGGCGACGGGGAGCTGTATGCGATTGACAACCATGACCCCTTCTCCGGGGCGAACGTGCTATCCAGGGGGATCGTGGGCAGCGTTGGAGAAAGGGTGGTGCTGGTCTCGCCGATGTTCAAGCAGCACTTCGAGCTCGCGACCGGGCGCTGTGTGGAGGACCCGGCGGTTGTCCTGGACACCTTCGAGGTCCGCCAGACCGACGGCTGGGTGGAGGTGGCAGACGGTCCGCTCAGCTGAGCGGCGGGGTTGGGCTTGGGGGGGACTCGGGGGGTTTGCCTCCCGAGGGGAACCAGGCTTGCATGGCCTGGGCTACCATGAGGTCGCCGGAGACCCGCAGCCGACCGCTCATGAACGCCTGCATCCCGTCGAGGCGCCCGGCGAGGAAAGCCAGCAGGTCAGCCACATCCACTCCCAGCGTGACCCGGGGCGTAGCAGGGCTGCCTGGCGCCACAGACACCGTGCCTTCGGCGACGCTCACCTGCCAGGACCGGGGTCCGTCGGGGGTGGCGACGTCCCACTGGATCACCGCGCTCACCCCCTCGGCTCGCTCGGCCGAGAAGCTCGCCTCCACCGTGGCGAACGCCCGCCCGAGAGCCGTGTTCACGCCCATGGCGCTCACCGACTCGCCGATCGCGGCCTCTTTGCGCCCGTCCAGGAACTCGGCCAGCTCGGAGGCGTCATAAGGGGTCATGGGGGCAGCTTAGACATCCCACGGCTGCAAGTTGTCAAGTCGGCTGCCTTCACGCTGCCTGTTTGATGGTCTGGTCTGAGCGGCGCCCCCAAGCGAACGTTCTCGTCGTAGATCCTGTGATTGGCAAGACAGCCATGCAAGATGCCCACCAGGCGGTTGCCCATGCCCGCTGGGCTGAATGGTGGGTGGCCTGCTGCTCGTTTGGAGTCGTAGTAGGCCCGAGCCCCTGGTGAGGCGCTGATGGCCGCCGAACTCGCCGAGCACCCGGGCACCGAGAATGGTCGCCAATCGGCTGGGATACGACCACCTCTGTGTCCGGGTGCCTGTCAAAAGTCGCTTCGAGCTCCCGGGCTCACCTGCCAGCGGCCCAGCTCGACCATCCTGACCCACAATCACTCGGGCCGGGCTGATCGACCCCCATTAGGGCCCGATGCGCTCGATGATCATGGCATTCGCCATTCCCCCGCCCTCGCACATGGTCTGCAGGCCGTAGCGGCCGCCGCTGCGCTCCAGCTCGTGGAGCAGGGTGGCCGTCAGCTTGGCGCCGGTCGCCCCCAGCGGGTGCCCGAGGGCGATGGCGCCACCGTTTGGGTTGACCTTGGACATGTCCGGGTGATGCTCGGCCTCCCAGGCCAGGACCACAGAAGCGAAAGCCTCGTTTATCTCGATGCGATCGATGTCGTCGAGGGTGAGCTTGGCCCGCTCCAGCACCTTGGTGGTGGCGGGAATGGGGCCGGTGAGCATGATCCGGGGATCCACTCCAGCCAGGGCAAAGGCGACAAAGCGCGCCCGGGGCACCAGGTCCAGCGTGGTGGCGCGCTCCTCGCTCATCAACAGCACTGCCGATGCGCCGTCGGTAATCTGAGAGGAGTTGCCCGCGGTGACGACGCCGTCGGCCTTGAATGCTGGCTTGAGGTTGGCCAGGATCTCGACAGTGGTGCCGGGACGGAGGCCCTCGTCGGCACTGAGGACCTTGCCGGTCTCCCGGCCGTTGGAATCCCTGATCGGGATCGGGACGATCTCGCGCTCGAAGCGACCCTCGGCTGTCGCTTGGGCACCCCGGCGTTGGCTCTCGGCGCCGAAGGTGTCCAGGGCCGTGCGGGACAGGCCCCAGCGCTCGGCGATCATCTCCGCCGAGATACCCTGGGGGACCAGGCCGCCGGCCGCGGCGTAGCGCTCGGTGAGGGCCGGGCCAAAAGGCGCTCCCGGACCGGAGACCATGTTGGCCCCCATCGGGACCCGGGTCATGCACTCGACCCCCCCGGCGATGACGACGTCGTAGCTACCCGCGGCAATCCCCTGAGCCGCGAAGTGCAGGGCCTGCTGGGAGGAACCGCACTGGCGGTCGATTGTCGTGGCCGGGACCACCTCGGGCCAGCCCGCGGCCAGGACCGCGTTGCGAGCCACATTGAGGGACTGCTCACCGACCTGGGTGACGCACCCCATGATTACGTCGTCGATCAGGGCCGGGTCGAAATTGTTGCGCTCCACCAATGCCTTGAGCACGTGCGCAGCCAGGTCGACCGGGTGCCAACCGGCGAGGCTCCCGCCCCGCTTGCCGCCCGGAGCTCGCATTGCGTCGACGATGACCGGGCTCAGCATGACCTTGTGCTCCTTCTCTGTGATACACCCTGTGTCTAGGGTAGCGGGCGTGAGCGAGGCCGGGCCGAGCAGCTTCGGAGAGCTGGAGCGCTTTGGGGAGCGCCTGGCCGACTTTTGCGGGTCGGTGATCCTCCTGGGGTCGGCGGAGTACCCGAGCAACCTGGGAACGGTGGCAGGGGCTCCGGCCGTGCTGTTCGTTCGGGGGAGCCTGGTAGCCGGTGACGCCCTGGCCGTGTCGGTGGTCGGGACCCGGCGGGCGTCGGCGTCGGGTCTGGAGGTGGCGGGGCTCTTGGCCGCCGAGCTGGCCGAGGCCGGGGTGACAGTGGTCTCCGGGCTGGCCAGGGGGATCGATGCCGCTGCTCACCGGGGTGCGCTGTCGGCTGGGGGCAGGACCATCGGCGTGCTTGGCTCGGGGCTGTCGTGCGTGTACCCGCCTGAGCACTCTGCGCTGGCATCGGACGTGGCCGGATCGGGGGCGCTCATGTCCCAATGGTGGCCCTGGACCCTGCCCGCGCCGGAGCAGTTTCGTCAGCGCAACGCAGTCTCGTCCGGGCTGGCGCTCGCGACTGTCGTCGTGGAGGCCTCGGCCCGCAGCGGTGCCCGGCTGCAGAGCCGGCTGGCGCGGGAGCAGGGCCGTTTGCTGATGATGTCCTCGTTGGTGGTGGACGCGGAGGCGTGGGCCCGGTCGCTGGTCGAGTCGGGGTCTGCGTTGGCGGTGGGGGGGGCAGAGGACGTGCTCGAAGCGCTCCAGGGTCGAGCTTTGGGATATTTCGGCCTCTCAGCGGCACCCATGTCCCACAGTTCGGGTTCTAGACCTACTCGCCCGGTCGGACCGGGCCAATCAGGCCAGCTCAGTCTCGACATCGGGTAGAGCGGGTGGGCTCGGTCCCCGAACGGGCCGAACCGCTCGGCGGGGGGCGCGAGCTGGAAGGGTGGCGCGGCCTGGCTGGGTGGTGCCGGCCCGTGCCCGGTGGCGGTCCGGACGTGTGCCCGGTGTGCAAGGGACCTCGCCGGGTTGGCTACACATTGTGCTTTTCGTGCTCCCGGGTGCTCACCCAGGTTGCCAGACCGTGTCATAGGGTTGCCCCGGTGAGCCTGTACGCGCTGGGCGGCACGCTCCACCGGGCGCTGCGGACGTACAAGGATGGACGATCAGCTGGCGTGCGTGAGCACTACGCACGGGTCGTGGTCACACTGCTGGCTGGCTTCCTGGCCACCCACGCCCGCTGCCTCGGGGGAGGTGGGTCCGGCCGGCTGCCCTGGGACCTGGTGACCACAGTCCCGTCCACATCTGGTGCGGTCCCCCACCCTCTCGAAGAGGCAATTCGGCTGGTTCCCTGGCTCAGCGCCCAGCACACCAGGCTGCTCGTGCGCACCGCTGTGCCCCTCGGCCACCTGTGGGCAGACGAGGGAGGCTTTCGGGTCGGAAACAAGGTCGATGGACAGCGGATCCTCCTCCTCGACGACACCTGGACCTCCGGTGCCAGGGCTCAGAGCGCGGCGTCATCCCTGGCCAGGGCCGGCGCCACAGTCGTAGCCTTGGTGCCCGTAGGACGGGTGGTCGACCCCGCCTGGAGCCCCAGGATTGCCTCTTGGTGGCAGGCTCGGGCCGGTCTGGCCTACGAGCCAGGCACATGTTGTCTGGGTCTAAGAGCCGCTCGACCCGCCACACACTGCGGTGCCGGGCACCGTGGCGCTGGCTGAACCCACCGACCCGGTGAGGGTGGCCTCGTCAAGGGTCGCCTGAGCAGCCGGGCCCAGCTTGGTCAGCCAGACCAGCACCTCGGATCCCTGCACTTTCCCCAAGTTGAACGTTGTCGTCGTCGT
The DNA here is from genome assembly GCA_039583695.1 of Acidimicrobiales bacterium. GTDB lineage: Bacteria > Actinomycetota > Acidimicrobiia > Acidimicrobiales > JAJPHD01 > JAVKSL01. Next base: position 11,970 of record JAVKSL010000006.1, on the reverse strand, counting down.
CGTGGCCGTCTGGCTGGCCACCGGGGAGCCCCAAGCGCCGAGGGTGCACTGGACCTGGTTGGACACATAGATGGAGGCCTGCCATCCCAGGGTGCCCGGCGAGGAAAGTATCTGTAGCTGGCTGAGCTTATCGACATTGGCCAGCTCCAAGACGACACCCACTCCCGGCTTGAGGTTGCCGAAGGATTGGGCGAATCGGCCCTTGTACTGGGCTGTGCTCCACGAGGTCGAGGGGTTGCCATCGTAGAGGTTGGGGATCTGGGCAGGGTTCTCACCCGGGTCTTGGTTTCCGGGCACGCCAGTGGTGTGGTCGAAGAGGACCCCCCCTGCAATCTTGAGGGTCGTTAGCTGCCGAGCCGGGCCGGAGTTGGAACCGGACCTGGGCACGGCGCCCTTCGAGCCCCCGGGGCCCGGACTGCCGGTCAGCTGGGACAACAGGACTGCCATCACCACCAGCGCGACCAGCACCACGCCCCCCACCACCAGAGGCAGCCGGCGCCGGCCAGAGAAGCGGCCCCGCTGGCCTGGCCGGTGAGGTCCGCCCCGCTGGCCTGGCCGGTGAGGTCCGACCACGCGGCGGAGCAGTGGAATAAGGCGGTCATGGCGCTTCGCGGACCCCCAAGCGCTGGAGGGCTCACGGCCGCCCCGATACTTTGGCACCACCAGGGAGGTCACAACGTCTTTCGCTCCCCGGCCTTTGCCGGGAGTGACGCTGCTGCCAACAGTGGCTCCGCCCGGGGCAACACCACCTCCCTGCGTCCCGTCCAGGCCCGCCGAGATTGGCCCTGCCCCGCCGTCGCGCGGAGCTGCCCGGTCGCCTGCCAGCTCCGCCCAGCCGTCGTCGCCCTGCCCTACCCCCGGGCCCACCACCCCCGGGCCCACCACCCCCGGGCCCACCACCCCCGGGCCCACCACCCCCGGGCCCACCAC
>JAVKSL010000006.1:0-10940 GCA_039583695.1 Acidimicrobiales bacterium | reverse complement strand
CACCACCCCCGGGCCCACCACCCCCGGGCCCACCACCCCCGGGCCCACCACCCCCGGGCCCACCACCCCCGGGCCCAGACCTGCTGGGCTGATCCCACGGAGCAGGAGGGCCCGCATTGCTGCGGCTGACTCGAAGCGATTCTCAGGCTCCTTTGCCAGCGCCTGCAGCACCACCCCCTCCAACCACCTAGGCAGGTCCTGCCGAAGCTTCGACGGCGGGACCGGCGCATCTCGGATGTGGGCCATCGCCACGGCTATCTCGCTGTCAGCCCGGAATGGCGCCCTGCCGCAGAGCATCTCGTACAGAACCACCCCCAATGCGTACACGTCGGTCCGGCCGTCCGGGAGTCGCCCATCCAGCTGCTCCGGTGCGGCGTAGCGGGCAGTGCCCAGCGTTGCCCGGGTGTCGGTGAGCCCCTCGTCCTGCACTGCCTTGGCGATGCCGAAGTCGGTCACCTTGACCACTCCGTCGGATGTCACCAGGATGTTGGCTGGCTTGACGTCCCGGTGAACCACGCCGGCTCGGTGAGCAAAATCCAGCGCTGCCGCCACCTGAGCCGCTATCGTCACCGCCTGCTCGACGCTCAGCGACCCTTCCCGGCTGAGCAGCTCCGCCAGGCTCTCCCCCACGACCCGCTCCATGACGATGAACGTGTCCGGTCCGTCGGTGCCCGTGTCGTAAACCGCCACCACGTTCGGATGGGAGAGCTTCGCCGCCGCCACTGCCTCTCGACGAAAGCGGGTCATGGCGTGATCAAGCTGGCGAATGTGTGGAAGGGGCATCTTTATGGCCACCAGCCGGGCGAGGCGGATGTCCCGCCCCTCCCAAACCTCAGCCATCCCGCCGCTCGCGATGAACCTGGTCAGCTGGTATCGGCCAACCAGCATCCGATCAACTCGGCCCCCAGCCAGACCCGGACCCGCGTCGCTCACCTCACCAGGCTATCCGGCCGGAGCGTCCAGAACCCGGCAAGCACGCCACCAGAGCCCGGCAGGCACGTGTCAGCTCTACATGGTGAGCGGGCTGACCACAAGACGTTTGGCGGTCAGCTCCACGTAGGCCGGGTCGTGATCAGCCAGAATTGCCCGGCATCCGAGCGCCCTGGCGGCCTGGCCGGTGGTGCCCGACCCACACATCGGATCCAGTACCACGTCCCCGGTGTCGACGACCATTCGCAGCAGTGTCTCGAACACCCGGGACGGCTTCTGGGAGGGGTGTCCGGTCTGCTCTCCCCGACCCACGAAGCCGACCATCAGGGACTCCTCGATCACGTCCAGATGCCCCTCGACAACGCTGGTGGGACCGGGCATGTAGCGCAGCTTTCCCTGCGAACGCTTTTCCAGCTGGATCTCGTTGAGGAAATGCTCGGGATACAGCCGGGCACCGGGGCGCGCGACATGCAGGCAAGCCATCTGCGCCGAGCGCCACCCCCTGATCACCGACGGATTGTTCTTGTAGTACCAGGTCAGCCACGCCACCAGCTCGAGCGGGACCGGCAGCCGATCCACGTACCGAGCGACGATCTCGGGGAAGCCCCACAGAAACGCATGGTCCGAGACGCTTGCGGCGCCGCTCAGCAAGCCACCGATGAGCTCGTCGTAGTCGTCTCTGACCCCGCCAACGCCCTTGTTGTACCAGGGGTCCAGCATCGTGACCCGAACGTCCAGGTCCACGCTCGCCACCAACGACATTGTCTGGTGGACGTCCAACGGTGGGAGAAGGGCCACGCCATCGCGATCCAGCGCATCGCGAAGCGCGCCGCGGATGGTGCGCGGCTCCATTCGCACACGATACTGCTGCGCGCCCCAGTATCGTGGAGGGGTGAGCTCTGTTCACTGGCAGCGTCGCCCGGACCTGCGACAACCGGTGATGGTGCTTGCCTTCGGGGGTTGGAACGACGCGGCCGACGCGGCCAGCGCGGCAGTTGAGTATCTGGTGCGCGCCTGGTCAGCTCGGGTGTTCGCCGAGATCGACCCCGAGGACTTCTTCGATTTCACGGTCGCCCGACCGCAGATACGCCTCAGGGATGGCCTCACGCGGCGGATTGAATGGCCGACCATCACCCTTTCTGCCGCGTCGGTCCCCGGCGGTCAACGCGACATCGTGCTGCTGGCCGGAGCTGAGCCTGGCCTACGCTGGCGACACTTCGCAGAGGCAGTGGTGAGCGTGGCCACCGAGCTGAACGTGGAGATGGTGGTGGGCTTGGGGGCGCTCCTGGCGGACATCGCCCACACCCGGCCGGTAAAGGTGACGGGCACCGCGGCGGATCCTGAGCTGGTGACCCGCTTCGGACTCTCGACATCACGGTACGAGGGTCCGACCGGGATCCTGGGGATCCTTCACGACGCCTTCGCCACCGCAGGCATCCCTTCGGTATCGCTGTGGGCCAGCGTCCCGCACTACGTTGCCCAGAGCCCGTCGCCCAAGGCCACGCTGGCGTTGGTCGAGCGGACAGTGGGCCTTCTGGGCGTGAAGCTCGACGCCTTCGACCTCAAGGTGGCCACCTCGGTCTACGAGCGTCAAGTGAACGAGATGGTGGCGGCAGACGAGGACGCGGTGGTCTATGTGGCCCGCTTGGAGGAGGCCGGCGACCAGGATCTTGCGGACGACGAGCCGCTCGAGCCGGTGTCCGGCGACGAGCTGGCCCGAGAGGTCAGCAAGTTCCTGCGCGACCAACAAGGCGAGCAATAGGTGTCCGCTCCCGCCCCGCCCGCCCGCCCGCTACGGCCCGCCCGCCCGCTACGGCCTGCCCGCTACGGCCCGCCCGCCCCGCCCCGCAGGAGGTGGTAGTGCTTGTGGTTGCTATGGACCCCACATCACTACCATATCTGTGCTGACCCCTCAGACTGCGGCTATAGCCGCCCCCGTCGCTTCGATCAGGTGATTCATCTCGGCGTCGGTGATCACCAGGGGTGGGCAGAAGGCCATTGTTGGGGGGCCGATCGGGCGGGCGATCACCCCCCGCTCGAGCATGGCGTCGCGCACCGCGACCGCGTCCAGGTCCGGGCCGAAGCCCAGTGCCCACACTGCGCCCGCGCCCCGGGCTTCAAGAACCCGTGAACCGTCCACCAGGCCGCGCAGCCCCTCAGACAGCCTGTCGCCTACCTGGCCCGCTCGCTCCACCAAGCCCTCGCGACGCATTATGGCCAAGTTTGCCAAGCCGGCAGCGCAACCCGCAGGGTGCCCGCTGTAGGTATTGCCGTGGCGCAGGACAAACCCCAGCTCAGCTTCCAACGGCTCCCGGACCGCAGGACCCACCAGGACCCCACCGACTGGCTGGTAGCCAGAGGTGACTCCTTTGGCGAAGGTGACCACGTCCGGCCGGACGCCATAGTGCTGCGCTCCCCACCAGGTCCCCAAGCGGCCGAAGCCGCAGATGACCTCATCCAGGATCAGGTAAGCCCCATGACGGTCACAGCGCTGTCGCAACGCGCCGAGGTATCCCGGCGGAGGTGGATACACCCCGCCGCTGCCAATCACCGGCTCGGACAGGATGGCGGCCAGGCGAGAGCCCTCCTCGGCCAGCACGACATCCAGCTTGTCCAAGTCGTCCTTGTCCACCTGCACCACGTCGGGCAGGAGAGGACCCCAGCCCTCCTGATTCGGCGGAAGACCAGTCGCGGACATCGCCGCATAGGTGACGCCGTGATAGGAGGGGCGCCGACTCACCACCAACGTCCGCTCAGGGTGCCCAGCCCGGACCTGAGCCATCCGGGCCAGCTTGATGGCTGTCTCCACCGCCTCGGAGCCGCCGCTGGTGAGAAAGACCCGGGCACCTTCCATCGGGGCCAAGCCCACCAGCTCCTCACACAGGGCCTCGGCAGGCAGGTTGGCGAAACGATCGAAGGTGTGGAAACCCGCCAGCCTGCGGCACTGGGCGGCTATCGCGTCGGCCATCTCGGCCCGCCCGTGGCCGATCTGGCAGTACCACAGGCTGCCGAGGGCGTCCACGTAGCTCTTTCCCGAGTCGTCGAACACCGTCGCGCCCTGCCCCGAGACGATGTTCACGAAGGTCGAGACCGGTGCAGCCGGACGGGCAAAGGGGTGCAGCTGGGCAGGTAGTTTGGCCACCATCCCCTTAGATGTTGCCTCCGCGGCGGCTCTCCATCGTGACCCCGGCTACCGCACAGAATGCCCCGATGCCTCCGACGAGACCCAACCAGGGGCCGAACACCAGGCCCAGGGCGCAAAATCCTATCGAGATGCCCAGCACGAACGGCCAGACGCTCTGGTCGGGGAAGCTGCCCACCGGGCCGACCCCATCGTCGACCTCGGCATCGAGGCGGTCCTCCGGGCGCTTCTTCATCCGGCGAGACCAGAAGAACATGTAGCTGCCGGGTAACAGACCCAGGCACACGGTGAACAGCAGCATCACCGCTCCGCCACCCTCGTAGCTGGTGAACCAGTAGATCGCCAGCACCACCGCGAAGAAGGCGGCGGTGCCCAAGTAGATCGCAGCCTCGAACCTGAACCCCCCCGTCCCCTTGCTCGTCCCCCAAGAACGACGGAACCAATCGCGCACCCAGTGCTCGGACTGGCCAGCCGCCTCGACCTCATCGGAACGGCCGCTGTCGGTGTTCTCGCTCATCTCACGGTTATCCCGGTCGGGCCTTGGACGTCAGACCCGGGCGGCGGCTCCTCGTGGTTCATGTCCCAGGTGGGCCGCTCCGAACGGATCGGCGGGATCGAGTAGAAGTTGTGATGCGGCGGAGGGGACGTGGTCGCCCACTCGAGGGTGTGCCCGCCCCAGGGGTCGTCACCGGCCAGGATCGGATGGCGCCACGAGATCCACAGGTTGACCAGCCAGACGGCGAACGACAGCCCGATCAGGTAGCCCCCGCAGCTGGAGATCACGTTGAGTGTAGTCCAGTGCTCGGCCACCGTGTAGGTGGCGATGCGCCGGGGCATACCTTCCAGGCCCAGCACGTACTGGGGCATGGTCTGGAGCAGGAAGCCGACGATCAACATGACGAAGTGGGTCTGGCCCAAAGGCTCGCGCAGCATGCGCCCGGTGAACTTGGGATACCAGTAGTAGAACCCACCGAAGCCACCCAGCACCGCGGTCCCGATCAGCACCTCGTGGAAGTGGGCCACCACGTAGTAGGTGTCGTGAACGAAGAAGTCGATCGGCGGTGCCGCCAGGATCACCCCCGAAAGCCCGCCCAGCAGGAACACGACCAAGAAGCCAATTGCGAACAGCATCGGTGTCTCAAAGGTGAGGTGCCCTCGCCACATCGTGCCGATCCAGGCAAAGAACTTGAGCCCCGTCGGCACGGCGATCAGGTAGGACATCCCGGCAAAGAACGGCAGCAGCACCACCCCTGTGGTGAACATATGATGCGCCCACACGCCCGTGGATAGCCCGGCTATGAGCAGGGTGGCGAAGACCAGGCCTTTATAGCTGAACACCGGCTTGCGCGAGAAGACCGGGAGGATCTCGGTGACGATGCCGAAGTATGGTAAGGCCAGGATGTACACCTCAGGGTGCCCAAAGAACCAGAAGAGGTTCTGCCACAGCACAGGCACCCCACCACCCACCACCGTGAAGAAGTGAGTCCCCAGGTGGCGGTCGGCGTACAGCATCACCAGGGCGCTGGTCAGCACCGGGAAGGCGATGAGGATCAGGATGGCAGTGACCAGCATGTTCCAGGAGAAGATGGGGATCCGAAACATCGTCATGCCTGGGGCACGGAGGTAGAAGATGGTGGTGACCAGGTTGATCCCGGTGAAGATGGCAGAGAAGCCGGTCAGGATCAGCCCGGCGATCCACATGTCCGGCCCGGCTCCGGGAGAGCGGATGATGCCCGACAGCGGGGCGTAGGCCACCCAGCCGAAGTCAGCAGCTCCCCCCGACACGAAGAACCCACCCACCAGGATGAGGCCCCCCGACAGGTACAGCCAGTAGGAGAGCAGGTTGAGACGGGGAAACGCCATGTCCGGCGCCCCGACCTGGATGGGGATTATCAGGTTGGCAAAGCCAGCGAAGGCGAATGGCCCAGCGAACAGGTACATCATCAGGCTGCCGTGCATGGTAAACAGCTCGTCGTAGGTCTGCTGGCTGCCGAAAGTGTTGTTGGGCATGATCAGCTGGGTGCGGATCATCAGCGCCATGAGCCCGGCCAGCAAGAAGAACACGATCGAGGTGTACAGATAGCTCTTGCCGATCACCTTGTGGTCGGTGCTGGTGATCCACTGGTAGAGCCCCGACGGGCCCTCGTGGTGATGCTCGGGCTCGTCGACGAGGATTGCGGGTCGGTCATCGAGGAGGGTCATGTGAGCGGCACCTTCGGGATCGGCACCTCATGGGCAGCCACCCAGGCGGTGTAGGCGGACGGGGGCAGGACCTGCACGAAAAACTGCATCTCGGTGTGGTATAGGCCACAGAACTGGGTGCAGCGCCCGGTGAAGAGTCCGGCCCTTGTGGCAGTGAAGTCGAACTCGTTGGTTATCCCAGGCAGCGCGTAGCGGCTGAACAGGAACTCCGGGATGTAGAACCCGTGCACAACGTCGTTGGAGACCAGGTTGATCTGTACCATCTCGCCCTCAGGCAGTACCAGCGTCGGATAGGTCTCGACCGGGATCAGAGCTGGCAAACCAGTGGTGACCTGGGCGAGCGTCGGTGTCGGCTCCCCCTTGGGCAACACTGTGATGTGCTCTCCGTTGGGCAACGGGTAGTCGAAGCGCCAGCCCCACTGGAACCCGGTCACATCCACGGTGATCGCGGGGTGCTTGTGCACGATGGTGGACTGGTTCTCGGCGACCACCGTATAGCCGAAAAGGCCGGCGACGATGATGATCGGGGAGATGGTGTAGGCCACCTCCCACTTGAGGTTGTACCGGGTCTGCTTGGGCACAGCCCCGGCCTCGACCGGCTGGCCGTTGCGGCGGTTGCGCCGGTAGCGGAACACGCACCAGAAGATCAGGGCCCAGATGAAGGCGCCAATGACCATGGCCAAGAGCGTGATGGACTGGTACAGGCTGTACGCGTCGCCCTCCTGCTTGGTCACGGGAGGGAAGGTCCCGAACGTGGGCAGGTTGTTGCACCCGGCCAGCACGAGCGCGCCCGCCACGACGATCACGACCAGCGCGGCTCGACGGTACGAGCGCCTTCTGGGGGTCGGTGAGTCCTGGCCGGCGGGCATCGTCGGTGAATCTAGCCAAATCAAGCCCAATAGTCGAAGTCGGCCCCGCAAAGAAGGGGCGTATGCCTCCGTGCTCGGCATCCGCCGTGCCCACCCACCCTCGGCGCCCACCCTAAGGGGGGAATATGCCGCCTCTCGCCGCGCCGCCGTGCCCGACCTGGGAAACGGTCCGCCAGCGGTGTGTTGTGCCCGGCTGGGTGCTAGCGCTCCTGCGTGGGTGTCGGAGACCCGAAGCGATTGCACTTAGCGCGCTTTTTGGGGCACAACTGCAATCGCTACCCGGCTGGCCGGCGTTACACCTGGATGATTCCGGCGCGTGGATCTCTGGTGTGCGACAACTGGCGGCAGACGCCATGATCATCGAGCGGATCGGACCCCGAGGAATATGGCGCCGCTCGCCGCGCCGCCGTGCCCACTCACGACCAGCGCCTTGCCCGGCTAGTCTGAGCGCATGGCCGAGATCACTCTTGTAGCTCACCCAGGCAGGACCACCGGGTCGCGTTCCTCCCGACGGCTGCGTGGCGCGGGTCAGCTGCCCGCGGTCATCTACGGGCACGGGACCACCCCGCTTGCGGTTGCGGTCGATGCCCGGGAGCTCCGGGGGGCGCTAACCTCAGCCGCGGGCGCAAACACCCTCCTGGCGCTGCAGGTTGGCGAGACCACCCATCTGGCCATGGCCAAGGAGCTTCAGCGTCACCCGGTCAAGGGAACGCTGTTGCACGCCGACTTCGTGATCGTGCGCCGGGACGAGGTGGTGGGCGCTGAGGTTTCCATTACCCTTGTGGGCGATGCAGAGGCGGTCCACCGGGGTGACGGGGTGGTCGAGCAGCTGGCCTTCAGCCTGGCGATTCGCGCCCTGCCCGGAAACATACCCACGACAATCGAGGTGGATATCTCCGAGCTGGAGATCGGTGATGCCATCAGGGTGGGCGACCTGGACCTTCCGGACGGAGTCGAGGCGGAGGCGGAGGCCGACCAGATGATCGTGGTGGCCCAGCCGCCGCAGGCGACGGGCCTGGAGGAGGTTGCGGAGGCTGGCGCGACTGCGCTGGAGCCCGAGCCTGGCGGTGACGTAGCGCCTGCGGGCGGCTAAACCCAAGCCTCGATGTTCCGGGCCGCCTTGCCCAGGTCCGCGTCCGGCAGCGGGCTGGCTCGGGCCGGGGCTGCAGCAGATCTCCTGGCCGTCGGTCTGGGCAACCCGGGGGCCGGGTACGAGCACACCCGCCATAATGTGGGTGCCGAGGTGATTGCCAGCCTCGCCCGGCGCCACGGCGCAAGGCTCCGGGTCACCAGGGGTACCCGGTCGCTGGCGGGCGAGGTCCGGCTCGGGGAGCGGTTGCTGGCTCTCGCCTTCCCTCAGACCTTCATGAACGACTCGGGCGCCGCGGTGGCGCCCCTCATGCGCCGTCACGGGATCTCGGACCTGGGGCGCCTGGTGGTCGTGCATGACGAGCTGGATCTGCCGTCGGGCAGGGTCAAGGTGAAGCTCGGTGGTGGCACCGCTGGGCACAATGGCCTGCGCTCGATCCAGGCCCACGTGCACGGTGATGGCTTTGTCCGGGTTCGCATCGGCATCGGCAAGCCGCCAGGGCGCCAGGCCGGGGTGGACTACGTCCTTCATGCCCCCCGAGGCCCCGAGCGCGCGCGGCTGGATGTCGCGGTCGAGGAGGCGGCGGACGCGGTCGAGGTGATCCTGAGCGAGGGGGTGGAGGCGGCGATGAACCGCTTCAACCAATTCGGGGAACGATGAGCGACGCTTAGGGCCTGGCAGAGAACAACCTGGGCGGCGGGCACAGCTATAGCCCTGATGAGGACAGCATTTGAGCGGCTTCGCCGCCCAGGTTGTTCTCGTACAGGCCCTTACACCATCCGGGTCAACATCCACCGCCAGCTCCCACGGTGTGCGGGAGCCCGCTCCAGCACCGGACTGCCTGGCGCGGGAGGCTTCAAGGCGGACTATTGCCTGTTGCGCCGGAGTGGCCCTCGGCTCTGACCGGAGAGCCCGCCCAGTGCGTGATCTGGGCAGCTGTCGCCTATCCCTCTGCGAGCGAGTGCCGAGTAAGCCTGGGAGAGACGATCCTGTCCCTACCCCCTGCGCCGGCTCCGAGCGACTGCTGCATCGGGCTGGACGAGACAGTCGGCAGGCTGTCTAGCAAAGGTATACGGTGGCAGCTATGTCATCCGACGATCAAGGCGACGAGGTTGCGGCTGAAGTAGTCCAGTCAGACGACGCCCCTTCCTCACGAACCCCGGACTTCACTCCGGGTCAGGAGGCGGCGCTGGTGCACCTCTCGGACGAGGTGGCCAGCGCGGTCGCGGCCAGGCAGGAGGCGGCGCTGGCCCAGTTCCGAGACGAGGTGGCGGCAGCGGTCGCCGGAAGCGTGGCGCCTGCCCTGGAGGGCAAGCTGAACGAGGCTGTTGCCGGCCTCGGTAGGACGACCGATGCTCTACAAGCGTCGGTCCCGGCTGCGGTGGCCGACCGGGTGGGGACCTCCGTGGGGGGGATCATGGTGCGGCGGCTGGAGAGCCTCGCTCGACGCATGGAGGCCGAGCTCGACACCTCCCAGAGGATCCTCTCCAAGAAGATCGCCGATCTGGTCACTACCCACCAGGTAACTTGGCAGGGCCAGGAGACCAAGCTGACTGACCTACCAGCTCAGGTCGCGGCTGCCGTAGGGGCCCGGATCGCGGCGCCCATCGAAGAGCTGGCCAGCGGTGTTCCTGCCCGCTTGGTCGCGACCCTGGAGCAGCGGCTGGCCCACCAGCGTCGCGACCTGGAGGCTCGCTTCGCCAGCTTGTCCGAGGTGCTGGAGCGACGGACGGCGGTCGTCGAGCGCCTTGGGGCCACCCTCGAGCGGCTCGGCGTCACCTTGGAAAAGCGTGCCGCCCATAGCGAGGCGACCACGGCCGAGGGATTCCAGATCCTCGACGCCGGGATGACCGGGGTGGCTCAGGCGGTGAGCGGCGCCGCTGAGGCGGTAAGGGGGATCGGGGCGACGGTGGGCAGCCTGGGGGGCGCCGTGGAGGAGGCCGGTGGCGGGATCGGTGCTGTGGTGTCACAGGTTGGCGAGCTTTCCTCCCGGTTGGACACGTTCCTAGCCCAGCTGGACACCCTGGCCGAAAACCAGGCCGCCGGCTTCGCCCGCACCGATGCCCAAGCGGCGCAGGCAGCTCAGGCGTCCCGGGAGCAAAAGGCCGGGCTCGACAGGCTGGCTGCCAGCGTTGCTCAGGTCATCAGATCCACCGATGCCCAGGGATTCAAGCTTGGTGAGCTGATCGCCGAGGTGGCCGGTCGCAAAGGTCGCCGCCTGCTCTGATCGAACTTTGTGATCGGTCCGGCTGGCAGGCGCTAGCCTGGGGCCGATTTGAGCTTGCGATCCCTGCCCCCGCTGCTGCGAGACGAACGGGTCCTCACCGAGCTGGTGGGCGTCTCGCACGCGGTCGTGTCTGTGCCTGAGTCGGCACGGGCGTTCGTGATCGCAGGGCTGGCTCACCTGTCGGCACGCGCGCCGATCCTCGTCGTCACGCCCACGGGTGTCGAGGCTCAGCGCCTGGCCCACGATCTCGGTGTGTGGCTAGGCCGGGAGGAGGTGGAGTCCTTTCCGGCTTGGGAGACCCTCCCGTTCGAGCGGGTGAGCCCCAGCGTGGAGACTATGGGCCGGCGGCTGCGGGTCTTGTGGCACCTGACCGGCGTGCCGGCACCCGAGGGGCGCGCTTTGCCCTCCGAGCCCGGCGCCGCCCTCCCCGAGCCCGGCGCCGCCCCCTCCGAGCCCGGCGCCGCCCCCTCCGAGCCCGGC
>JAVKSL010000005.1:8235-78760 GCA_039583695.1 Acidimicrobiales bacterium | reverse complement strand
CGATGATCCATGTCCCATCCCACATCCTCCCTCATCCTTGGCTCGTGTGGGTGTCCGGTCGATGGGGGGAGGTTCAGTTGCCGCGTTGCGCTCGCCCTCGGACTCTTCCACCAAGTCGGCTGGGAGGGTGACCGTCAGCCTCGGCATCGAGCGATCCATGCAAGCAAGCCACCCGCTGCGTGAGGGTGCTCGACGCCGGGGCCTCATCGCTCTCGACCGGGGGGACCGGGAGACGTGGGCGCTGATCGCCGAGACGCATCGGGCTGGACAGCGTCCCGTGGTAACGGCCCTGTGATCGCCCGAGCCAGGCGAGGAGCAAGCGCGCAAAGCTCGGTTGGCGACGGTCCTGACCCGCGCCGACGTGGTGGTCGCTGACGGTTAGCTCTCCCGACGTGCTGGTGAGCGCTACGTGAGAGACTGAGCCGCATGCCAAGCCGCCCGGGTCCCCAGGACCCTCGGGGCGCCCGCCACCACAGGGGCGCGGGCCGCCTGCTGGCGACGGCGCCAGCGATCCTGGCCGGGACGCTCGCGGCGTGCGGGACCGGTCCCTCAGCGCCCGGGGGGGCCGCCTCCAAGATCGTCACCCGCCCCGAGGCTCAGCGCCCGGCTCAGGGCCAGAGCCCGAAGAACCAGACACCTCAGGGCCGGACACCACGGGGTCCGCGCCCTGGCGGCGGGACCGGCACCACTGCTGCGACCACCACCACCCCTACCACGACCACCGCCACGACCACCGCCACGACCACGACGACCACCTCGGCGGGGACGGCCTGTGCGCTCAAGGGCCCGGCGCCGGGCATCTACCAGGAGTCCTTCGACTCGGCGGGGTCGGCCCGCACCTACGTTCTGGAGGTGCCGACCGCAGCGGCCACCGGCGCCCACCTCCCGCTGGTGGTGTCGTTCCATGGCTACGGCAAGACCGCTGCTGAGCAGGAGGCATACACCCAGCTCTCGGCGTACGCCCTGCATCAGGGCGTCTTTGTCGTGACCCCGGACGGCTTGATGGGTCAGTGGAACTTCGTACGCCGACCCTCCGTCGGGCCGAGCGACGTCGCATTTATCGCGAGCCTCCTGGGCGCCCTCTCACAGCGCATCTGCTACGACCCCAAAAGGGTGGTCGCCACCGGGATATCCGATGGTGCCGACATGGCCAACACATTTGGCTGTGCCTTCCCCGACCTCGTCGCAGCGGTGTTCGCGGTCGCCCCCAGCATCGACTCTCAGGACTGCCCGCTCCCGGCGGCTTCGATGATCGAGGTGCACGGCACGGCCGACCCGATTGTGCCCTTCGACGGCGGGGGGGGAGACCGGCCGTATCCGTTCCAGGGGACCGAGGCGGTGGCGGCCTACACGCGTGTCGCGCACTGGGCTGCGCTGGACAAGTGCGCCACCAGCCCGAGCCAGGACAGCGTCGCTGCCGGCGTGTGGGCGTCGGTGTATGCGTGCCCGGCCGGCCGCCAGGTGGCCCTGTACGTCATCGAGGGTGGCGGCCACACCTGGCCCGGCGCCGCCCCGATCCCTAGCCTGGGACCTACCTCCACCGCGGTGAGTGCCGACCAGGCGGTGCTGTCCCTGGCCAAGGACCCCCGCAGCCTGCCCTGGTAGGCGCGCAAATAGTGTCTGGGGACGTGAAGGTGCACCTCGTCGAAGGGACTTTCGAGTTGTTCCACCAGCACTTCGGGAGGCCCTCGCACCTGACCGCCGCAGGGGCGGACGTGTCGGCGGTCCGCGGTGTCCTGGGCTCGCTGCTGGACCTTGTGGAGGGGGGCTCGACCCATCTGGGAGTGGCGAGCCACCGAGTGATCGAGTCCTTCCGCAACCGTCTGTGGCCCGGCCACAAGACCGGTAAGGGCACTTCCCCGGAGCAGTTGTGCCAGTTCGAGCTGCTGGAGGACGCCGTCGCCACCATGGGATGGTGGTGCGGCCGATGGTCGAGCTAGAAGCGGACGATGCGCTCGCGTCCGCCGCTGCGGTGGCCGCCCTCGACGAACCGGTGAGCGGCGGGGGGGGCGCGTCGAGCGGCGCTCAACCACCGAAAGAGGGATCGTGGCCCACCAGGCCGTGGTCGTAGGCGAAGATGATGGCGGCGGCCCGGTCACGCAGGTCCAACTTGGTGAACAAGTGGTTGACGTGGGTCTTGACGGTCCCTTCGCCGACGAAGAGCCGCCGGGCAATCTCGGTGTTCGTGTGGCCGTGAGCGATCAGTTCGAGCACCTCGCGCTCCCGGGCGGTCACGGCGGCCAGCGGTGCTGGCGCCTCGGATCGGCCGGCGCGTGCGCCGCGGTAGACCGCCAACACCCGGCCGGTCACCCCCGGATCCAGCCAGGCTCCTCCCCCGGCGACGATCCGCACGGCCCTGTGGAGCTCCTCTGCGGGGACTCCTTTGAGCACGAAGCCCGCTGCGCCGGCCCGCAGCATCCCGGCGAGCGCCTCGTCGTCGTCGAAAGTGGTCAGCGCGAGCACCGGGATCGCGGGCCACTCGGCCCGCAGCTGCCGGGTCGCTTCAACACCGTCCTGGGCCGGCATGCGCACGTCCATGAGTACGACATCCGGGTCGGTGTCGGCCACCGCGTCGAGCACCTCGGCGCCGTCGGAGCACTCACCGACGACCTCGAAGCCGAGTTGGCTGCGCAGGATCCCCCGCAGACCGGCCCGCACCAGGTCCTGGTCGTCCACCAGCAGCACCCGGATCATGGGGACTTACCCGTCTCGACCGGCAGGGAAGCCCTCACCAGCCAGCCGCGGCCGCCGGGACCGGCGCTGCAGGCGCCACCGAGTGCTGCGGCCCTCTCCCGCATGCTTGCCAGGCCCATCCCCGAACCCTGGCCGGGGGCGCCGGCACTGTCCACACTCAACTCGACCCCCCCGGGTCCCGCGACCACCCGGACCGCGACCGCCGCGCCCGCCGCGTGGCGGGTCGCGTTGGTGAGGGCCTCTTGCACGATGCGATACACCGTCGACCCCGTGGTCGCGGGGAGTGCGCCGGAATCGCCTTCCATCACCAACGACACGTCGGCCCCGCTGTCGCGAAGCTGGCGTACCAGCTCCGGTAGCTGGCCAGCGCCAGGCACCGGCGCAGCGACGCCGCCCGGGTGCTGGGATCCCAGGAGACCCACCGTGGCACGGACCTCGGCCAGGCTCTGACGTCCGAGGCGCTCGGCCTCGGCAAGGGCCCGGAGCGCGTCGCCGGGGTCGTGCTCGATCGCGAGCCGAGCGGCCGAGACGTGCAGAAGGGACACGGTCAGGCTGTGGGCGATGACGTCGTGGAGCTCCCGGGCGATGCGGCTGCGCTCCTCGGTGCGAGACCGCTCGGCCAGGTCGGCCTGGGCAGCCCTGAGCTGGTCGACAAGCACGAGCTGGTGGCGCACGAGTGCGAAACCGAGCATGCTCGCGCATATCCCTGCAGCCCACGGGGCCCAGCCTGGGTCCCGGAGCGCGAACAGCCACTCGCCGCCGAGCACCCCCACGCCAGCGGCCCCGAAGGCCACGCCCACCGCTTTCCCCCAGCAGAACACGCACCAGGCGGCCAGGACGCACAGTGCGAACCAAGCGAGATCGCGGGGATCCGCGTTGGCTGCGGTCACCACCCCGGCGCTGGCGAGCACGGCATACACCATCGAGACCCGAGAACGACCGAGGAAGAGGGGCACTCCTGCGCCGAGCGCGACCAGTGTCCCCCCGACAACCGTGAACGGATGACCTGCGACCCGGAAGGCGCCGCCGACCACCACGAATGCGCTGAGCGGGCCGAGTCCCAGCCACCCGTACTTGCGAGGCAGCCCGAGGGCGCCGCCGGGGACGCCGGGGACGCCGAGGTTGGCGAGCACCTTGGTGATCGTAGGCTGACGAGCGCTCGGGCCCCCCCAGGCCCGAGCATCCGTCCGGCTCAAGGAGATCACCTTGCCTACAGCAGCGAGCGTCGAGCAGCGAGTGCAGTGGCGAGCACCGCCAGCGCCCCGGCGACCGCCAGCGAGCCGGTGGCGGTGGCGATCCCGAGCCAGGGCCCACGCACCGCATCGGTCAGCTGGGTGAGGGGCAGGTAAGCGGCGATCCCGCGTAGCGCCGCGCCCATCACGTGCGGCGGAGGTCCGCCGGCTCCAAGCAGGAAGGAAGGAAAGAACAAGAGCAGCCCCACCGCCTGAGCGGCGCGCGCCGAGGGCAGGACAGCGCCCAGGAGGACCCCGATGCTCACGAAGGCTACTGAGCCGAGCACGAATGCCGCCACGACGTTGCCCATGTGGTGCATGCCCGGCAGCCCGTAGACGAGGGCTGCCACCGCCAGCAGGATGGCCGATCCCCCGGCGATGGCGACCAGGCCGCTCACCATCTGGGCGAGCGCAAACGACCACCGGGAGAAGCCAGCCGCCGTAAAGCGGCGCAGCACGCCGCGCTCGCGGTAGGAGGCGAGGTGCACCGGGATCATAATCAACCCGGTGGCGGCGATGACCACCGTCAGGTATGACGCCACGTACCAGTGCGAAGGATTTGCGCCGTCGAAGGCGATGTCGGGCTTGGTGCCGAACGAACCGCCGATTATCAACATCGTCACCACGGGGAAAACGAAGACGAAGGTCAGGGTCAGCGGCTCGCGCATCATCAGCCTGAGCTCGGCTTGGACCAGACGGCGCATCGGGCTCTTCATCGAATTGCTCCTATCTGCTCGGTTATCGGTCGGGTCAGTTGGGTCGATCGGGTCGTGCGGGTCAGTCGGGTCGTTCGGGTCGGCTGGGTTCTCGGGCCGGCACCGGCAGGGTCGCGTGGCGCGTCCGACTTGGCGTGATCCAACAGGTCGAGGAGCGCCTCTTCCAGGTTGGGGATCCGCACGCACAGGTCCGGCGGAACCCAGCCGCTGCTCACCAACGCGGCCCCGACGTGGGCGATCGCAGCCCGGTCGCCCGTGACTGTCAACTGAGTGCCTAGGTGGGTGACCGTGAGGACCCCCGGGAGATCGACCATCGCGTCGGGTGCCACGACCGGCACCCGTTCCGGCGGCAGGCTGAACGTGATCCTCGCCGCCTGGCCGTATCGCCCGATCAGCTCCCACGGCGCCCCCGACGCCAGAACCCGCCCTGCCCGCATTGCGACGACGCGGTCGCAGAGGTTCTCTGCGTCCTCGAGCTCGTGGGTGACCAGCAGGACGGTCGTGCCGTCGCTGCGCAGCTCCTTCACCGCCGCCCACACGCCCCGGCGAGCCGCGGGGTCCAAGCCCTGGGTGAGCTCGTCGAGGATCACCAGGCGAGGGCGGTTCACCAACGCCAGCACCAAGAACAGTCGCTGACGCTCGCCGCCGCTGAGGGACGCAAAGGCGGATCGGCGGAGCTGCGCCAGCCCGAAGCGCTCCAGCAGCTCGGCGCCGTCGTGGCCAGCGAACAGCTGCACCGCTTCTGCCACGCGCAGGCGATCGGGTAGGCCCGAGCTCTGCAGCTGGCTGCCGATCTTGGCGCGCAGCCGATCGGCCTGGGTCAGCGGGTCCAGCCCGAGCACTGCCAGCGTGCCGGCGTCGGGTTGTCGCAGCCCCTGGATGCATTCGACGGTGGTCGTCTTGCCGGCGCCGTTCTCGCCGATCAAGCCCACGATCTCACCTGCGCGCACCTCCAGGTCGACGTCGTTCACCACTTTGCGCTTGCCGTAGCTCTTGCAGAGCCCTCGCACGTTCACAACACGGGTATCGTCCATGCCCACCAGCTTGAGGCATCGCCGGGCAAATTGCGTCAGCCCAGGGGAAGATCTTGCTCTCTACCCGTGGGCATATTTGACCAGGCCCGGCACCCTGCCGGGGTCATTCTCAGCTCCACGACGGCTGGGAACGAGAGCTGAGGTCCCGCCACCGAACACGGCTCCGCCAGCTTGGTGTCGGTGACCAACGGCGTTGCGGGCGGTCCGACTGCGGCGCTGTTGCTGTCGTGTCCCGACCAGCGCGGCCTGGTGGCGCGGGTGGCCGACTTCGTCTGGCGTGATGGGGAAGACGTGACCCACGCCGACCAGCGCACCGACGCAAGGACCCAGGCTGACCCTGGTCGACGGTCTGGCCGGAGCGGTGGTGGCGGTCAATGGCCGTCACGGCAGCACCGGCAGCTACCGTTTCGACCTCGACCTTCCGGCTGACAGGTAGCCAAGGCCACAGCCGCAGCGCCCGCCCGGCGCGCTCGTGCTGGCGCCCTGCGCCGCCGAGACGACGCCCTCGGCGTAGGGCCGTCGATCGGTGGATGGAGGCCCGTTGACGACGGGATGATCAGAGAGGGCCGGGGGGCGCGGCGTTGGCCGCAGCGCCGCGGGACCTGCCTCTCTTGGTGTAGTAGCGGCCGATGGCGATCGAGCCGACGACGCCGACCACGACCGCGACCAGCGGCAGGATCTGGTCGTAGTTGTAGGCGGTGGGGTAGCTGGCCCAACGGACGATCAGCGCGGTTCCGGCAGCCTGGACGAGGAACAACGCGGCCCACAGGTAGCTGGTCACGTACATGCCCGCCCGGAAGTCACGGTAGGCGTCCCACATCAGGTCGAAGTTCGCCATCCCGGCATGCGTGCCGTCCGTGCCGTAGCGCTGAGCGAAGTAGAACACGACCGGCTTGCGGGCCACGACGCATGATCCGAGGAAGATGAGACCGACAAGCGCCGTCGTCGCGCAGTCCTTGTAGAGCAACACCTTCGGCGTGGTGCTTCCAGCGATGGCGACGATCGCGGACACGGCGGTGAACGCGAAGATCGCGGCCGATGCTCCGCTGAACTTGCGGGCCTTGGCCCACACGGCGATCCCGCCCAGGACCGGGCCGATGCTGCCCGCCAGGTAGCTGACCACGTCGCTGGCGCCCATCAGCCGAGCGATGTGGAACAGCGCGATGGCACCCCCGATCTCGACCACAGTGACGACGACGTTGAACCACATTCCGCTCTTGGCCCGATGCTCCCTGAGCGCCTCAGCGATCTGGTCGTGCACCGTCGGTTGGTCGGAGGCCATGTCCAAGGATACGGGCGCCAACCCGGGCGTGCAGGCCTGCCCGGACGTTGCGCTCGACTTCTTGTGTCGCCGGCCTGCTCACGCCTTCGAAGGCGCCGGCCTCTCTGCGAGGGGACGACATCGCCAAGGACGCCGAGAGGACCTGCTGGGGCCTCGGCGAGAACCGCTACAGGACATGACAACAGAGCGGCCTGGCCGGTGCCGTGCGGGTCCTTTGCGACCAAGTGCCGCCTCTGGAACGATGCTGTGGTGGGTTTCTACGGCGAGCAGGTCTTGCCTCGGGTCACGAATGTCCTTCTTGCCAACCGCGAGTTCGCGAAGATCCGCGAGCGTGTCGTGTCGACCCTGTCGGGCGAGGTCCTCGAGGTCGGCTTCGGCTCCGGCCTGAACGTCCCGTACTATCCCCCGGGGGTCCGGCGGGTGCTGGCCGTGGACCCGGCCACGGTCGGGCGGAAGCTGGCGCGAAAGCGCGTGGCCGCAAGCCCCGTATCCGTCGAGTACCTCGACCTCGACGGCGAGAGGCTCGACCTCGACGAAGGTTGCGTGGGCCATGTCCTTGTCACCTGGACGCTGTGCACCATCCCCGACGTCGCCGGCGCGCTCGTCGAGATGCGCCGGGCCTTAAGTCCCGGCGGTCAGCTGCACTTCGTCGAGCACGGCCGCTCTCCTGATCCGAGCGTCGCGCGCTGGCAGGACCGGCTCAACCCGCTCCAGCGTTGGTGGGCCGGCGGGTGCAACCTGAACCGGCCGATCGACCGGCTGGTCGAGGCCGCGGGCTTTGAGATGACCAACTTGGACACCTTCTACATCGGAGGACCACGACCCATGGGCTACATGTACGAGGGGATCGCGGCCAAAGCCTGAGCTCGCTGCGGGCGGCAGGCACCCCGATGGCGGGGCACGCTTCGCCGCTTGGGTGGCGTCGAGCGATCAGCGTGGTGACCTCGGAGGCGAGCGGCTCAGCACCCGGTTCGGCTGGTGGAATCGAGGCGCGGCCGCTCCGTTTCGGCTCGGGGAGGATCCCCCGCCGCTCGTAGTAGCGCAGCGTCTGGACGTTCACCCCCGCCTGGGACGCCACCTCGGAGCTGCGCATACCTTGAGGATAAACCCTGTACCTAGGTATGAGGTCAAGGGTCACGTGCCCTTCGCATTCGTCGGAATGCTCGTCTCGCCACGTCCCATGCCACAGGCGGGCCATCGCCACGTTGTCGATCTTGAGGATCGGACCCTCACCGTTGTCCAAGGCGACCTGGCGCGCGCCACTGCCGGCAGGCCTCTCCCTCGCCATCGAAGCGGACCGCGAGCCCGAGCGCTTCATAGAAGGCAACCGCCGCGCCGTGTCGAGCGCCACGCCGCTCCACGCGGCGACCTGTCGCCAGCGCACCAGGCGGCCACCCCGACCGGGCTCTTCGGCCGGGTGCAGCACCCGGGCGTATGCCTCGAAGCCGGCTGACACCACCGAGGTGGCGACGTGGGAGTCGAACGCGCTGAGGCGCTCGCCGATCCAGCTCGCCTCCTCGACGGCGCTGCTCCACCGAGCGGGCAGCGGAAGGGGGTCCATACCGCCATGATCCCACCGGCGAAAGACGACGGATGGCCGGGGCTGAAGACCAGGAAACCGAGACCGTCTCTGGCCACTCGGCGCCGAAGAGCTGCCCGAAGAGCTGGGAGCGCGGCCATAGCAGATTTCTGGGGGGATCGCGGGGCAAAGGCCCGGCAGTCGAGCGGCCAGGATGGCGAAGATGGTCTGCAGTTCTACCCAGGGGAGGGCTGCGCCGAGGCAGTGGTGGATGCCATGGCCGAAGGTGAGGTGGGGATTGCCCCTCGTCGAGCCGGGATCAACGGTCAACGCAGGGGATCCTCGGGACGACCTAACCAGTGGAGCACCGCTCGCTCTGGGGCGTGGTGCCCCCAGTTGGCGCGCTCATCGGCGTTTCGGCCCAGCCATCGTGGCCAGAAGAACTCCTGCCCGAGTGTCGTATCGGCGGAGTCGCCGATCGTCTTGGTATCAGGGTCCGGGATCGTTCCGGCCACCGAGAGCGCGACAAGGGAGCATCGTCACATGTCGAGGATGTGGCGCCGGAGGAGATGACGCGCCGCATGAGTGAGCTGCAGGGCGGCCCATGAGCGTGGCCACATTGGGAGCGTATCGGCGGGCCCAGGGCGGGCAGCCTGCTGGCGGCGGCGGCCAAACACCTAGGAGCCGGCGGTGCCGAGCTGATGTTGTTGTGCACCAACACCATGAACAAGGCCGCCGACGGTGGTGGTCCCTCCGGCTGGCGAGCGAGCCCAGATGCACCGGGTCATCTACGACGAGCTGTGCGGGGGCGTCGTTTGAGAAGAGTCCCGCCGGCTCTACCGCGATGTGATCGCCGGGACTCATAGACGCCGGGGCGGAGGGCGTCGTGCTGGGATGCACCGAGATCGAGCTGATGATCTCCGCCGCCGACAGCCCCGTGCCACTCTTTCCCACTACCCGGCTGCACGTCGAGGCCGCCATCGAAGCATCGCTCAGGTAGACGACCGAGATGGCCTGCGGCGCAGAGAACCGGGCGTGCTACGTTGTCGTCGCGTGACCGACGGCGCTGCCGGGCGGCGGTGGTAGAGGAGGCTGGCATGGGCGACCAACCGGTACGGATGGACATCACCTTCCGGCCCATTTCCCGCGCCGATTTCGGGCTGTTGTCGAAGTGGCTGAGCTCAGCGCACGTGCAGGCTTGGTGGCGCGAAGACGGGTCGCCCGGCGCCGTGTCCGAGCGTTACGGTCCCTGCGTGGAGGGCACCGACCCCACGGAGGTGTTCATCGTGGAGGGTGGCGGCGCCCCGCTCGGGCTGATCCAGCGTTACCTGACCGCGGACAACCCCGACTGGGCGGCCACCTTGTCGGTGACGGGGGTTGCTTCCGCCGCGGCGGGCATGGATTACCTGATCGGCGAGCGGTCCGTGATCGGAGCGGGAGTCGGTACGGCCATGATCGACCGGTTCGTGGAGAGCACCTGGGAGCGCTACCCGGCGATCAACTCGATCGCCGTCGCCGTCGCCGCAGCCAATCCGGCCTCGTGGAGGGTGCTGGAGAAGGTCGGTTTCCGCCGGGAGTGGACCGGCGAGCTGGCGTCCGAGGATCCCAGCGACGAGGGGATCAGCCACGTCTATGTCCTGGGCCGGCCGCCGAGCGGCGCCCGCCTAGCTGGCGTCGATGACGCCGAAGCGATCGGCGGCCTGCTCGACGCTTTCAACCGCGAGTTCAACGAGCCGACCCCAGGGGCTGACCGCCTCGCCGAGCGGGTCCGACAGCTCATGAGCCAGTCCGACTTCGCCGTTCTCGTGGCCGGGGAGCCGCCGAGCGCGATCGCGGTGCTGCACTACCGACCAAACCTGTGGAGCGACCGCCTGGAATGCTGGCTCGCCGAGCTCTACCTGGCCCCCGAACGTCGCGGCGCCGGGATGGGGCGGGCGCTTGTCGGCGAGGCCATCTGCCAAGCCCGCGCACACGGCGCTGACCGCATCGAGGTCGCGACCGGCGAGCACAACTCGGCCGCCCGCCGCATCTACGAGCAGGTCGGCTTCACCGACCACGACCGCCACGGCGAGGCGACCCGTTTCTACGGACTGGACCTGTGATGTTGGGTCAAGGCTCCCAGACGCCCCCAATACGTCGGCAAGCCACCCGTCCAGGCCTGGCAAGACCAGGTCCAACTGGCGATCACCTGGTTGGCCAGTGCCACCCTGGCTGCAACCTTGCGACGTCGATGACCCACCGACGCGCCTTGAGTGGCCAGAGCGTCGCTACGAACTGCGGGCGGGCGGCCACCACCACGGATCATGAGCTCGGCCACCGCCCCCACGTCTCGTGCGTCGCTTTTGAGCCGGGCCAACAGCCGTTGAGAGCGGGTCGCGCGCCGGCGAGCTGTGCGGACGCAGCGCAACCTCCGATGTCGTCGACGCCATCGTCATGGAATCCGCAGCCGGTCGAGGTGATGACCTCTACACCGGAGACACCGGAGACTTGGGACACCTCGCTGAGCACCTGTCCCGGCCGGTGGCCATCGTGTCGATCGGCTGCTGACCCGTCGGGCGGGTGCCCGCACAGCGATCCGCTTCCGGCGACGTGTCGGCCTGTCGGTCGCATGCTCCTTAGCGTCCCGCCGCAGGTTCGTTAGCTGCCATTGCCCGGGGGCTACGCAGACCCTGCTCAGTAAGGGCCTTGTGGACCCTCGGCGGCCCACCCCGCAGCCACGTGCTCGAGAAACCAGTCGGCATCGCGGGGGACGTAGACCCGGTGGGAATGGCGCGCCGGCGAAGTTGATCCAAGATCTGCCGGCGCACGCCGAGCAACTGTTCGACTGGCAGGCCCCAGGGCCGCCAGCAGCGCTTCGCTCAGCCGACCATCGTGGGTAGCTTGTATGCTCTGAAAATATGCCACATAGCGCGGAAAACAAAGAGCTGGAGGGCTGGGCGGCCTGGATCGTGGCCGCCGTGCTCGGAGGCCGGCCGGAGCGCCGCGACCTGCCTGGCGCCTCGGCGACACCCGACTACGACCTCATCCTCGCTGACGGGAGTCGGATCGCCCTCGAGGTCACCACCTCAACCTCGCGCGAGCTTCGAGCCCAGCAGGCGGCCATCTACCAGTACTCGGGGGAAGTGTCGGAGCTGCGCTCCGATTGGGGGCTGACGTTGCCGGTCGCGCGGGCCCGGAGCCCTGGGCCTCGCATCGCGCGAATCCGCAAGGTGGCACATGGTCTCCTAGCGCAACTCGAAGCGCAGGAAGTGGAGCGCTTCGACCAACGCCCGTCGGAGTCGGTCCAAGAACCTGCCGAGGTGGGGCGCCTCCGGGAGCTCCGTGTCTCGAGTCCACAGCACCTTGGTCCAGCCCCACAGGGAAGGCCCGCCCGGATCTATTTCGGCACACTCGGCCCTGCGGGAGCCCAGGACGGCAGCGACCTCAACGATGCCGTAATCCTGGCGGCAACGGCCAACGCAGCCAAGCTGGCCAAAGCCGATGCAGACCAGCGCCATCTGTTCGTCTGGGCCGACGGGTCCGACCCGGTCCTACAGGGCTTCGTGTTACGAAACTGCCCTCCACGAGGATCCGTGTCCTTGCCGGACAAGATCGACGTTGTTTGGGTCGGCGTTTGGTCGCCCCGCGTCATCCACCACTGCTACTCAGGGGCGCTGTGGCGCCTCACGCCGGGTGGTGGGTGGCAGGCCCTCGCCCCGCCGGATGTCCTGGCCTATATCGTGAGCCTCACCATCGGGCGCCTCACCGGCGACGGCTCCTTCCTCCGGACCGAGAACGAGGCGTTCCGCCGTGTCTCAAGTGATCTGATTGCACACGGCGCCAATCTTCGTCGCTCGCTCGGCCTGCCGATTGTCTGAGCCGGTTGACCGGGGACCCGGCCACGATCCCTGGGTTCCCAGGCCGACCGACCGGACTGCGCTGCTGGTCGTCCCACTCGCATGCGCGCTGCCGGCTACCAGGCCGGCTCGTCCAAGGCTGCCGGGGTAGAACCCTCGCTCCTCACCATGTAGCCAAAGCTGCGGCGTTGGGTAGGCCCGACCGGTGCCCGTTGCCACCGGAGCTCACCGCCGTCCAGGGCGACAAACCCGAAGACAGCCCGCATCGCCGTCGTCCTTCCGGTGACGGCCCCGTTCGGTCAAAGGAATCCAACCAGCAACTAGCCGGCACCCCTCATGGCTCATACCGATATATCGTGCTATAGTTGCAAACCTTCGGAAACAATCCTCAATTCTTCGGACTCCAGGGAGTTGGCTAGCATGAGAGCACATCACGATCATCATTTCGACCCGGACCTTCATGCGCATGCCGGCGATGACCCCTTCAGCCGAGGGCGCCGGGGGCCAGGCGGCCCGGGCCGGGGCGGGCGAATGAGGAGGGGGGACATCCGCCCGCTACTGCTGACGACCCTGCTCGACGGGCCCGCCCACGGCTACGAGGTGATCCGGCGGCTGGAGGAGCGCAGCTCCGGCGTGTGGAGGCCCAGCCCCGGCTCGGTCTATCCCACACTCCAAATGCTCGCCGACGAGGAGCTGGTCACCAGCACGGAGGCCGGCGGAAAGCGCACTTACGCGCTGACCGACAACGGGCGGGCCGAAGCCGAGGCGCACCGGGCATCGGGAGAGGCCGCCCCCTGGGATGCCGACCCGTCCGCCACGGGTCGCTTTGCCCTCCGAGAGGCCGTGATCCAGCTCCACCGTGCCGCGCGCCAGGTCGCCGACGCTGGCGGCGCCGATGCGGTCGACAAGGCGACCGAGGTGGTCCGCCAAGCTCGTCAGAGCCTCTACCGCATCCTGGCCGAGACCTGATCAAAACAGCCCCGATCAGAACAGCAGGGTGGCCCGCCTGGCAAAGTCCAACAGCGGGATAGCCGTCTCCCCGAAGACGGACGCGCCTCAGCCGAATAGCTCGTCCAACAGGTCAGCCGTCTTGTCCGGAACCGCAACTCCGGGTAGGTAGCGCTCCAAGAGGCGTCGTCCGTCAGCTGGCTCGGAGTAGCCACAGATGTCGTAAAGCGATCGGATGTCGCCGACGTCCTGCTCCACCCTCGCAGCCAGCAGCTTCATCGCCAGCAAGTAGGGGGGGGAGGCGATGGCGACCTGAAGTGAGCGGCTCTCGTAGACTGGACGCTCCTGCGAGTCCGTTCCGAGGAGGTAGCTGCGGACCGCGTCGTTGAGCCAGTCTGACGGCAGGCCCATCCGGCGTGCAACCGCGCGCGCTGCCTCGTAAACGGCGCTGGGATCGGAGAACACTGCGTCCACGTCGCGGGTTCGCCTCTCAGGGGCATAAGCCAGCGCCATGGCTGCACCCCCGACGACGAAGATGTCGGCACGCAGACCACGCCGAGCAAGCTCCGACGATAGCTTGTCGAACGCGGCCAGGATCTCGGCCCGTCCGAGCAGCTCAAACACGCTCGAAGGCCCCTGCGGTGACAAATACCCCGTGGCGCTTGAAGGAGATCGGGCTGTCTCGGAGTGCGACGGCACGGTAGCCAGCCAGCCCCGCCACGAACCACCACGGCTCTGCAAAGCGCTCCGGCTCTCCCGTCCAACGAGGTGTGGCTATGTCGGCCTGGGCAGACAAGTGCTCGACCAACGCGGCGAGCGCCGCGTCGTAGCGTCGAGCGCCGGTGAGCGGGGGGCGCGCGTTCACAAGCGTGGCTTGCCCGCGAGGGGACGAACCCCGGAAGTCGTCCACGAACTGGATCAGCCAGCGCCAGGCCTCCTCGTCACGGCCGCAAGCAAGTGCGTCCGCGATTCGTCCGGCAAGGGCGTCCACGCAGATCGCCCCCCGACGCAACCGGACTTGGGATCGTTCACCAGGCAAGGACATTCATCCTAGGACAGCCCTGATCCGAACAGCCCTGATCCGAACAGCCCTGATCCGAACAGCCCTGGTCAGAACAGCAGGGTGGCCTGCTTGGCGAAGTCGACCAGCGGCGCTGGGTAGACCCCAAAACCCACGGTGACCACCACGGTCACGAAGAGCACCGCCCAGATTGCCACGGGAACCCGAAGGCGCTCGAGCCCAGTTGCCCCCAGCCCCTGCATCGCGGTAGCCGCCGGCGCTGACCCGCCAACAGTCGCCATCTCCGGCCCGCCATCCGTCGCCAGCCCGCTCGCGGTCGAGGCCAAGCCATCCAGGTCGTCGCCAGAAAGGCCCCCCGACACCCTGGGGCTACCCACCGAGGCCCTGGAAGCCCCCACCGACCCAGCCATAGCCGGTATCCGCACGCCAGCGAGAGCCAGCTGAGCCCGATCACCAGGGCCTCCAGCCCGAGCGCCCGGAGTGTACATGACCACGACCACCCGAAGGTAGAAGAACGCCGCGATCACCGCCGAGACCATGGCAATCACGGCAATCACGTACTGGCCCTGGGCAATGGCAGCCGCGATCACGTAGAACTTGGCGAAGAACCCCGTGGTGAAGGGGATGCCTGCCTGGGCAATCAATAGCACCGTCATGCACGCAGCCAGGACAGGGTTGCGTTTTGCCAGGCCCCTGTAGGCCTCGATCCTGTGATTCCCGTCGCCGCCTCCACCGACAACAGTGATGACCGCGAACGTTCCAATCACCATGAAAGCGTATGCAAGCAGGTAATACAGCGAGCCCGA
This sequence comes from Acidimicrobiales bacterium, assembly GCA_039583695.1. Lineage (GTDB taxonomy): Bacteria > Actinomycetota > Acidimicrobiia > Acidimicrobiales > JAJPHD01 > JAVKSL01. The sequence goes on along the minus strand of JAVKSL010000005.1, from coordinate 63,672 downwards.
GATCCCGGCCACGGTCGCCGCGTAAAGACCCACCACCACGAAGCCGGCGTGGCTGATGGACGAGTAAGCCATCATCCGCTTGATGTCAGCCTGCATCACCGCCAGCACGGCCCCCACCACCAGGCTCAGCACAGCAAGCGCCCAGATAGCCGGCTGCCAGTCGAGGCGCAGGGTGGAAAACGCGGAGAAGAACACCCGGAGCAAGGCAGCGAACCCACCTGCCTTGGCCACTGCCGCCATGAACCCGGTGACCGGGGACGGCGAGCCCTGATAGACGTCCGGCGTCCAGGTGTGGAACGGCACCGCGGCGATCTTGAAGCTGAAGCCGACCAGCAGCAGCGCCATCCCGGCGAGCACCAAGCCGTTGGAGGCCAGGACGTTGGTGCTCAAGAAAGTGGCGATCTGGGCCAGATTGGTGGACCCGGTGGCGCCGTAGGTCAGGGCCACCCCGTAGATGAAGATGGCCGAGGAGAACGCCCCGAGGATGAAGTACTTCATCGCGGCCTCGCCCGAGTCCTCCCTCCGAGCGTTGAGCCCGGCCAGGATGTACAGGGGGATCGAAAGGATCTCCAGGCCCAGGAAGATCAAGATGAGGTCGTTGGCCGTCGCCATCAGCATGGCCCCTGCTCCTGAGAACAGGGCCAGGACGTACAGCTCTGGACCAGTGATGCCCTCGCGCTCCAGCCAGGCCGCACACACTGCCACGCCCAGGATTATCGAGGCTTCGACCAGCACGAAAACCAAGAGCGTGAACCCGTCCACGGCCACCATTCCCGACAGCGCGCTGAACGCGCCGTGGGGGCCGGCGCCGTGGCCGGTCACCCGGGGCCACAGCACGATCACGGTCCAGCCCATGGCCGCCAGTGAAACGGCGACGGTGGCCGCCGCGTGGACCATCGTGTGCAGCCGTCGCGAGGTCAGAGAAGCCAGTACCAGCACCCCGAGCGCGCCGCCCAGCAGGATCAGCTCAGGCATGATCGCCGTGTAAGCGATAGGGGGCCGGACCAGCGGTCCGAGCGGGGTGACCGGAACCCCGATCGAAGTGGCCAGAGCCACGTACATCAGCCGCCCCCAGCCGGCTTGGTGGAGGTCCGAACGGCGACGAACCGGGATCCCAGGTTCGCCACCGGCGGCTCGACATAGTGGCTGTTGACCTCGACGTGGGAGATCAGGGCATCTACCGAGGGAGTGATCCGGTTGAGCACCGGGGCAGGGTAGACCCCGAGGAAGGCGATCACCAAAAGGAGCGGGATTATCAATGCCCGCTCACCCATGCTCAGGTCCCCAACCACCCCTCGCAACGCTCCCGGCCCGGTGGCCGCGCCGGCGGGCTGGGCCACAACCCCCCTGGGCTTGCCGTGGAAGGCCTGCTGGAAAGCCCACAGCATGTATATCGAGGCGATGACGACCCCCGACGCGGCGGCCACGGCCCACCATCGATGGGTCACGAAGGTGCCGATCAGGATCAGGAACTCGCCCACAAAGCCGTTCAGGCCAGGCAGGCCGATGGCTGCCATCATTGCCACCGTGAAGGCACCCGCCAGGATGGGTGCCACGCGTTGGATCCCCCGCAGCTCGTTGGCCTGCCAGGTCCCCCAGCGCCGGTAGATGAACCCGATGAGCAGGAACAGGGCAGCCGTGTACAGGCCGTGGTTGAGCATCTCGATCACCCCGCCGGTCATCGACTGGGCGGTGAGCGCAAACAGACCGAGCACGATGAAGCCCATGTGGGACACCGACGAGTAGGCAACGAGTCGCTTGAGGTCGGGTTGGCGGCACGCCACGACGGCGCCGTAGATGATCCCGATCACCGCCAGGGTCAGCATCAGGGGCACGAAGTACACGCTGGCCTTGGGGAACAGGCCGAGGTCGAAGCGGATCATCCCGTAGGTCCCGAGCTTGGCCATCACCGAGGCCAGGATTATCACCCCACCGGTGGGTGCCTCGGCATACGCGTCTGGTGACCAGGTGTGAAAGGGAAAGAGCGGGGCCTTCACCGCGAACGCGGCGGTGAAGGCGAGGAACAACCAGACCCCGACCCCGCCCAGGACCCCAGGGTCAGCTTCCAGGCGCAACAAGTTGAAGGTCACCTGGCCCGTGTGGTCGGCGTGGATGAACACCACAGCCAGCATTCCCACGAAGAAGAAGGCCGAGCCCAAGAAGGTGTACAAGAAGAACTTGACCGCCGCATACCCGCGCCTCTCGAACCCCCAGCCGGCGATCACGAAGTAGATCGGTACCAAGGTCAGCTCGAAGAAGACGAAGAACAGGAACAGGTCCAGCGACAGGAAGCTCCCCATGCAGGCCGCCTCCAGGAGGAGCATCCAGGCCACGTAGCTCTTGGGGTTGCGCTTCACCGCCCCGCCCACCAGGGCCAGGGGGAACAATGCCCCGGTCAGGAGCACCAGGAACAGCGAGATCCCGTCGACCCCCAGATGGAAGGAAATTCCAAAGGTGGGTATCCAGGCGTAGTTGGCCACCATCTGATAGCCCGCCACGCCGGGGACGAACTCGACCCCGATGACAATGGCCAGCGCGAGCGTGGCGAGGACGGTGAAGACCCCCACCGCGCGTACCAGGCGCTCCCTGGCCGGGAGCACCGCCACCACGACCGCAGCCACCACAGGCAGTCCCACGATCGAGGTCAGCAGGTAGTCGTGAGCCGCGCTCACCTGGCCCAGCAGCGCATGCACCGCGGAACCGTCCGGCACGGCCCTGCCCCTCAGACCCCGGCCCGGGACAGCACCCAGGCCATCAGTACAACTGCCCCAGCCGCCAGGCCAAGGGCGTAGTTACGCACGTAGCCGGTCTGCAGGCGACGGACCTTGGAGCCGAGCACTTGGACAAGGCTCGCCGAACCGTTCACCACCCCGTCGATGACCCGGTTGTCCACCACGAAGGCGGCGAAGCCCGCCACCAGGTAGCCCGGCCGGGCAATGGTGGCCTCGTAGATGGAATCCAGGAACCACCCCTTGCGCAGCACGAGAGGTTCCAGCTCGGGCCGATCCCAGTGCCTTAGCCACAGAGCGGTGACGATACCCACGCCCAACAGGGCCATCACCCCATCGATCACCGGCAGGCCGACAGCCAGGCCGAGCCCAGCCGGGGAGGGATGCTCGAAGGCGCCGACGACCGGCGCCAGCCAGTGGTCCAAGAATGGCCAGCTCGGGTGGAATGGCAGGTCCAGCAGGCCAGCGAAGATCGCAGCGACCGCCAGCACAACCAGGGGAACCAGCATCACAGGACGGCACTCATGCGGCCCGGCGCCCGCCGCCAAGCCGTGGTGCCCGACCGGCCCGGCCGCCGCAGGCCCAGCGTCGCCGGCCGCCGCAGGCCCAGCGTCGCCAGCCGGGCCAAGCCCAGCGTCGCCGGCCGCCGCAGTCCCGGCAACCAACCGTCCGGGGCCCCCGGGGACGCCCGTCGCCAGGTCGGCTATGCGGCGCCAGCGCTCCTCGCCGTAGAAGCACAAGTAGAACTCCCGGCCTATGTAGTAAGCGGTGAGTATGACCGTCAGCTCGCCGAGCACCCACATCGCATGGTTGTTGGCGAAGGCCCCGGTCAGGACTGCCCCCTTGGCCCAGAAGCCGGCCAGCGGGAACACCCCGGCGATAGCCAGCCAGGCAACCAGGAACGTCCCTGAGGTCACCGGCATGTACTTGCGCAGGCCCCCCATGCGTTTCAGGTCCTGCTCGTCACCCATGCCATGGATCACCGAGCCGGCGCCGAGGAACAGCAGGGCCTTGTAGAAGGCGTGGGCGACCATCAAGAAGATCGCCGCGCTGTAGGCCCCCGACCCGACCGCCAGGAACATGTACCCGAGCTGGGAGACCGTCGAGAACGCCAGGACCTTCTTGATGTCGGATTGGGCGCTGGCGGCAAGCGCGGCAGCGAAGGCGGTAGCGACGCCAAAGCTGGCGATGATGGTCATCGTCACCGGGGTGAGCGCCAGGATGGGACTGATACGGACCATCAGGTAGACGCCCGCGGTGACCATGGTCGCGGCGTGGATCAGGGCGGATACAGGCGTCGGGCCCTCCATGGCATCCAGCAGCCACGGGTACAGCGGGATCTGGGCGGACTTGCCCACCGCCCCCAAGAACAGCAATAGGCCAACCGCCGTGGCAGTGGTCTGGGTGATGTGGCCGCTGGTCGCCGCGGCGAACACCCCGGTGTAGCTGAGGGTCCCGGTGGAGCTGAACAAAAAGGCCATGGCCACCACGAAGCCGAGGTCGCCGATCCGGTTGTACACGAACGCCTTCTTGCCCGCGCTGGCGGCCGAGTCCTTGTCGAACCAGAACGAGATCAACCAGTAAGAGCACGCACCCACCCCCTCCCAGCCGACGAAGGTGAAAACGAAGTTGTTCGACAGCACCAGGATGAGCATGGAGAACACGAACAGGTTGAGGTAGACGAAGAACTTGGAGAAGCCCTCGTCGTGCTCCATGTAGCCGATCGAGTAGAGGTGGATGATCGCGCTGACCCCGGTGACGAACAGGGCCATCACCATCGAGAGCGGGTCCACCCTCAGCGCCACGTTGGCGTTGAAGCCCCCCACCGGAAGCCAGTCGAACAACCTCTGGACGAATACCCGATGCCCCCCCGTCCGCAATGCCAGGCCCACAAAAGTGACCAGCGCAGCCACGAAGGACAGGCTGACCATGCCCGTCGCCAGCCATCCGGCCCACGGGTTGCCCAGCCGGCGGCCCGCGATGAGCAGGACAAAGAACCCAACCAGCGGGAGCACCACGATGAGAAACGCTGCGTGGAGCACGGTCCCCTAGCCCTTCAGCACGTGGAGGTCGTCCGCGGTGGCGCCAGGCCGCCTGCGGTAGATGGACACGATGATCCCCAGACCGACCACGACCTCGGCAGCAGCGACCACGAGCACGAAAAAGACCAGGACCTGGCCCCCGATGTCGTTCAACATCCGGGCAAAGGTGACGAAGGTCAGGTTGGCGGCGTTGAGCATCAGCTCCACACACATGAACATGACCAGCACGTTTCGCCGCAGCAGCAGGCCCACCGCTCCGATGGAGAAGATCGCCGCCGCCAGGGTCAGATACCACGCTCCCCCAATGCTCAACTGGGCACCTCCTCATCCTCAGCCAGCACCGATGCCGCCGCCGGTATCGCGACAGGTACCGGCTCTGGGTCCCCAACCAGCGCCGGCTCTGGGCCCGGCGTCGCAACAGGCTCCTCCGACACCGCAGGCGGCGGTTCGGACCGGCGGTCCGGCCGGGTCCTGCGGGCCAGCACCACGGCACCAACCACCGCGATGACCAGGAGTGCCGAGGTCACCTCGAAGGCAAGCAGGTAGGTGGTGAACACCGAATCGCCCAGCTTGGCCACGTTCGAGCTGGCTCCGCTCGCCACTCCGGCCACCGAAGCCTGCCCGGCGGGCCACGCTGTGCGTGCCAGCAAGAGCACCTCGGCCAGCACCATCAGCCCGAGCAGCACAGCCATCGGCCGCTGTGCCCGGAGCGGGTCCGCGGCCAGGCGCTCCCGGCGGTCAACTCCGATGAGCATGATGACGAAGAGGAAAAGCACGACTATCGCCCCGGCGTACACGATCACCTGGACCGCGGCCAGGAACTGGGCGTCCTGTTCCACGAACAGCACCGCCACGCCAAACAGGGTGAGGATCAGGAACAGGGCCGAGTGGACCGGGTTGCGGGCCAGCACCACGCCGAACGCCCCCACCAGGCACATCAGCGCCGCCCCGGCGAAAGTGATGCCGTCAGGAATCGTTACCCCCAGGAGGTTCGGCGTCATCTGGGCCTCGCCTTGCCAGACCCAGCCGACCCTGGCCGTCCCCGACCAGAGGAGCCGAACTTCACCGGTCCGGCGTTGAGCCGGTCCAGGACCTTCTCCTTCATGCTCGGGCGGTGCTTGGGCCCCAGCGCTCCCTGGATCGTGCCGGGCTTGGCCCTGGGCTTGGCGAAGGCAGCCACCCCGCCGGGGCGCACCCCCGCCCGCCGGGCCTTGACCCTGGCCCGGCGCCCGGTGACCCCCGGCAGGTGGTTGGCCTCGTGCTCACGCACCGGGAAGGCGTTCACCTCGTCCTCGGCAGCCCCAGGCGACTGGCCGCTCTCCCCCGCCCGGACGCCGTAGCCCAGGTCGGCCGACCACTGGCGCACCCCCTCGAAGGCGGCCATCCCCGATGGCGAGGTGGCACGCATCCAACCCGAGGTCATCTCGTCGTCACCTTCGCGCCAGTCCTCCCAGGGCAGCACCTTCGGCTTGCCATCGTCGCCGACCAGCAGCTCGGCCTTGGTGTAGATGGCATCTGAGCGGTTGGTGAAGGAGAATTCGAACATCTTGGACTCGGTGATCGCCTCAGTCGGACAGGCCTCCACACACAGGTCGCAGTGAATGCAGCGCAAGAAGTTGATCTCGTACACGAACCCGTAGCGCTCTCCCGGCGAGACCGGCGAATCGGGGGGGTTGTCCGCCCCCCGGACGTAGATGCAATGAGCCGGGCACACCCCCGCGCAGAGCTCGCAGCCGATGCACTTCTCCATGCCGTCCTCGTAGCGGCCGAGCACGTGGCGCCCGTGGAAGCGGGGCGGCTTGGGCCGCTTTTGCTCCGGGTACTCGGTGGTGATCCGGGGCGCGAAGACCTGGTGCATGGTTACCTTGAAGCCCTTTATCGCGTCCAATCCGGGCATCAGGCGCCCAGCTCATCCGCGGCTGAGCGCTGCCTGCTCACGGTCATGGCCCGGATTAGGAGCAGCGAGACCACGATCCCTCCGCCGAAGATGGCAAATCCCCAACGGTCGTCTATGAGCATCCCGGCGATGATGAGCAGCCAGAACAGCGAGCCGGGGATCAGCACCTTCCAGCCCAGCTCCATCAGCTGGTCGTAGCGCAACCGGGGAAGGGTGGCCCGCAGCCACACGTAGAAGTAGCAAAAGATGATGGTCTTGCCCAGGAACCACAGGATCGGCCACAGCCAGCGCACCACATGGGGCGCCGGCCCGTCCGGGCCCCCGAAGAACAACGTGACCATGATCGCCGACATGGTGACCACGTTCATGAACTCAGCCAGGAAGAACAACGAGAACCGAAACGAGGAGTACTCGGTGTGGAATCCCCCGACCAGCTCCTGCTCCGCCTCGGCCAGGTCGAAGGGAGGTCGGTTGAGCTCGGCGGTGATCGCCACCAAGAAGATCAGGAACGGCACCACCCCTAGGCGCAGCACGTTCCAGGTGGGCAGCGGCCCGTAAAGGTTGGCGTCCTGGGAGGCCACTATGGCGCTCGTATGGAGCGAGCCGGTGATGAGCACCACCGCGACGATCGACAGGCCGAGCGCGGCCTCATAGGAGACCATCTGCGCGGACGCCCTGATGCCGCCCAGCAGGGGGTACTTGGACCCCGACGACCAGCCCGCGAGCATCACGCCATAGACCGCGATCGCGGAGGCGACCAGCATCCACAGGATGCCGATTGGAGGGTCAGCCACCTGAAGCTCGGTGGTGTGCCCGAAGATGGTGATGTTCCCCCCCACCGGCACGATGGCGAACAGGCCGAACGCGGGCACCACCGACAGGAACGGGGCCAGGCGGAACACCCAGCGGTCCGCCCGCTCGGGAATGAGGTCCTCCTTGAAGAGCAGCTTGGTCCCATCAGCCAGGCTCTGCAGGATGCCGAACGGCCCGGCCCGGTTGGGGCCGATCCGGTTTTGCATGTCCGAGATCACCTTGCGCTCGAACCAGATCATCCCCAGCACCGCGATCAGCAGCGCCACGAATGCGACCACCACCTTGACCAGCACGATCAGCACGACCGTCAAGCCCACGCCCTTGGCGAACAGTGGGTCGGTGACCGGCGAGATCGGAAGGACAGCCCCCGCCAGCGCGCCCATCAGGTGCTCTCCAGGCGGATGTCGGTGACCGCCGCGGTGACGTCGATGAGGTCCCCTGCCCCGCCGCCGGCCAGGTTGAAACCCAGCACTGCGGTACCCCGCACCACCCCGGCATCGGCGATGACCTCAACGACGGTGGCAGCGCGGGCCGTGTGCGCCCGGACCCGATCCCCGGTCGCCTTGCCCAGCCGATCCAGGTCGTACGGGTTCACCCGCAGGCGGGGCGTGGCAGACAGCGGCGCCAGGGACGGGCACGCCCCCAGCAGGGTCCCCTGGTCGAACAATGAGCGACCAACCACCAGGCGCAACCCGTATGCGTCGGGCCGGGGAACCTCGGGGGCGCGAATGGCCCCAGCAAAGCTGACCAGGCTCGGAGGAGAGATGGCCCCGATGCTGGGGTCCCCTCCGTGACCACCGACCACCTGCGCGGCTGGGCCCGGGCCTGCCGCGGTCCAGGACTCAGGCGCTCCCTCGACGTCTGGGTCCGCGAGCATCTCGGCCGAGGATAGGCCAGGTGTGGCCATCGGGTCGAGTGCCGGCAGCCCTGGGGGGTGCCCGGGGGGTCGCCCCCCGAGGGTGACCGGAGTCGTCGGCAGCGGCGCGATCAGCCCGTCCCTGGCCCCCGGAGCTGCCAACGCCGCCCGGGTGATGCCCACATGCGATGGCGCAAGCGCGGCGATCTCGTCCCAGATCGCATCCAGGGAGTCCAGGCCCAGGTCGGCACCGAGCGCAGTTGCCAGCTCGGAGGCAATCATCCAGTCCGGCAGGCAGTTACCCGGCGGAACGACCTTCTGGGCCAGGCGGGTGATGCGGCCCTCCAGGTTGGTGGTGGTCCCGGCCCGCTCGGCGTACATCGCCGCGGGCAGCACCACATCGGCGCGGGCATTCGAGGCGTTGGGCAGGCAGTCCACCGAGCACACGAATGCCGCTCGATCCAGCGCCATGCGTGCCAGGCGCTTGTCGGGGAAGTCCGAGATCGGATCGGCGCCAAGCAGGATCAGCGCAATCGGCTCGCCCCCAGCCGCTCGGGCCAGGGAGCCGGTGGTCCCGGACCCCCTGTGCTCCGGGACCCTGCCCCAGGCCCTGGTGTAGCGCGCCCTGCCGCCCTCCAGCGTCACCCTGCCGGGCAGCATTCCCGGCGCCAGGCCCATGTCAAGTGCCCCGTTGATGTTGGCCCGACGCCCAGCGGGCAGCCACTTCGCCCCCGGCAGCGCCTCGACCAGCCCAGCCACCCCAGCCAACACGCTGGACGCGGTCTCGGCAAGCGACGGCCGCCCGAGGATCACCACGACGCCATCTCCAGGACTGGCTTCCCCGATACCCAGCAGCTCCCTGGCCTGGGCCAGCGCTGCGGCCTGGGCGCCGGCGCCACCGGGGGTGCTGGGCGCGGATGGGCCGGCCGAACGGACTCCATCTTTGCCCAAGAGCTGGCGCACCAGATCGAGCGCTTCCCCGGGGCGGTAGGTGAGCGTTATGCGAGCCAGAAGGCTTATGCCGCTGCGGGCCGGGGTCAGCTCGACGATCGGGAGGCCGGCCTCCACCACCGCGCAGCGCAGGCGCAGGTGCAGGATCGGGAGCTCCTCGGAGAGGTCGGGGGCCAGGGTCAGCACGGCCCTGGCGTTGCAGGCCTCCTGGATGGTCGCCCGGGGCAGGCCTAGGACCGCCTCCGCAAGCAGCCCGTCACCGAGGCGGGCGTCGGTCGAGTCGGTGCCGATGATCCCCTTGGCCAGCTTGGCCCAAGCGTAGGCATCCTCGTTGGCCAGGCGGGCGCCGCCGATGACCGCCACCGCGTTCGGCCCGTGCAGCTTGGCCACCTCGCCGATGCCCCGCGCAGCCGCCGCCAGGGCCTCCGCCCAGGAGGCCTCGATCTCGTCGTCACCACGCTTGACCAACGGTTGGGTGAGGCGGCGGGGCGAGCTGATGGCCTCGAAGTCGAAGCGACCCTTGTCGCACAGCCATGACTGGTTCACCGGGTCAGAGTCCACGCCCAGGTAGCGGATCACGTGGTTGGAGGAGGACTGCACGGCCACCCGGCAGCCGACCGAGCAGCTGGTGCAAGTCGACTCGACCTGTTCCAGGTCCCAAGGGCGGGCCTTGAAGCGGTACGGCGTGGCAGTCAGCGCGCCAACCGGGCAGATCTGCACGGTGTTGCCGCTGAAGTACGACTTGAACGGCTGGCCGGGAAAGATGCCCACCTCGACTTGGTCTCCCCGGCCGGCGAAGTTGATCAGCGGCTCGCCGGCCACCTCGCTGGCAAAGCGGGTGCAGCGGTCGCATTGGATGCAGCGCTCCCGGTCCAGGTAGACCAGCGTGGAGATCGGGATCGGCTTGTCCCAGTGACGCTTCTCCTCCACGAAACGGCTCTCGCCGGGGCCAAAGGTGAGGGTCTGGTCCTGCAGGGGGCACTCGCCTCCCTTGTCACACACCGGGCAGTCGAGGGGGTGGTTGACCAGCAGCATCTCCAGCACGCCGTCTTGGGCTTTGCGGACCTTGGTGGAGCTGGTGATGATCTCCATGCCCGGCGCCACGTCCATGTAGCACGCCGGTTGGAGGGAATAGCCCCGCGGTCCTTTGACCTCGACCAGGCACATGCGGCACATCCCCACCGAGCGCATCCGGGGGTGGTAGCAGAATCGGGGGATGTAGGTGCCCCCCCGCTCGGCTGCGGCGATCAGCTTCTCACCCTTTTGGGCCGGGACCTCCCGGCCGTCCACGATGAGCGTCACCTGCTCAGGCATGGGGACACGCCCCGTCTTTGATGTGGCGCAGGTAATCGTCGCGGAACATGCGGATGCTGCACACGATGGCCGGCGGGATCGATGGGCCCAGGGGGCAGATCGTGGTCTGCTCAGGGGGCCAGTAGTGAAGACCCGGCGAGATGTTGTCGCAGACGTCCATCAGCAGGTCGATGTCCTCCTCGCGCCCAGAGCCCAGCTCGATGCGCCGGATGATCTTCTCCAGCCACCCACCGCCCTCCCGGCACGGTGTGCACTGGCCGCAGGACTCGCGGTGGAAGAAGCGGGTGATCCGCCAGGCCACCCGCACCACGCATGTGGTCTCGTCCATGACCACGATCGAGCCCGAGCCGAGCATCGAGCCTGCCTTGCCCACCGCGTCGGCGGCCAAGGGGAGGCCGACCTGCTCCGGGCCGAACCAGGGCGACGACGCCCCGCCGGGGATGAAGCACTTGAGCTCGTGGCCTCCGCGGATGCCCTGGCCGTACACCGGGGCGTGGATCAGGTCCGCAAAGGTGGTCTTGGCCATCTCCACCTCGTAGTTTCCTGGGCGGCGCACGTGGCCGGAGAGCGAGAACATGCGGGTGCCGGTCGAGGCCCCCTCGCCTAGCCTGGCGAAAGCGGCACCCCCGTTGAGGACGATCCAGGGGACGTTGGACAAGGTCTCCACGTTGTTCACCACCGTCGGCTCATTGTACAAACCCATGACCGCGGGGTAGTAGGGGGGCTTGATCCGGGGAAAGCCCCGCTTGCCTTCCAGGCTCTCCAGCAGGCCGGTCTCGTCTCCGCAGATGTAGGCACCGGCGCCGGGGTGGAGCACCACGTCGAGCGAGAAGCCCGAGCCAAAGATGTCGTTGCCCACCGCGCCGTAGCGGTAAGCCTCGTTGAGGGCGGTCTGCATGCGCTCGAGGCCGAGGGCGAACTCGCCCCGGACGTAGATGAACACCTGGGTGGCGCCGATGGCGAAGGCGGTTATCACCGAGCCCTCGATGATCTGGTGAGGATCACGCTCGATGAGCAGGTGGTCCTTGAAGGTGGCCGGCTCGGACTCGTCCCCGTTGACCGCCAGGTAACGCACCGGGTTGGGTCGCAGCATCGACCACTTGCGCCCTGCGGGGAAACCCGCACCACCGCGGCCCAGCAGGCTGGCGCGATTTACCTCGGCGCACACCTCCTCGGGGTGCATCGAGAGCGCCTTTCGAAGGGCCAGGTACCCCCTGGTCGCCAGGTAGCGCTCCAAGGTGTGCGAGTCAGGGTTGGCCCGAAGCCGGGCGGTCACGATGGGAGCGGCGTCGGTGATCACTTGCGGGCGTCCCCACCCTTGGCCTCGTGCGCCTTCTCCAGCTCGGCTCGAGCTGCGGCCACCGCGTCGGCTGCGTCCTTGCGCGCCGCGCGGGAACAGTCCTGTCGGGCTCGCTCGGCCAGGACCTTCTCCCTGGACACGGTCAGCCCGCCATTCCGGCGCACCCGGTTGAGGGTGCCGTGCGGGGGGACCTCCTCGGCCAGGTTCCCGGCTGCCAGATCGTCTACCAGGGTGTCGAAGCCCTCGTTGGTGAGCGGGCCGAAGTACCGCCAGTTGACCGTGGCGCACGGCGCCCGGTCACACAACGCCACGCACTCCAGCTCCTCCAGGGTGAATGTCCCGTCCGGGCTGGTTCCTCCGGCCCGCACGCCGAGACGCTCCTCGGCGTGGGCCAGCAGGGCCTCGCCACCCGAGAGCAGGCAGGCCACGTTGGTGCAGATCCCCACCAGGTAACGGCCCACCGGGGTGGTGTGGAGCATGTCGTAGAAGCTGGCAGTTCCCAGCACCTCAGCCGCGCTCACCCCGACCAGGGAGGCGATGTCGGCCATCGCCTCCCTGGTCAGGTAACCGTCGGCTGCCTGGGCCAGATGGCAGATCGGCACCAGCGCCGAGCGCGGCTGCGGGTAAAGCGCCACCAGCGCCGCGGCGCGCGCCGCGGTCTCCGCAGAGAGCCCCCCAGGGCTGGTCATCAGCTTTTCCCTTCCCCCGTCAACGATCCACGTCCCCCATAACCGGGTCGACTGACGAGATCACCGCAATAGCATCGGCTATGAGGCCGCCCCTTAGCAATACGGGCAGGCTCTGGAGGTTCACGAAGCTTGGGCCGCGGATGTGCATCCGGTACGGCTTGGAGGATCCGTCGGAGACCATGTAGCAGCCCAGCTCACCCCTCGGGGACTCGATGGCCGCGTAGGTCTCGCCCTCAGGGACCTTGAAGCCCTCGGTGAACAGCTTGAAGTGGTGGATCAACGCCTCCATGGAGGAGTCGATGCGGCCACGCGGAGGCGGGGTGACCTTCTTGTCCTGGACCCGGTAGTCCCCTGATGGCATCTTCTCCAGGATCTGGCGAATGATCCTCACCGACTCGCGCATCTCGTTCAGCCGGACCGCGTAGCGGTCGAAGGTGTCGCCGTAAGTGCCCACGATCACATCGAAGTCGACCTGGTCATAGGCGAGATACGGCATGCTGCGGCGAAGGTCCCAGGCCACGCCTGTGGCCCGCAGGATCGGCCCGGTCGCCGACAGGGCCATCGCCGTCTCCGGGCTGATAACCCCGACACCTTCGGTGCGCTGGCGAAACACCGGCTGGCCGGTGAAGATCTGATCGTACTCGGCCAGGCGGGGGCCCACCATGTCGCAGATGGCGGCCACATCGTCCTCCCATCCGTCGGGTAGGTCCGCAGCCACCCCTCCTGGACGGATGTAGTTGTGGTTCATGCGCAGGCCGGTGACCTTCTCGAAGAAGGCCAGGATGACCTCCCGCTCGCGCCAGCCGTAGATCATCATCGAGGTGGCGCCCAGGTCCATGCCGTTGGTCGCCATCCATAGCATGTGCGAGGAGAGCCGGTTGAGCTCGCACATGAGCATCCGGATCCACGTCGCCCGGGGCGGCATCTCCACATTGAGGAGCGATTCGGTGGCCAGTGAGAAGACCAGCTCGTTGTGCAGCGGGGACAGATAATCCATGCGGGTGACATTGGTGCAGCCCTGCACGTAGGTGAGCTCCTCGCCGGTCTTTTCCATGCCGGTGTGCAGGTAGCCGATAATCGGCTTGGTCCGCAGTATGGTCTCACCGTCCAGCTCCAGCATGAGCCGCAGCACGCCATGGGTCGAGGGGTGCTGGGGACCCATGTTGATGATCATCGTCTCGTCGTCGGCAACCTGGACGTCCACGTCACCGCGGTCCACGATGACCCCCTCGGGGAGGCGCAGCACCGCCCCCTGCTCACGCTGGCGCTGCTGCTCGCGGGTCGCGGTGCGCGAGCTCATCTCCTGGGGCCCCTCGGAGGTCTCGGCGACGGTCCCCGCACCGCCGGCCGAGCCCAAGGGCGATTCGATCCGGCTGTCGGGGGTTTGGGGGGCCCTCCGGGGGCTGGCCCCCCGGGTGTTCGTGCTCACCGGGGCGCCTCCTTGAACTGAACCGCCACCTTGCCCACCGGGTAGTCCTTGCGCAGGGGGTGGCCCTCCCAGTCCTCGGGCATGAGGATCCGGGTCAGGTCGGGATGACCCTCAAAACGTATGCCCATCAGGTCGAACGCCTCACGCTCCATCGCCTCGGTGCCCGGGTACAGGTCGAACAGGGAGTCCAGCCTGGGATCCGAGTCGGGCACCTGCACCCGCAGCCTCACCCGCCGGGGCTCGCTGATCGACAGGAGGTTGGCCACCACCTCGAAGCGCTCCGGCACGACCCCCTCGGGCAGGGTCCTGGATGGGTGCGCCAGGTAGTCGACCGCACACAGGTCCGAGACCATCTCGTAGCCCTCCGCCAGCAGGGTGGCGGCGCTGTCGTGATAGGCAGCCCGGGTGGGGTGGCGCACATCCGCGATGCTCATCGACGGGTGATAGCCCCGGTGCGGATCTTCTCATGCAGGGTGAGGATGGCGTGGATGAGGGTCTCGGGACCCGGTGGGCAACCCGGCGCGTAGACGTCCACTGGCACGATCTGGTCCACACCCTGGACTATCGCGTAGTTGTTGAACATCCCACCAGTGCTGGCGCATACCCCCATGGAGATGACCCACTTGGGCTCCATCATCTGGTCGTAGACCTGGCGCAGCACCGGGGCCATCTTCTGGCTCACCCGCCCCGCCACGATCATCAGGTCGGCCTGGCGGGGGGAGGACCTGAACACCTCCATGCCGAAGCGGGCCAGGTCGTAGTCGGCAGCCCCTGCAGCCATCATCTCGATCGCACAGCAAGCCAGGCCAAAGCTCGCTGGCCAGCAACTGTTGCGCCTGGCCCACTTGACCAGCTCCTCGATGGGCGCAGTCAGGAAGTTGTGATTGAGGGTCTCGAGTCCCACCCCTCAGCTCCCCTGTTCGCGTCCGATGCGACGGACCGTGGAGTCGGTGCTCCTTATCTGGTCCCCCGACGGGCGCAGGCGCTTGGCCGGGCCCCAGTCGAGCGCGCCGTTGGCGATCAGGTAGATGAACGGTCCGAGCACTGCCGCCGAGAAGACCAGTATCTCCACCAAGCCGAAGGTGCCGAGCTGGTGAAACACCACCGCCCAGGGGTACAGGAAGATGATCTCGATGTCGAAGATTACGAAGATCATGGCGATCAAGTAGAAGCGCACTGGAAAGCGCTCCGCCGGCTCCCGGCTGGGGACTATCCCACACTCGTAGGGAGCCGACTTGGCCTTGGTGACCCGCCTTGGGGCGAGCATCCTCGACGCCAGAAGGTTCAGGGCCGCGAAGCCGGTTGACAGCACGATCAGGAAGATGATCCCCAGATAGGTGCTGAACCCCGTTGCCGGCATGTCCAGACCCTACCTCAAGATTCGCCCGGAGGCTAGGGTCTGGCGAATGCCGCTGGAGCACACATACGATGCGCTGGTGATCGGGGGGGGTCCGTCGGGATCCTCGGCTGCTTACTGGTTGGCAGACGCGGGTTGGGACGTGTGCGTGGTCGAGCGCAAGCGCTTTCCACGCGATAAGACCTGCGGAGACGGCCTGACACCGCGGGCGGTCCGCCAGCTGGAGGACATGGGCCTGGGCGGGGGGCTGGCAGCCAACCACCACCGCTACAAGGGACTGCGGGCAATGGCCGGGGGCAAGACGCTGGAGATGGGATGGCCGGCGCATCCCGACTACCCGAGCTACGGCTACGTCGTGACCCGGTCCGACCTGGATGCGATGGTTGCCGAGCGGGCCGGCAGCGCTGGAGCCACTGTCCTCCAGGGCACCGAGGCGGTCGAGCCGATCCTTGGCGATCGCGGCACGGTGCTGGGGGCGAGGGTGCGCACCAAAGGGGGAGAGGGCACTGCTCTGGCGGCGCTCCGAGCACATTTCGTCATAGTGGCTGACGGGGCGAACTCCCGCTTCGGAAGGGCGCTCGGCGCGGCCCGGGAGCGGGACTGGCCGATGGGCCTGGCCATCCGGGGCTACTACCGCTCGGCCCGGGCGTCCGAAGGCTGGATCGAGTCGCACCTGGACCTGCGCGACGCCGAGGGGACCGCGCTGCCCGGCTACGGGTGGATCTTCCCTCTGGGAGACGGTCGTGTGAACGTGGGCGTGGGCCTGCTGTCGACGTCGGCCCCCAAGCGGGGAGGCAAGGCGCTGAACACGACCCGGTTGATGGAGGCTTTCGTGGCCGGCGCACCGTCCTCGTGGGGGCTCTGCGAGGAGGCCCGGTGCGGGCCGCCGACCGGGGGCAAGCTGCCGATGGGCCTGGCCGTGGGGCCCCGGAGCGGGCCGCGGCACCTGATGGTGGGCGACGCTGCGGGTTCGATCAACCCGTTCAACGGGGAGGGGATCGCATACGCATACGAGACGGGGCGCATGGCTGCGTTTGCCGTCGGAGAGGCGCTCGCCACCGGGCACCCGGGGGCGCTTTCGGGCTACGAGCGCCGGCTGGCCGACAACTATGGCCTTTATTACAAGGTGGCGCGGACCTTTGTCCGCCTGATCGGCTACCCGGAGCTGATGTCCACCCTGGTGGGCACGAGCATGTACAGCCGCACCCTCATGGAGTGGGTGCTGCGGATAATGGCCAACTTGTGCCGCGCCGACGAGCTGGGCCCCGCCGAGGCAGCCTACCGGGCGGTGGCCGCGATCGCCCGCCTGGCGCCGAGCCGCCTGGGCGCAGCCTGAGCCGGGGGCTGGCGGGGGGCGCGTCTGGGCGCGGTCTGGCAACGGGGCGGGCCTGCGTCAAGCACGGCCGGCGGAGTCGGTCCGACCCCTCAGGGCCCGCCGGAACCGCAATCACGAACCACTCTGGGTGAGACCCGCTGTTCCGACCGTGGCCAGCGCCGCAGCGGCTGCTTCGAGGGTGGTGGCGATCTCGAGCTGGCCGTGCGCCAGTCCAGGGAAGGCCACCTCGTAGGCGCCGGGGGCCATCGCCACCCCAGCCGCCAGCATGGCATGAAAGAACTGGGCGTAGCGGCCGTTGGACGCCGCGGCCCGAGCACCGTCGTAGTCGGTAACCGGCTCTTCGGCAAAGGCGAGGCCCAAGAGGGACTGCGCCCGGGGAACCTGCAGCGCCACCCCAGCCTCCCGAGCAGCCGTCGACAACCCCTCAGCCAGCTCGGCGGCAGTTGCCGAAAGCCGGTCGTAGGCAGCGGCGTCCAGCTGGGTGAGCACCGCCAGGCCAGCGGCAGTCGCCAGCGGGTTCCCGGACAGGGTCCCTGCCTGATACACCGGGCCCAGCGGAGCAAGGACCTCCATCACCTCGCGACGCCCGCCGAAGGCGCCGATCGGAAGCCCCCCACCGATGACCTTTCCCCAGCACCACAGGTCGGGCCGGACCCCGCTCAGCTCAACAGCACCTCCCCTCGCCACGCGAAACCCCGTTATCACCTCGTCGAAGATCAACAGGGCGCCGACCTGGTCGCAGGCGGCGCGCAATCCCTCCAGGAAGCCCGGCACCGGCAGTACCAGGCCCATGTTGGCCGCTACCGGCTCGATGATCACACAGGCCACTCCGGCATCCAGCTCGGGGACCTGGTTGTAAGGAACCACCAGCGTCTCCGCGACCGCCGAGGTGGGTACGCCCGCCGAGTCGGGAAGGCCCAAGGTGGCCACCCCGCTACCCCCCCCCGCCAGGAGGGCGTCGGAGTGCCCGTGGTAGCACCCGGCAAACTTGACCACCCGGCTCCGGGCTGTGAAGCCCCGAGCGACACGCACCGCGCTCATCGCCGCCTCGGTCCCGCTCGAGACCAGCCGCACCATCTCGACCCCGGCGACCCGCTCGCAGATCGCTTCGGCCAGGAGCACCTCACCCTCCGTGGGTGCCCCGTAGGTCGTACCACCACGGGCCGCTGTAGCGACAGCCTCCACCACCGCCGGATGGGCGTGACCGAGGATCGTGGCTCCGTAGGACTGCACATAATCCACGTACCTCCGGCCCTCGACATCGACCAACCAGGCCCCCTCGGCCCGGTCCACGAAGTACGGGGTCCCCCCGACCGCCTTGAACGCCCTGACGGGCGAGCTCACCCCGCCAGGGATCACCCGGCAGGCGCGCTCGTACAGACCTCGGTTCGTGTTGGTCATGTGGCCGCCAAGCGCTCTGCCAGCTCGGCGGCGGCGTAGGTCAATATCATGTCGGCCCCGGCTCGCTTGATCGCTCCCACGTGCTCGGCCATCACCGCCGCGCCGTCGACCCAGCCGCGATCGGCCGCCGCCTTCACCATCGCATACTCGCCACTCACGTGATAGGCGGCGACGGGCACCTCACAGGCCGCCGACACCGCCGCGATCACGTCCAGGTACGCCAGAGCCGGCTTGACCATGACGATGTCGGCCCCCTCCGCCAGGTCGAGCGCGACCTCCGCCAGAGCTTCCCGACCGTTGCGGGGATCCTGCTGGTATCCGAGCCGGTCCCCCCCGGAAGCGATCGCGACGTCCACCGCTTCGCGAAACGGTCCGTACAGCGCCGAGGCGTACTTGGCCGCGTAGGCGAGGATGGCGGTCGCAGCGTGGCCGCTGGCATCCAGCGCAGCCCGGATTGCGCCGACCTGGCCGTCCATCATCCCGCTGGGCGCCACGACGTCAGCGCCCGCCTCGGCTTGGGCGACAGCAACCCGGGCGTAGAGCTCGAGCGTGGCATCGTTGTCCACCTCGCCCGACGGGCCGAGCACCCCGCAGTGACCGTGGTCGGTGTACTCGTCGAGGCAGGTGTCCGCGATCAGGACCATCTGGTCCCCCAGCGCGGCGCGCAGCTCGGCGAGGCCCAGCTGCACTATCCCCTGAGGGTCCCAGGCACCCGAGCCGAAGCCATCCCTGGCAGCCGGGACCCCGAACAGCACCATCGCCGGGATGCCGAGGCCTGCCAGCCTGCGCCCCTCATCCACCAGGGACCCGAGGCTGTGGCCCACGACGCCCGGCAACGAGGCCACCGGGCGGGGCGCCTCGATCCCCTCCCGGACGAAAAGGGGTGCCACCAGGTCGTCCACCGACAGCCTGGTCTCGGCCACCAGGCGCCGCAGGGCAGGGGTCCTCCGGAGGCGGCGCATCCTGCGGGCCGGGTAGCTCACCGTCTAAAGCCTACGGCCTGGGGCCCAGGCCCTAACTCCGCTCGCCTGACCTGCACGGAGCGCCACGTCGCGATCCCCGCCAGCGACCGCGAGCTGCCAGGGTGCTTCAGCGCTCGTCCGCACGCTGTGAGGATGCAGGGTCCTCGCGAGCGGGCGACCAGGGGGCGGGTTCCAAGCCCACGAGGTGGCCGAGAGTGTCGACGGAATCCACGATCAGGTCTGTCTCGCTGGCGAGGACCTCCGCCTTGCCGTTGCCGTCTTGGTTGGTGAGGGCCGGCCCCAGGCTCGCCACCAGTTCCAGCTGGCGCTCCCGGAGCCGGGGCAGCCAGCCGCCCCCCTCCCCGGTGCGAAGGACCGCCCCTACGGCGCCGAGCGCCTCGTCGACGTCATCCGCCAGGGCACCCAGCTGCCGGACCGGGATCCCCCGATCCGGCAGCTCGGCGTGGAGGGCCAGCGTGCCCTGGACGAACCTGCGAACCGCAGCCAGGATTCCGCTCACGGCCTCGGGAACGAGCTGTCCGTGCCCGGCGGGCTCGGCCAGCCAGCGCGCCACCGATGCCTCGGCGTTGGTGCGAGCCAGCCGGGCAGCCAGGCGTGCCTCCTGCAAGCTGGAAGCGTCGGCGCGCTCCGGAGCTGCCCAGGCCGACAGGACCGCTCGTGCGTAGCGGCCGTCAGCCTCGACCAGGGCCGCCAGCCGGTCTGGGAGCACCACCCGCTCCCAGGTCGGCCACGCAGCGTAGGCGGCCAGGGCAAGGACCGCCCCGGCAACCGTGTAGAAGCTCCTGTCTCCGGCGAGCGCGAGCTCCGGCTGACCCACGAAGGCGAGCAGGACCACCACCAGCGAGGCGATGAAGGCGCTGAACACGGCGTAGTTGGCGGTCAGGATCGTGACCGCCGCCCAGTAGAGGGCGATCGTGAGGATCACGAGTCCGATCGGGCCCGGCCGTAGCCCTGCCACCAGCACCGTCACCAGCCCTGCCCCGACCAGGGTCCCGGCGCTGCGGGCGATGCCGCGGGTGAAGGTGGTGGCAAAGTCGGGCTTGAGGACGATCATGACCGTGAGCGGCAGCCAGTACCCGTGACCGATAGGCGACAGGTGCGAGAGCGCCACGGCAAGTGCCAGGGAGGCGGCCAGGCGCACGGCATGGCGGAACGCGGGGGAAGCCATGGTCATGTTGGCCCGGAGCAGCTCCGCCTGGCCAGCCAGGCTCCGGCCCATGAGGCGCAGGCCGGGGACCAGCGCCCGACCCGGTCGAGTGCCCCGCTTGCCGGAGGTGCCCTGGAGGTCTGTGGGGCCTGCCTCGCCAGGTGCACCAGGCACCGCCGGGCACCGCTCCCGCCCGCTGGCAGGCGCCAGGCCAGCGGGGGCCGGACCACCAGAGCGGCCTTGCCCCGTTGCCCTTGCGAGCCTTGCCACCGCTCTCAGCTGCCCCGCGAGCGCATGGGCGCTGTCCCGCGCGGGCTCCACGAGAGCCAGCAACCTGCGGTCGCATGAGGCGACCGCCTCGGCGCACGACGCCTCGATCAGGCAAAGCCCCGCGGCCAGCTGATCGATAGCCGTCCCGGACGTCCCCGGTGGCCGGGATCTCAGCGCGCCGGCTGTCTGGGCGAGCACCTCCGCGGCGACCAGAGCGAGCGCGTCCAGCGCCTCGCCAGCCGCCCGCTCGGGCGGGGGGGCCCCGGCTGACGATGACAGGCGCTGGCGGTGGCGGGCAAGCCCTGCGAGCTCCAGGCGGATCCTGTCGGCCTGGTCACGCAGCCCTTGGTATGCCGCCGCCTCGGCGGAACTCCCGAAGGGCTGTGGGTCATGCTCGGTGGCGCCGAGTTCCGCCAGCGCGTCAGGCTCGAGCATCGACGTGGGACAGGAGGCGAGCGAGCGGGCGAACCCGGCGAGGCGAGAGTAGGCCTGGCTCAGGGTCCGGCGCTCGGCGGGGAAGCGCCCGAGCGGCCACACCGCCACGACCAGCAGGGTCTGCAGGAGGCCGCCGGCCAGGACCAGGCCTCCCTGGACCAGCGCCTCCCCGGGCGTGAAGCTGAACTGGGAGAACACGACGAGGCCCACCACGGACTGCAGGCCCACGATCGTGGCCTCCTGCCCGAATGCCACGAGCATCCCGGCGCCAAAGCCCCACGCCGCGGTCACCGCGACGTCGCCGATCACCAGATGCCCGATAATCGACCCGACAAAGGCAGACAGGGCCATCCCGAGCGTCGCAGCCACCACAGTGGCCACCCTGGTCCGGTAGGCCCCCTGGAGGGAAGCAAAGCCGCCGGCCAGCGCGCCGATGGAGGCGGTGACGCCCAGCAGCAGGTGTCCGCTGAGGTATCCGACAACCAGCGGGATCGCCATGCCTAATGCGGAGCGCGCCGCGGCAAGTGGGACGAGCTTGGTTCGATCGACCCTCGCAACGTCGCTCAACACGCTGGCCAGGGGGCCCTTCGTGGCGCCGGGGCCCATCAGCCCATCTTGACCCCGATGGAGGTGAGGGCCTGGACCAGCTCAGGACCCCATTCGGGTACCGCCTCGGTCGTCGGGGCCGGGTGGCCCACGACGCCCGCCAACGAGGCCACCGGGCGGGGCGCCTCGATCCCCTCCCGGACGAAAAGGGGTGCCACCAGGTCGTCCACCGACAGCCTGGTCTCGGGCACCAGGCGCCGCAGGGCAGGGGTTCTCCGGAGGCGGCGCATCCTGCGGGCCGGGTAGCTCACCGTCCAAAGCCTACGGCCTGGGACCCAGGCCGGGCCAACTCCGCTCGCTGACCTGCACGGAGCGCCACGTCGCGATCCCCGCCAGCGCGTGCAAGACCCCGCCCCACCACCCTGCAGCTAGCCCGGCTCGCCCACCTCGGGGTGGAGCACCGATTCGGCGTCACGGATCTCGTACGCGTATCCCTGCTCAGCCAGGAACCTCTGGCGGCGGGCGGCGAACTCCTGGTCGTTGGTCTCCCTCGCCACCACGGTGAAAAAGTGTGCCTGGCGACCGTCGGCCTTGGGGCGAAGGATGCGACCCAGGCGCTGGGCCTCCTCCTGCCGGCTGCCGAACGCCCCCGAAACCTGGATGGCCACCGAGGCCTCGGGAAGGTCGATGGAGAAGTTGGCCACCTTGGACACGACCAGCAGCGGCTCGATCCCCTGGCGAAACGCCTCGTAAAGTCTCTCCCGCTCCCGCACCGGGGTCTTGCCGGTGATGAGCGGCGCATCGAGGCGGCGGGCGATGGATTCCAGCTGGTCCAGGTACTGGCCGATCACTAGGGTCGGCTCTGCCTTGGCAAGCGCATCGCGACTCAGCGCCTCCACGACCGCCAGCTTGGACCAGGCGGTGGCTCCGACCCGGTAGCGCTCCTCGGCCTCGGACAGGGCATAGGACATGCGCTCCTCGTCGGTCAGGGTCACCCTCACCTCGGTGCAGACTGCGGGGGCGATCCAACCCTGGGCCTCGATGTCGCGCCAGGGCGCGTCATAGCGCTTGGGCCCGATCAGGCTGAACACGTCACCCTCACGACCATCCTCGCGCACCAGCGTGGCGGTGAGGCCCAGCCGGCGGCGGCTCTGGATCTCGGCCGTCATGCGGAACACCGGGGCCGGAAGAAGGTGGACCTCGTCATAGATGATGAGGCCCCAGTCCTCGGCCGAGAACAGCTCCAGGTGGGTATACAGGCCGTGACGCTTCGACGTCAGGATCTGGTATGTCGCCAGGGTGACCGGCTTGACCTCCTTGCGCTGGCCGGAGTACTCACCGATCTCCGCCGCGGTGAGGGTGGTGCGGGCCAGCAGCTCGGCCCGCCACTGGCGCGCCGCGACGATGTTGGTGACCAGCACCAGGGTGCGCGCCCCTGCCCGGGCCATGGCCGCGGCCCCGACCAGGGTCTTGCCCGCCCCGCAAGGCAGCACCACCACCCCGCTGCCCCCGGCAAAGAAGGTCTCGACCGCCTCGGACTGGTAGGGCCGCAGGGTGAACCCGACGCCCTCGGTGAGCCCGATGGGGTGGGCCGCGCCGTCGACATAGCCGGCCTTGTCGTCGGCCGGCCAGCCGGCCTTGAGCAGCGCTTGCTTGAGACGACCGCGCTCGGAGCGGCCCACCCCAACCGTGTCGGCGTCGATGCGCGGTCCCACCAGGGGCATCACCGATTTGGCCCGCAGGACCTCCTCCAGCACAATGCGGTCGGTGGCCCGCAGCACCAAGCCGTGGACCGGATGGACCTCCAGGATCAGGCGCCCGTAGCGGTCCATCACCTCGGCCACATCCACCAGGAGCGCCTGGGGCACCGGGTAGCGCGAGAACCGCAAGAGGGCGTCCACCACCTGCTCGGCGTCATGCCCAGCAGCCCTGGCGTTCCACAGCCCGAGCGAGCTCAGCCGGTAGGTGTGGACGTGCTCCGGAGACCGCTCCAGCTCGGCAAACGGCGCTATGGCAGCTCGACAGGCGACCGCGTCGGGGTGGTCCACCTCGAGCAGCAGCGTCCGGTCCGACTGCACTATCAGCGGTCCCTCGCTTGGGTTGGCGGTCACGGCAGTGCCTCCTCCTCGGCCTCGGTCAGCACCCTGACCCACTCGATCTGATCCAGCGCGATGCCTCGGTGATCCCACCTGGGTGCGCACTCCAACCAAACCTCGTCGTCCTCGACGGCCACCACCACCGCGCTGAGCTGGTAGGTCCGGCGGTTGCCGCCGGTGTAGCCGATGCGCACCATCCAGTCCTCGTCGTAAGCCTGCTCCAGAACGCTCACCACTGCGTCGCGTCCCTTGGCTATGGCCGCCGGGCGCGACGGGAGCCCGAATCCAGGCCCGTCAAGAGGGCCCGGATCCTCGTGGGCTTCCCACATCTCGTTGAGCAGCCCCATCAGGGACTGGGCCGCAGATTGGGACATGCCGGGCGGCAGCTGGGACGGCAGCGACGGGAAGAGGGGTTTTGAGGCTCCGGCAGAAGCCGCTGCGAGATTGCCGGGACCGGGCACTGCTGGCTGGCTTCCCGGCACTGCTGGACGGCTTCCCGGCACTGCTGGACGGCTTCCCGGCACGGCTGGATGGCCCGGCGTCCCCGGCGCCGGTGGTGTCAAGGGCCGCGGCACCCCGGCGGCACGGCGCAGCTCGGCCGCCAAGACCGCCGGGTCCGCCGCGACCGGTGCCCATGCCGGCCTCGCCACCACCTCGGCTCGCTGGGGTGCCACCTCGATCACCACCAGCGTGCCAGCCTCGTCCTCCAGGGCCGGAAGGTACCCACTGGCTCGAAGAGTCGCCAGCGTGGTCGCGGCGTCACTGGAGCTGACCAGGACGGTCGGCGCCAGCTGGCGCATCCCCAGCTTGGCAGTCCGCCTGGCGGCGGCGATCTCGGTGAGCAACGCCGGGTCCTCGCAGCGCAGGTAGCAGGACGCCGAGCCGACCCGCACCGTCCCGAAGCGGCGCCCCAGATCCCCCACCAGATATGCCAGAGCCTGGGGTACTCCACGGGTGGCGTGTCCCTCCAGGAAGCCCATGATCTGGGTGGCGCTGCGACCCCCGTCGAAGCCCCGGCGCAGGGAAGCCTCGCTGAAGCGGTAGACGGTCGCCGCCCCCTTGGACTCCACGTCAGCCAACAGCTCCAGCTCCGAGCGAATGGCGCAGGTGAGCTCGCCCGGCGCCACGGCAGTCAGGTCCGCTTGGACCACGAAGGTGGAGCTCACCGCTGGCGCCCACCGCGCAAGCGATTCGGCAGCCTCTTGATACGACGGCTTGCCCTTGACCGGGGCGCCGGGCAACACACCTGCCCACCCGGCCGTCATCGAGCGCCCGAAGCTGCTCAGCGCGCCATCCACCACCATCCCCACCAGCTCTGCCTCGGCCACTACCCAGCGCCGCAGCGTCTCCGGCAAGGCGGGCCCACCGACCCAAACGTCGGGCCCCATCCATTCGGCCACCCCCGCCAGGCACTCTGCACTAGCCCTGTGCCCCGGCGGCACCTGCAACGCCAGCAGGGCCAGGATGATCTCGCGCCTGTCCTGGGCGTCGGCCTCAGGAGCACGAGGGAGCAGGGTGGGGATCGGCTTCTGCTTGTCGTCGAGCACACCGGAAAGGCTGGGGTGCAGCGGGCAGGTCAGCCAACCGAGGGCCAGCCGCGTCCAGCGATCAGGGACCTCGAGGGCCAGCCAGCTGTCGTAGGCCGGCAGGGGGAGGACCTGGCCGCCCGGCCGCGCGCAGGTGACGAGGCCGGCCGCGGCGGCGATCTCGATGACCTGAGCCGCCTCCAGCTCGGTCCGCTCGATGGCTTTTGCGGCTCGCCTCAGCTCCCGAACCCCGATCCCCCCGTCCTTGAGGACGCTCGGCTCGGCCTGGCCCCACAGGTCCAGGACCGTGCGCACATCTGCCACCAGGCGCAGAGCTGCGTCTGCGGCCCTGGCATCTGCCGCCTCCTGGTCCACCTCGCTGGTCGGGACATGGGGCCAGCACAGCTGGAGGTCGGGGAACGGCATGCCGCCGCGCAGCGCCAACGCCACCTCCCGCGGCATCACCAGCAGGTTCCAGCTCATCGGCACCAGCAGGCCGTGGCTCACCAGCCATCCCGCCGGGCTGCGATCGGTGAGGCCGTACACGCCGTTGTGGACCGACACCGCAGGTCCCTGCGTAGCCGCGCTGCGGGCCAGCTGGGCCGCCTCGGCCGAGGCCGCAGAAAGCACCGCCTTGATCCGCGCCGGGTCGCCCAGGGCCCCCACCACCGCAGACATGGAGGCTTTCCGGCTGGACCCTGGACGGACACCGAGCCTGCGGGCAATCGACGACAAGGTGGATGCCTGCTGGCTGGCGAGCGCCTCGACAGCCGGGGGGCCGAGCCGGGCCGGGTTGCGCAGCTCGGCGAGCCCAGGGGCCAGGATCAGGCTGTTGCCGCGGCGCATCACCAGGGCACGAGCCTCCAGGCGCTCCAGGGCCTCGCTCAGGCCAGCGGTCTGGGAGGGGCCGCCCAGGAGCGTCACCAGGTCCGTGAACGTCGGGGGCTTGGGAAGCAGGCAAGCGGCGTCCAGCGCCTGCTGGGCGCCCCGGTCCAGCCTCCAGCGAGCCTGCTGGAGGCTGGACCACGACCCGGCCCGCTGGATCAGCAGGGCCAATGTCTTTGGCGCCGGGCGGCGCAGGTCAGGGCGCAACACCAGGAGGAGCGTGAGACGGGCCTCGTCCCACGCTCCTAGGATCTCGGCGAAGCTCACGCCGATGGCACCGGCTTGCTCGTCTTGGCCACTCTTGCTCCGATGGGGGTTCGGGTACGGGACGAGGGAGTAGGCACCACCTTACCAACCCTGTGCACCCAGGTGGTGGATGGTCGCCTCCACCAGGCCTTCGATGGTGGGAGTGCTGGCTATCGCCCCCACGCGCAGGCCTCCTGCCTCGGCAGCGGCGGCCGTGACCGGACCGATGCAAGCAACCAGTCCAGGCGTCTTGGCGCCCAGCTCCAACCAGGCCTCCACGCTCGACGCGGAGGCGAAGGTGATGGCGTCGGCCCCCGAAGCCCGGGCCACCACCTCGGGCGCCACCCTCGGGCGCCGGGTCACGTAGGCCTCCACGATGTCACAGCACCACCCCATCGCTCTGAGCGCCTCGGGAAGCACTTCCCTGGCCACCGCAGCCCTGGGGATCAGCACCCGACCACCACGTGGAGCCGGTGGGAACACCTCCACCAGTCCCTCCGACAGCGACCTGACCGCCACCAGGTCGGCGACCACCCGCCACGACAAAAGGGCCTCGGCAGTCCCAGGACCGATCGCGGCGACCTGGGCCGAGCCGAGCTGGCGCGCATCGCGGAGCAAGACCATGAAGCGCTCCACCGCGTTGGCGGAGGTGAACACCACCCAGTCGTAGCTCCCGACCTGGCCGGCAGCTGCCCGCAGCGCTGCCCCCCCGTCAGCTGGCGGGCCCAGCTCGATGACACCCACCTCCACCACCTCGGCCCCGACCTCGGCCAGGCGCGACGACAACGCCCAGGCCTGGGCAGCGCTGCGGGTGACCACCACCCGCCGGCCACGCAACGGGCGGCTGCGCTCGTACCACTCCAGCCCCAGCGCGGCCACCTCCCCGATGACCAGGGTGACCGGGGGCTCCAGGGTCAGCGCGCCCAGCTCGCCCAGCGTGGTGCGCATGACGCGCTGGTCCGCCCGGGTCCCCCAGCGCACCGCCGCGACGGGGGTGGCCGGGTCCCGGCCCCCGGCCACCAGCCTTGCCGCGATCTCGGCTCGGTGAGCCACTCCCATCAGCACCACCACGGTCCCGCCGACCTGGGCCAGCGCCTCCCAGTTGACGTCCGCGTCGAGGGCCGCTCGGCTGTGGCCGGTGACCACGCTGAACGACGTCGATACACCCCGGTGGGTGAGGGGCACCCCGGCGTAGGCCGGCGCGGCTATTGCCGAGGTGACCCCTGGCACGACCTCGTAGGCGACGCCAGCGGCCTGGAGAGCGAGGGCCTCTTCGGCGCCCCGGCCGAACACGAATGGGTCGCCGCCCTTGAGCCGGACCACCATCCGCCCGGCCCGGCCCGCCGCGACGAGCAGCGCGTTGATCCCGTCCTGGTCCGCCGGCCCCCCTGGGCGCTTGCCCACATCCACCCGCTCGGCGCCAGGCGGGCACAGGTCCAACAGGCCCGGAGCGGCGAGGCGATCGTGCACCACCAGCTCGGCCCGCCCCAACAGCTCAGCCCCGCGCCGGGTGAGCAGGCCGGGGTCCCCCGGCCCGGCCCCCACCAGGTAGACAGTCACTTCGTGTAGTCTGTCAACAACCGGCCGCCCGCCGCGCTGGCCAGCATCTCCGCTGCCAGGCGCCGGCCCAGCTCGACCGGATCGACACCAAGTCCCGTGTGGCGCAGGACCACCCTGCCGTCGAAGGAGGCGAGGAGGGTGTCGAGACGGATGGGCGCGGCGGGGGCCGAGGGATCGGAGGTGGCCAGAGGCTCCACGGTGGCGGGTGAGTGGGCACCGATGGGAAGGGCGCAACCGGGCCCAATCTCGCCAAGGAATGCCCGCTCCGCCATAACAGCACGGTGTGCCCCGGCATCGTCGATGCCGGCCAGGGCCTCGATCAGCCCGCTGTCGTCGGACCGGCACTCCACCGCGAGGGCCCCTTGGCCGACCTGGGGCAGCATCACGCTGGGGTCGAGCACCTCGGCCACCCGGTTCGCCAGGCCGAGGCGATCCAGCGCCGCCACTGCCACCACCACTGCCCCGCCGGGAGGGATCCGATCGAGGCGGGTCTCGATGTTCCCCCGAAGCTCGGCGAAGCTCAGGTCGGGACGAGCAGCGGCCAGTTGCGCCCGGCGGCGGGGGGAGCCGGTGGCGACCGTCGCGCCGGGGGCGAGATCTGCCAGCCGGGCGCCGACCAGGGCGTCTCGGGGATCGGCCCTGGCCGGAACGGCGGCGATGACCAGCCCCGGCGTGGTGCCGGAGGGCAGGTCCTTCGTGGTGGCGGAGGGCAGGTCCTTCGCCGAGTGCACCGCCAGATCAGCCCGGCCCTCGAGGACGGCGAGCTGGACCTCCCTGACGAATGCGCCGGCGCCCCCGAGCGCCGAGATGGGGAGCTCGGTCCGATCGTCCCCGGTGGTGAAGATCGTCACCAGCTCGGCCTCGATGCCCAGGCCTGCCAGCAGTCCCGCCACGTGGGCAGCCTGCCAGCGGGCCAGCCGGCTGGCCCGGGTGGCGATGCGCAGACGGGCCTGTCCTTGTGCGCCCCGTGCCGACACCCCGGCGGGCGACACTAGAGGTCGAACAGCGTGCGCAGCGCCTCGCCCAGGCGCTCTCCCCTCGGCGAGCCCGCCGCCTCCTTGAGTGCCACCGTGGGCTCGTGCAGCCACTTGCCCATGAGCTGGCGGGTAAGCGCCTCCACCGTGGCGGCCTGGCT
Source organism: Acidimicrobiales bacterium (assembly GCA_039583695.1). Classification (GTDB taxonomy): domain Bacteria; phylum Actinomycetota; class Acidimicrobiia; order Acidimicrobiales; family JAJPHD01; genus JAVKSL01. Next base: position 34,729 of record JAVKSL010000005.1, on the reverse strand, counting down.
CGGGGACAGGCCAGCCAGGCGGGAGCCGTAGCGATCCAGCTCCGAGGCCCTGATCGCCTCGGCCCGCTCGCGCAACGCCGACACAGTCGGAGCGACGTCCCTCGCCGCCCGAGCCTCGAGGTGGCGGGCAACCTCCTCGGCGATGATGTCCGCCACCCGGACGACCTCGCGGCGCCGCTCGGCCATCCCCGCCTCGGCAAACGCCCTCAAGTCGTCCATGTCCAGCAGCGTCACCCCGGCCAGCGACGCGACGCTCGGGTCCACGTCCCGGGGCACCGCCACGTCCACGACCAGCAGCTCCCGCCCGTCGCGCCCGGCCATGACCGGCGCCAGGTCCGCCACCCCCAGCATGACCTCCTCCGCCCGGGTCGAGGCCAGCAGCACGTCCACGTCCGCCAGCGCTGTGGGAAGCTCCGCTATGGGGACGGCCCGACCTCCGACCCGCTCGGCCAGCGCCCCCGCCCGCTCCCAGGTCCTGTTCGCCACCAGGACCTCGGCCGAGGTCGCCCCGAGGGCCACTGCCATTCCCTCGCCCATCTCCCCCGCCCCCAGCACCAGCGCTCGCCGGCCCGCCAGGGACCCACCCAGGCGCTTGGTCACCAGAGCCACCGCCGCCTGGGAGATCGAGGTGATCCCCCTAGAGATGGCCGTCTCGGAACGGGCTCGCTTTCCGACCTCCACCGCGTGGCGGAACAGCTGGGACATGACCGGGCCGGCGGTGCGTTCGTGGCGGGCCAGCTCCCACGCCTGACGGACCTGGGCCAGCACCTCGCCCTCCCCCAGAACCGCAGAGTCCAGGCCCGCCGCCACCTCGAACAGGTGGCTCACCGCCGCGTCTTCGTAATAGCAGTACACCCCATCGGCCAGCTCCTCGGGTGTGGCCCCCCCGATATCGCCAAGGCAGCTGTACACGTCGGCCAGCCCAGCGTGGAATCGCTCGATGACCGCGTACACCTCGGTCCTGGCGCACGTGGATAGCACCACGACCTCGGAGAGGTTGCCGGTGTCGAGCAGGGCACGGAGCAGCTTGGGCAGCGCGGCCTCGCTGATGGTCATGCGCTCCAGCACCCCGAGGGGCACTGTGCGATGGTTGAGGCCTACGACTACAACAGACACGCCCTCAGCTGCTCCCTTGCCTGGTCAATCTTGCCAGCTCTGATGCTAGTAAACATGCCCGAGTCGAGGGCGCCTTGCCAGTCGAGGCCCTCAGTGGAGCGCCCCGCGGCGGCCAGCTCCTCTCGCGCCTCGGACAGAAGGGTGGCCGCGATGGCGTGGTGGGGACCCAGCTCCTCGCACAGGCGATCCCGGAGCCAGCCGGCCAGTGCCGGGCTGTGACCCCCAGTGGATACAGCCACCGTGATCGCACCCTCCCGGCGAATTGCCGGTAGGGTGAAGGTGCAGAACAGCGGGTCGTCCGCCACGTTCACCCAGACGCCCGCGGCCTCGGCATCCGCGGCGACCGCCCGGTTGAGGGCCTGGTCGTCGGTGGCGGCGATGACCAGGCAGCGACCGACGATGTCGTCGGGCCGGTAGGGCCGCTCCTCCCAGGTGAGAGTGGCCGTCTTTCGGAATTTGGCCGGTGGCTGCTCACCCGCCGTGCCCACTCCCGAGGTGTTCGCCACATCCCGGACCCCCTCACCAACCTCAGCCGCCACGACATGGACAACCGCCCCGCAGGCCAGCAGGCCGTGGACCTTGCGGGCAGCTACCGGTCCACCCCCCACGACCAGGCAGGGCCGGGCCTCGAGGATCAGGTTGATCGGATAGGTGTTCGAGCGAATCGGCACTAGCCAGCCTCGGTGAAGCTGGCAGCCAGGTAACGGTCGACGTCCTCCTCTCGCAGCCTGTATGACCGACCAACTCGGGCCGCGGGCAGCGTGCCGGCGTTGATGAGCCGGTAAACGGTCATGTTCGACACCCTGAGCTGGTCGGCCACCTCAGCAACTGTCAAGAACCTGACCCTGCTATGCATTTGACTTGTCAGTGGAATCACTCCCTTCCGCGGAAGGAATGCTACGCCACTGGCGCCATCGGGGCCAGTGTGAGCCGTGTGGCCAGTGTTTCGCCGTGGGACGGCCGTGGGGCGAAGCGATTGCAGTTGGCGACCGAAAAGGTGCACAAGTGCAATCATTACCTCGGTTTGCGCTGATCTAGGCTGGTCAGCCGTGTCCGGGCCCCTCAGTCCCACCCAGGCGAGAGGGGTCTACGACCGCATCGGGAGGACCCAGGACTGGCAGGCCTTCTACGAGGACCCGCCAGTCATGCTGATGCTGGCCGAGTCCCGGATCGAGGAGGCCATGTCGATTTTCGAGCTCGGATGCGGGACCGGCCGCCTGGCGGAAGAGCTGCTTCGACGACTTGGCCCATCTGCCGCCTACCGCGGCGTCGACATCAGCCCAGTGATGGTCGAGTTGGCCCGGAGGAAGCTGGCCCGGTGGCCGGAGCGGACCCAGGTGGTGCTGTCGCCGCCGGACGGCTCGCTTGCGGGACCGGAAGGCTCGCTTGCGGGACCGGAAGGCTCGGTAGCGATGCCGGACGGGTCGGTCGACCGGTTCATCTCGACCTATGTGTTCGACCTGCTGGCCCAAGACCAGGCAAGGGCCGTCCTGGCTGGGGCCGCCCGGATGCTCACTCCCGACGGGTTGTTGTGCCTGACCGCCCTGGCCCCCGGAATAGGCAGGATCGAGCGGGTGGTGTCCCATATCTGGTCGGGCATCTGGCGATTGAAACCCTCGCTGGTTGGCGGTTGCCGACCAATCTCAATAGTCCCACTGCTTGCTGATGGATGGGAGATCCGTCATCATTCCTTCGTGCAGTCGTACTGCCTGGTCAGCGAAGTGGTCGTTGCGTCCCCCCGCCAGGAGGACCGCTCCGCCGACCCAGCCCGCGCCGGTCCAGCCCGCCAGGCGGGCGCTACGCGCTTGGCGCCGGCCGACCCAGCTCGGCGGAGCGCGCGGTTGCTGCCGCCACCGCATCGATGAAGGCTGCTCTGGTTGCTGCGGCCTCCAGAACCCGCAGGCCGGCCGCCGTTGTCCCACCAGGCGAGGTCACCGCGGCCCTCAGGCGCGCCGGAGGCTCGCCCGACTCCGCCAGCAGCTTGCCAGCGCCCAGCATTGTCTGGACGACCAGGGAAGCGCTCACCTCCTGGGTGAGCCCGGCCAGGATCCCGGCATCGATGAGCGCTTCGGCCACCAGGAACAAATAGGCCGGCCCCGAGCCAGACAAGCCGGTCACCGCGTCAAGGCTGCGCTCGGAGAGCTGGACCACCGTGCCCACCGCCCCCAGGATGTCCGATGCCCACGCAACGTCGTCCTCGCTGGAGCCCTCACCGGCCGACAGCGCCGTTGCAGCCGCTCCCACCAGCGCAGGCGTATTGGGCATCGCCCGCAGCACCGCGACGTCCGGCCCCAGCCAGCCTTGGAGACTCGCCAGGGTGACCCCAGCCGCGATGGACAAGCACCTGGGCACGCCAATGCCGTCAAGTGATCGACACGCTGACTCGACGTCTCCGGGCTTGACCGCCAGCACCGCTCCATCGGCGGGCACTGCGATCGTGGTCAGGCAGAGCCCCGGGTGGGCCTCAGCCAGCTCTGCCAGGCGCTGCTCGCTGGGCTCGACCACCGCCAGGTCTGCCGGCCTTCCCCACCCAGCACAGAGCAGGCCCCGCGCCAAGGCCTCACCCATCTTGCCTCCTCCGAGGATCATCAGCTTGGCTCGGCTCACAACACCAGACGCTACTTCGGACAAGGCGGACCCTGGAACAGCGGATGTGCGCCATCGGTGAAGTGACAGCCGAAGGTGGGACTGTCCACGACCTTCGGGTTGGTAATGTCATCGCTCGCCGGCCGCACTCCGGTTAGGACCCAGCTCACCAGGGCGGAGAACCCCTGGGAGAGTTCCGCTGTAGAGAAGTGGCAGTGCCTCACATCTCTTATTGCCCGGGCGGCAAAAAGACCGGACTCTCCGTGCGCCGCCATGGCCTGCGCGTAGGCTTGGCCCGTCGACAGCGGGACGAATAGGTCCCCGATGCCATACAAGACGAGGACTGGGATGCCGGGATCCCCATGAACCGCTGGGACACCGGGCACGCTCGGGGTCGTCGCCCTCACGCGGAGCACCTCCGCGTTGAGCGCTCGATCGGCAGCCGTGGCAACCGACGAGCTGTCAGCGTGGTACACGACCCCAAGGTTGGTCGTCACGTTGCCCGGAGCGAACCCGAAAGTGCCTCCGTCAAGACCCGGATAAAGGGCGAACAGGGTGGGCATACCAGCCAGCGGACCGTAGCTGACACTGTTCCAGTAGGCCAAGGCGGCCGTGAAACCGGGGCGGGGACCGCCGCTCAGGTAGCTGACCACTGTCTCCCACCGCTTCCCCGCAGCGCTCAGATCGAGTCCGTCCGCGCCAAGAAACCCGGTTCCCAGCTTGGGCAGCACCCGCGTCGTGACGCTGGCCACGTACTGGAGCGCTGAGGCGATCGAGGGCTGGGCCGGAAAGCTGATCCCGGTCTTGGTGAGGGCTGCGGCCGTTGCGTTCACCCCGAGGTAGTAGTCGGACAGCGCGCTGGCGCCGATGGGCGCGCAGGCATCCATCACCCCCGCAAAGATGCCTTTGTGTTCTTCGGCTGCCACCGACGTCACCTGGCCGCCCATCGACTCGCCGTCGAGGTAGATCGACTTGGGAGCACGGTGAGTCCGGGCGGCGAACACCTTGAGGAGGTCGAAGGTGTCGGTGACTCCCTGGCCCACGTTGTATCCGTTGGCTCCAAAGCTGGAGGCCGCCCAGGCGAACCCGTGGGCGACGAACCAGGAGCGCAGCTGCGGGCTGCTTACCCAGACCACATTGCCAAGGCCCTGGTAGGGGTGCGCGTACAGCACCAGCTTTCCGTTCCAATCATTGGGGACCTCGATGCGGTAGGCGGCCTGCGCGCTAACGCCTACATACGTGGTGGAGATGGCCTTGCCGGCCGAGCTGAGAAGCGGGGCGAACGAGCCGTCATAGGTATTGGTGACATAGTCGTACTCGCAGCTGGGATCGGCTATCTCCACGCCCTTGGCCGCTCCCACCGGTGTGGGCCCCGAGCAGGGCAGGGAGCCTGAGGCGGGGGGTGGGGCCGCTGGCGTGCCAGCGAGCGCTGCGCGGGGCGGGGCCGCTGGCGTGCCGACGAGCGCTGCGCACAGGCTACCCAGGCCGATGCACAGGACCAGAGACGCTCGGCCCGAGGAACCTCCCAGGGGCCCGCACTTCCCCGAACGGGAACCTGCTCCGCCCCTCGGGCCGACCTGTCTGCGACCATAGCGCCTCAGCCCAGTTCGAGCAAATGACAGTCTCCTCCGAGCGGTTATTAGCCGCATTCCACCAGATCGCGAGCCGTGAGACGCTCGTAGATCGCACGAAGCCGGGCAGCAGCAACTGACCAGGTGTACGAGCGCGAGCTCGCCGCGGCGGCGACCGCGAGGGCACTTGCCAGGTCGGGGTCACCCAGGATCTTCCCGGCCTTGTCCGCATACGCCACAGGGTCGCGCTCTTCGATCAGGTAGCCGGTGATGGAATCTTCGACCAGGCTCGTCAGCCCACCTACCGCGGCTGCTATCACCGGTGTCCCGCACGCTGCTGCCTCGAGGGCCACCAGCCCAAAGGACTCCGACCTGCTGGGCACGAGACATAGGTCAGCGGCCCGGTAGAAGCTCGACAACAGCTCGTGGGGTTGGGGCGCCACGAAACGAACCCAGGCGTCCAGGCCCAGGGTGTCCACGGTGTGATGAAGCCGATGCAGCTCCTGGACCCCGAGCGGACCGCTAGGGCCGCCGATGATGACCAGGCTGGAGGTCGGCAATCCTCGCCTGTGAAGCATTCCCAGAGCCCGGATCGCCACGTCCGCCCCCTTGAGAGGCTGGATCCGTCCGACGAAAGCCAGCAGGGGACCTTTGGTCGGCAAGCCAAGGGCTCGACGTGCCTGAGCCCGGTCTCCCGGAGAGAACAGAGCGTGATCCACACCCAGATGCACGATCTCGATTCGAGCCGGGTCGGCGCCATAGAGAGACTTGATCTGCTCGGCCTCCACCGAGCAAGAGGCGAGCACGGCGTCCGAGCAGGCAATGATGGCTGCCTCGGCCTCGGCCCGCCGGGCAGGCTCGGCCGCCACCACCTCCTCCGGGCTGGCCTCGGCCTTTACCCGATCAAGCGTGTGGAACGTGGACACCAAGGGTAGCCCCAACTCATGCTTGATGCGGTGGCCCGCCAGACCCGACAGCCAGTAGTTGGCGTGAATGGCATCTGGGCAAGCGTCGTCGTCCTGGGTTGCGCAGCACTCGACTCGGGCAAGCACCCCCTCGGTGAACTCATCGACGTGGGAGATAAGGCGCTCCTTGGGCACCGGGGCGAGCGGCCCGGCCGGAATGTGGTGGACTCTCAGTCCTGGCTCCACGTTGACGATTGCGGGCACTGCGGCGTCGGCCGCCCTTGTGTATACGTCACAAGCCACCCCGGCCCTCGCCAGGGCGGTCGAGAGCTGCAGCACGTAGACATTCATGCCACCCGCGTCACCGGTGCCCGGTTGACCCAGTGGCGAGGTATGGAAGGACAGGACGGCCAGGCGTCGCATTGCCCGCCCACCCTATCGGGGGCGCAGCGCTGCTCGCCCGGAACGCTTCGGTGGATCATAGATCCACACCAGCACACCTCGCAGCTGGCGGCGGGGGACGAGCCCAAAATCTCGACTGTCGGTGCTCGCTATAGCGTTGTCACCCTCGACCCACACAACCTGGCGCAAGGCTGACTGCCAGCCAAGCCATTGGGCGCGTTTCACCAGGGTGCGAGAGGGCTGGCGGGGATCGTCCAGCACCACAAGGTCGCCGGGCCGGACCTTCCAGGGTCGCAACGCCACCGCCCTGTCGCCTGCGTGGAGGGTCGGTACCATGCTGTCACCCCACACCTCCACCCGCCTTGGCCCTGCCACCAGCCAGGCGAGGACTGCCAGGGCCCCAGCCGTGCGCAACACGCAACCCACCCCCGCCACATTAGGGTTGCTGCGTCAAGCGACCTACCAAAAGGAGCACGAGCATGCGAACGGTGACCCGCCTACTTTCCCTGGCTGACCGCCTGAGCCCTCCCGTCGCTGTCCACGCCCACTGTGACCTGCCGTGCGGGGTATACGACCCAGCTCAGGCACGGATCGAGGCCGAGTCAGTGAAAGCCATGATGGAGAAGTTCAATGCCTCCACCGACGACATCTTCAAGACCCGTGCCGTACAGATCAAAGAGCAGCGGGCCGAATTGGTCAAGCACCACCTGTGGGTGCTGTGGACCGACTACTTCAAGCCGCCGCACCTCGAGAAGCACCCCGAGCTGCACGACTTGTTCTGGAAGGCGACCAAGGCCGCCGGCGCTGCCAAGGCTTCAACCGATCCCGCCGTCGGTCAGGAGCTCCTTGACCAGATCGCCGTGATCGACAAGATCTTCTGGGAGACCAAGAGGGCCTGATCGCTCAGGAGCAGCCTCCCGACACGGGGGGAAGGACAGCGACCTCGTCGCCCTCGGCCAGCGCCCTGGCCTCGTCGGCGGGCTCGCCATTCACCCACACCCTGCTACCGGCGAGGACCCTGGCAAAGCCCTCGCCGTAGCGGGCCACGGCTTGAGCGAGCACGGCGCCGACTGTGGTGCCATCGATGTCTGCGCTGGCGGTGCCCGCTGCTTCGCGGGCCGAGGCGAAAAGCCGGAGGACTGTCACACCCAAACGATAGCTTGGGCTCATGAGAGTCGAGGTCGTCCGCAGTGCCCGACGCGAGCGCACGGTCTCAGCGCGTAAGGTCGGGGGCGTCCTGCAGGTGAGCATTCCGGCAACGATGAGCAAGGCCGAGGAGACCCACTGGGTAGCCAGGATGTCGGAGCGGATGGAGCGTCGGGCCAGCGCTGCCGAGGTTCCCCTCGCTCCTCGAGCCTCAGCCCTGGCTACCCGTCACGGCCTGCCCAGGCCCAGCTCCATTCGCTGGGTGGACAACCAGGAGCTTCGCTGGGGCTCGTGCACCCCGCGCGACGGCTCGATCCGGATCTCCTCTCGCCTTGCGACCATGCCGACCTGGGTGCTCGATTATGTGATAGTTCACGAGCTGGCTCACCTGTGCGTGCCCGCGCACGACGATTCGTTCTGGGCGCTGGTGGGCCGTTACCCCAAGGCCGAGCGGGCGCGTGGTTACCTCTTGGCCGTTGGCGCGGAAGCCGACCTGGATTAGTCCTCTGAGGGCCCCGAGCCTTTCATGTCGCTAGGGTGTGCGCTCTTGTAGCTCAGTGCCAAAGGCCCCGGTGCCAGCCGCCACGTAATCGATGCCCCCCTTCATGCCCGGCGCGCGGGCGTCAGGAGCCGCAGTAACCTTTGCCCGAACGGCGGCGAGCAGCCGGTCAGCAAGGGACTCAGTGAGCAGGTCGTTGCCATGACCCGCTCCGGAGATCCACCAAGCCTCCTTGGGAGCCAGCGCCCAGTCCATCACCTGCAGCGGATGCTCCGGACCAAAGTAGCTGTCATCTGGGTCATGGACCACGAGGGTGAAGGCCGGCGCTATCGCTGAGACAACCTCCCGAGACCCCTGGGCTCCAGCTATGCACGTGTCGACCCTGGTTCCAAGCAGACCGGCCAGCACCCCCCGACCCAACGGGGTTTCCACCCAAGCCGCCAAGCGCTTGGCTCCGGGTCTTTCAGGTGTTCCCCACCAGGCCGGACCACTGATCGACACTGCTCCCGCAACTCCGCCATAGGTACCGGCATGAAGCATCACGGCTGCGCCGCCGAGGCTTGTCCCCACGGTCACCACCGGCAGGCCAGGTCTCGCGGCGCTGACCGCAGCTTCGACATCGCGCGGCTCGCTTCGGCCCATGGTGCAGCGCCCGCCAGAGCGCCCGTGACCACGAAGGTCCGGAACGACCACGTGCACCTCCCTCGCAAGGCGCTCCGCAAAGCGATGCACAGCCGGGGAGCGTGACCAGTTGAGAAAGCCGTGAATCAGCACGATGGTGAGGGGCGCCGATGCCGGCCCTTCGAGGCGGGTCACCGACAGGCGGGTACCATCGTCTGACAGAATCGACATGCGCTCGCCCCGCTCATAGCTGGGAGCCGCCAAGTGTCGCTTGCTCCAGCCCCTGACGGCCCGCATGGCAACGTTGACTTTCAGGGGCATCACAGGCCAGCCGTCCTTTGTTGTGCGGGCGCCAGCGGCGGGGCCTCGGGGTGTCCCTGATGCTCGGCGCAACGAGCGACAGTCGGCGTTGATTCCAGCACCGCCTCGTCGATCAGCTCGCCGCAGGCTTCGCACTGCCCGTACGTGCCGTCGTCCAGTCGCTCCAGGGCCCGCTCCACTCCGGCGAGCTCGGCTTCCAGCTCGTGGTAGGACACAGCTTTCGAGGGTAGCGTCCTCTTGGTGCCCGTTGGCCGCGGACCCGTAGGCTAGGTGAGCCGGGCCGCTAGCTCATCGGGTAGAGCAGGGGACTTTTAATCCCAAGGTGCGGGGTTCGAGACCCCGGCGGCCCACTAGATAAGTGCAGGTGAGAGGTGATACACCCCTGTGTCACACCTCTTGGCTACACTCTGTCCCAACAGATGTCCCAACAACCGTGTTGGGACACGACGAGGAGAGTGCCATGGCAGGGAGTATCCGGCGCCGGCCGACCGCGGAACCGACGCCTGGGAGCTGCGCGTTTACGTCGGACGGGACGTCAACGGCAAGGTCCGACATCGGAGCACCTCGTTCCATGGAACTCGACGGGCTGCGGAGCGGGAGCTGGCCCGGCTCGTGGCCGAACAGGACCGAGCCCCGGCTGTGGTCCCGGCTGAGGAGTCCCGAGCCTGGGGTCCGACCACGACCGTCAATGACGCCATCGAGGGGTGGCGGGACAATGGTTGGGACGACCTCTCGCCCAGCACGATCCGGCGCTACGAGAGCATATGGAAGGTCCATATCCACGACTCGATCGGCCGGCGCCGGATCGCCACCTTGGGTCCGTACGACATCGAGCGTTACTTCCGAGAGCTGAAAGCTGCGGGGCTGTCCGAGGCCAGCGTTCGCCAGACCAGGGCCGTGCTGCATCGGTCCTGCCGTCTTGCCCGGAAGTGGAGCGGCAATGCCCTCCCCAACCCCGTGGCTGACACCGAGCTTCCGGACTGGAAGCTGTCCGAGCTTGGCCCGGCCATACGTGCGCCGTCGGCCGACGAGGTACATGCCCTGCTTGCAGAGGCGAGCCGCGAGGATCGTCGGTTGGGTGCCTTCGTCCGGATGGTGGCCGCCACCGGGATGCGCCGCGGCGAGGTCTGCGCGCTTCGCTAGGCAAATGTCGATTGGGAGAAGGGGTGCGTTCAGGTCGATGAGAGCATCGTGGCCACCAAGGGAGGGGCGTCCGTAAAGGGCCCGAAGAACCGCTCGAGCATTCGGGCGGTGGCCGTGGACGCCGGCACCTTGAACCAGCTCCGCGAGTTGCGCGCGGAGCGGGAGGCACAGGCGAGCGCCTGCGAGGTGGCAATCAGTGCCGACGGCTTCGTCTTCTCGGCCACACCCGACCAGTCTTCGCCGGCCCACCCCGACTCGATGAGCCATGCCTTCGCTGCGATGCGAGTCCGGGCCGGCGTGGCGGGCGACGTCCACCTGCACTCTTTGAGGCATTTCCAGTCCACCGAGCTGGACCCGGTGATCTCGGAAGCACAGAAGCAGTCCCGACTCGGATGGGCCACCGTCCACATGGCCCGCCATTACACCGACTCGGTCAGCGAGGAGGACCGCCGGGCAGCCGACCACATGGGCAAGGTGCTGGGTTGAGTCTAGGAGCGACCGCCTCACCCTCCAACAGCCGCTCCACCGCCCGCCGAGGGACGCGCCACCTGCCGCTGATCTTCACCACCGGCAGCGGAAGGTCGCCCCTGTCGATGGCCCGGTAGATCGATGACCGGCTCTGCCCGAGCAGGATGGCTGTCTCTTCGACGCTGAGCAGGGGCTTGCTCCCAAGACGCTGGTGCGCGTGGGTCATCTGGGCTCCTCTCCCGCCGATGGCACTCCTGCCTCGGGCTGCCGGGAGCCACCCAGATCAGCGCGGAGAACAGCTGCCTCCTGCCGGGCAATCTTGCGAGCCGCCTCGGACTCGATTCGAGCGGTCTCGGCCAGCAGGGCGTCGCCCCAGGTGGAGTAGCCCCTCGCTACGTAGCGCCAGTCCTTGACCAGTACGGACTCCACCTCCCCGTCCTTGGCCGGCATCCCCTGACCCGGTACGGGTCGGCCCACCCCGGGATCGCTCGGCGTTCGGGGGCGCCGGCGTTGGGCGGCCCACTCCTCACGGGCCACCCGCAGGGCGCCAAGGGTGGTCGAGTAGGACCGGCTCTTCGTCAGCCAGTGGCCACGGAAGCCGAGCGTGTGCGCCCAAGACCGCAGGCGCAGGTGGGCCAGCTCTTCCCGGCCTCCCAGGGCCCACGCCATCTCCACCAGGCGACGGAGGTGAGGGTTCACGGCCAGGCTCGATAGTTCCCCCGCTCGGAGCCGATGGTCGAGGTGGCCGAGCGAGTCCGTCGACTTGGTGGAGTACTTGGCGATATAGGCGGCCACCACTCCCGCGGACATGGCATTATCTCCGTCGATGGTGATGGGGCGAACGTCGATCTGTTCGCCCCACCGGGCGTGTTCGACCGACGGTCGGTGACCTAGGGGATATGGGACTGTCACGGATGCTGCTGCGCGGAGGGTGGCAGCGGCCAGTGCGTCCGTGCTGAACGCTGGCTGGGCGTCAAGGCCCGGCAGGTCGGGCGACCCCTTCGGGTCGAGGCGAACCACCGCATGGACGTGGACCAGCCCCCGGCGCTGGTACTCGACCACCCGGGCGTAGGAGAGACGTAGGTGCCGGTCGAAGTTGATCACACTCGTCCCCGCCTCTTGGGCCAGGGCCCGACGCAGGTATATGGTCGTACGTCTCCACAGTTCCGAGGCCAGCGCGTTCCACAGCACCGCGCCTTGGTAGTCGAAGCAGGCTGCGCACAGGGGTTGACCGACCGCTTCGTCGTCGCCGTCGTGCTGGTCCCAACACGCTTGCGGCACGCCATGGTCGCAGGTTTCCGGCTGGCGGCGGGGCCGGCATGCCAGGCTGCGCCCGTCCTCGACCCGGCAGGCGTGCACCGGGCCGAAGCTCGGAGCGGTGAGGGTGACGAACACCATCGGGTGGGTGGCCACCCTGGTGGCTACGCCCTTTCCGCCCTGCAGCCCGGCGGCTATGAGCTGCCAAGCGTCGGAACGGTAAATGGCGGCGCAGGACGGGCACACTGTCGAGCGGCGCTGGCCACAAGCCTTGAGCAGTACGCCGTCGGGTTTGTCGGAACTGGAGAAGATCGTCGAAAGCTCGCCAGTCGCCGGGTCAGCGGTCCGGGTCTGGCCGGACAGACGAACCGGGTGGGCACAGTAGCGAGCCTGACGCACCTGGGCCAACCACGCGTTGTAGTCCTGCGGGTTCGCGGCCCGAGCGATCATCTGGGCCAGGACGTCCCCCTTGCTCGCTGGTCCGCTCATGATCTTCCCTTTTCCGGACCGCCCGCCGACCATCCCCGACGCACCGCCTCTGCTCTCTGGGCTAGTGCTACCAGCGTGTCGTCGTCCAGGTAGTGCGCCCGGAGCCGGACCGGCCGGCCCCCCTCATGGAGGAGGTAGCCGACGCCTCGACAGCTGGCGTCGATCTCCGCGGCTGAATAGCCCGCCGTTGCCCAACCTTGGCCAAGGATCGTGTCCGAGGCCTGGGGCGTCGAGCATCGCATCGCCCACCTGAATCCAAAGAGGTCCCTGAGCGACGTGGGGATGATGTCTCCCGAGGGCTTCTGAGTGGCGGCCACCACGATGACGCCGGCGGCCCTGCCCCTTGAGACCAGGTCCCGCATCAGCTCGGTGAACTCGGCCCGCTCCTTGCGGTCCGGGGCGCTCAGATAGTGGGCGAGCTCATCGCAGACCACGACGTGCAGATCGTTACCGTCACCGGGTGTGACTTTGCGCCGGCGGCTGGCCAGGAGCGAGAAGTATCGGTGCTCCATCTCCCGCTGAAGCTGGCGCAGGACATCGATGGCCTCGACCACGCTCACTCCGACCGAGTGTTCCGCGCAGCCGGCCCACGTTGCCAGCTCCACGAGCTTGCCGTCGAACAGCCAGAGCTTCACCTCCGGGTCGAGTGCGGCCGTGGCGACAAGGAGGGAGAGTGCCGCCGACTTACCCGCGCCTGGCTCCCCGCCGAGCAGAACGTTGCGCTCCGGCAGCGAGACGTAGCGCACCAGGCCGTCCTCGCCCACGCCGACCGGGATGGGCCCCCACAGGCTGAGCCGATCGGCGTCAGCGTGGGGCCACGGCAGCGCCACCGTACCCGACAGCGGGTCGCGCCTCACGATCACGACCGAGGCAAGCCTGGCGTTCGCCGGATCCCTGGTCACTCTGACATCTCTCACGGCCAGCAATGCCGCTATCGGTTCGGTGGCCGTGGCCAAGTCGTAGACGCCAGCGCCCGGCGGCATCGAGACGACCAAGGAGTCACCTGCGGGAACCTCGCGGATGCTGATGACCCGCGGCAACCGATCCGCGAACATCCCAACATGGGCGCGCCGAACGGCATTGGACCACTGCCGGCGCACGCCGGCCCGGTGAAGGATGCAGATAATGAGACGCCGGGTGGGGGAAACGGCCACGGCCGCCACCCACAGCGCCCCGACAACCAGCCACGCCAGTGGAGGGCCGAGGTAGCTTTCGAGGGCTGACCGGGCCAGGAGGGTGGCGCCGGCAAATACCAGCTCCACCCTCCAGCCCCAAACGGTTCGGGCGAGGGTCCCGATGAGGGACAGCGCTGGTAGCTCTGCGGGCTCACCCATGGGAGGACCCGAGCAGCTGATTGAACGTGACCAGGACGGCGTGCAGCGCCCCCTGGGCGGCGTCGATGAACACCATCGGGAAGAGGGCCACCAGGACGATCAGGACAAGGAGGACCTTGAGCTTCATCGGGACCCGCCCCCTACGCCGTGACCCGGCCGGCGCCGGTTCCGGTGCCGTTGGTGGTCGCTTCGATGCGCGAAGCCCGGAAGGCGACCCCGCTACGGTCGTTCATCGCCCACGGTGACGCCACCAGTCCCGTAAGACGGACGCTGGTTCCCTGACCGACCCCCTTCGGTTGGCCGGCAACCTTGACGCCGATCACATCGGCGCCACCTTCGGCCAGCACGACGACCTGCACGGCAAAGATGGGCTCACCGTTCTCGTCGGCCTTGGGCTGCTTCGTCTCGAAATCCAGCACCGGCTCAGGTGTTCCGGCGGCAAGGAAGGTCATCCCTGTTGTGTCGATGGGCAGCTTCATTGTCGTTGCTCCTTCCGCCCCCTCTGGGGCTTTTGTGTTTGGATACACCCAGCGTGCGCCACATGAGGGAGACAGGAGAACCCCGTTCGTGGGATGTCTGGAGACGTTCCTGAACGTCCGGAAACGTCGCCTGAGCGATGTCGTGCGCGTCCGGCGTTGAAGTGACAAGATGGGAATGTGGCTGGCAACGACCGCCTCCGAGAAGCCCTCCGCAATGCCGGCATGACAGCGGAGGCCCTGGCTGAATCGGTGGGAGTGGACCCAAAGTCCGCTCAGCGATGGCTGGCCGAGGGCGTGAAGCCTCATCCCCGCCACCAGCGCCTGGCCGCAGAGTGCCTAGGCAAGGAGGTGCCAGACCTCTGGGACGTGCCTCGAGTCGACCCGGAGTCAAACGGTGCCTGCTTGTCCGGCGCTCGGGACGAGATCGTCGCTGCCTGGGCGCACCGGGCCGAAGCACCGCGGCTGGCGTGGTGGGACCTGTTGTCGGCAGGTAGGGCTCGGATCGACTTGCTCGGCTACGCGATGCAATTCCTTCCGGAGGACCACGTGGGTCTGTGCGACCTGCTCATCGAGAAGGCCCGCCGGTCTTGCGGGGTCCGCATCGCGCTGGCCGATCCTGACTCGGCGGTCGTGGCTGCCAGAGACGGCGAAGAGGGTCTTGGCGGCACGATGCCCCATCGCATCCGTACGACCCTGGTTCACATGAGGTCACTAGCCGACCGTCCGGGCATCGAAGTGCGTTACCACGCCACGCCCATGTACAACTCGATCTTCCGAGTCGACAATGCAATGTTCGTCACCCCGCACCTCTTCGCTATGCCGGGCTTCCAGGCGCCGCTCCTCCACCTCCGCCGTGCCTACGATGGTGGCCTGTTCGACAATCTGGTGGGCCACTTCGAGCGCGTATGGGCCACCACGACGCCGATCGCACAGCCATGAGCGGTCGCATCGAGCACTTCAACGAGCCCGACGCACCGGTGGCGAACAACCTGGTGCCGGCCGCGTCGGCCATCGTCATCGCCGGCGATGGGCGCATCCTGTTGCATCACCGCACTGACAATTCCCTGTGGTCAATCCCCGGCGGGGCTATGGAGCCGGGAGAGAGCATCGCCGAGACGGTGGTACGGGAGGTAAAGGAGGAGACTGGCTTCGACGTGAACCCTGAGCGGATCGTGGGCGTCTACTCGAACCCACACCACGTGGTCGAGTACGCCGACGGCGAAGTCCGCCAGCAGTTCTCGGTGTGCTTCGCCTGTCGCCTCGGCGGCGGCGCGGCCACCACTGGGCAGGAGTCGTCGGAGGTTGCGTTCTTCGCTCCCGACCAGCTGGACGAGCTGCCGATGCACGAGTCCATCCGGATGCGCATCCGCGACTACCTACGGTTTGACGCCAAGGCCGTCATCGCTTAGGCATCAGTCCACGTCAATCTGGAGCAGCCGCGCCTCCACCCGCTCGACAGTGCGCATGAGCCTGTCGTGCGCCTCCGACACCGCACGAGCCACCACGTCATCGGGTCCATAGCGTCGTACGACCTCGTCCAAGCGCTCGGCAGGCGTAACCCGCGTGCCGTCCGGGCTCGTCGCGAGATCGCAGTAGGTGAGGATGTCCGCCACCAAGCTGTGCTCCTCGGGAAACTCAGCAAGCTCAGGGGCCAAATCCCGCAGCTCAGCCTCCTCCAGCGCCGCTCCGTGGTAGGCGACCAGGGATGCAAGCCGCTCGTGACCTAGCATGCGCAGATGTCGGGCGCCGTCGATCGGATGGAAGCCGGTGGCAACCAGCTCCGGCGCGTACCCCACATCATGCAGGTACGCGGCGGCTACCAACGCGTCCCGGTCGTCCCCGCCAACCAACGCCAGGAGCCGCTCAGCCCGACCAGCCACCCCCTCGGAGTGCACCCATCGGCGCCCCAGCGGAGCCAAGTGCTCCCCTGCCGTCGCCTGCGCCCACTCGATCAGCCCCACGACACCAGGTTACGCCCCCCGACCCAGTTGTGAGTATCTTCCCTACTACATCAAGGGCGGCCTGCGGGCGGCCGCAAGCGGCCGTCCTCGGCCGCCACAACGTACGTCGCCAGCCCGCTCTCTGCCATCACCGTTGCCGGACGTGTTCCCGCTGGTTGCGAGGAGCTAACGTTGGTTGGTAGCCACCACGTCCATCAGGAGGAGATATGTCGGAGTTGGAAGGGGCGCAGGCTCTCGAACCCGCGATCCAGCCGCCGGTGGGCGCGGACCCTGACTGGGCCGAGAAGGTTGACCTCGCGATCCAGGCGCGCCTCGTAGCTGCGGAGCGCTGGAAAGGCAAGACCGCCACCTCCCCTCAGAGCTGGCCTTTCCTCCTTCACCGAGGATGAACGATGAGCCCACGCAGTCTCCGCTCTTCCACGCCGAGCACGCCGAGCGGTACGCTCGCCAGGCACTGATAGCGCAGTACGAGGCGTCCTTTGACTGCCGACTCATTGTCGTGTTCGATGCGCTACTCGACTACTCGGTCAACTTCTTGGAGGACCTCCTCTACGATGCAGACCCCTCCGTGGACATGCACGTCATGCTTGCCACTCCTGGCGGTGATGGAGAGGCCGCCTTGCGAATGGTCCGCTCTGTACAGGCACGCTGTCGGGAACTCGTTGTGGTGGTGCCTGACCGAGCAAAGAGCGCAGGGACCATCTTCGCCCTCGGCGCACACCGCATCTTGATGGGCCCAACCAGCGACCTCGGACCTGTGGACCCACAGCTCGTCCTCGACGCGAACGCGAACAACCTGGTCCCGGCCAAGGATGTGATTGCTGCCGTGGCGGCGGCAGAAGAAGCCGTCCAGGAGAAGCCGGCGACTTTCCCGGTCCATGCGTCGCTCCTCGCCAACGTAAACGCTCTCCAGGTTCAACAGGCACGGTCGGCTCTTGGCCGGTCCGGTGATCTCGTCAAGGAGGCCCTAGGAAGCGTGGCCGGACGCTCGGCCGATGAGGTTGAAGCGTTATTCGACACGCTCAAGAGGCCCCTCATCGATGCTTCACTCAGCCATGGCGCCGTGTTCGGGCCGGAGGACGCCAAGAGAGCTGGGCTCCCTGTGCTGGTAGCCGACCCGGCTGGAGAGCAGTGGCGCCTGATCTGGCGGCTCTGGATGAAGTACTTCGTGCGACAGCAGCGCATTTATGAGGGCACCAGGGCATCCAAGACTGCTGGTCCCTGGTCCCCTCCCGCGAGCTGAGACATCTTGCTGGCCGAGGCGTCGTGACAACTGGAGCGATCGACAATCCGATCATCAACTCGCCATACGACCCTCCTGAGCACCACTTCGAGATCGGGCCGAAGGGACCCACGGGGGAGCTGGTTGCCGGGCGGCGCCCCAGCGAATCGTTCATCCCGGTGCCGCTCACCAAGAAGGGCCACGGCTCTGGGACCCAACAGACGCTGGACTTCGATGCCACCGGCGAGCGTCGGGTAAAGAACGACCTAGTCAACTCGGTTCGCCACCAGGTGGACCTGTGGCGAGGCCGGGGTTACCCGTGGGTGACGCCAGTCACCCGCAAGCTGTTGCAGTACTGGGCGGCCCGACCTCCCAAGCGGGACGACCCCGTCCTGTTCTGCCAGCGCGAGGCGGCAGAGACGGCGATCTTCCTGGCCGAGGTGGCTGGCCGCCACGGCTACCCAGACCTTCGGGACCGCCTGGCCCCTCAGAATGCCCTTCACAACGGCGGGCTGCCCCGGGTGGGTATCAAGATGGCCACCGGGGCGGGCAAGACCGTGGTGATGGCCATGCTCATCGCCTGGCAGACCCTCAACAAGGTGGCCACCCCGAGCGACGCTCGCTTCGCCAAACGCTTCTTGGTGGTCACCCCCGGAATCACCATCAGGGACCGCCTGCGGGTGCTACACCCCGAGGACGAGGGCAACTACTACCAGATGCGCGATCTGGTGCCTGCCGAGTTCTGGGGGGGGCTTCGCCAGGCGCAGGTGGCGATCACCAACTACCACGCCTTCTTGCTCAAAGACGCCAAGGAGCTCAAGGGGGTAGCCTCCAACACCCGCAAACTGCTCACTGCCGGCAAGGCAGCTGACCCGTTTGTCGAGACCACACCCGAGATGGTCGCCAGGGTGCTGCGAGACGTCGGCTTGGGACCCAAAGGCGACGTGGTGGTGTTCAACGACGAGGCGCACCACTGTTACCAGGACCGCCCCTTGGAGGAGGCTGACGAGCCGGACCCCGAAGCCCGGGAGCGCAACCGGGGTGCCAGGGTTTGGTTCAACGGCCTGCGGGCGGTCAAGAGCCGGGTCGGGATCAAGGCGGTCTATGACCTGTCCGCCACGCCGTTCTACCTGTCGGGCTCGGGCTATAACGAGGGGTACATCTTCCCCTGGGTGGTGAGTGACTTCTCGCTCATCGACGCCATCGAGTCGGGGATCGTGAAGCTTCCCCGCATCCCCGTAGACGACGACGCCGGGGACAAGGCGGTCGTCTACCTGCACCTGTGGGACCAGATTGGGGGCCAGCTGCCCAAGCGAGCCTCCAAGCGGGCCGAGCCGGGAACCCACTGGGTGCCCCCGGTGGCGCTGGAGGGGGCTCTGCACAGCCTGTACCGCAGCTATGAGGCCGCCTACGCCCGCTATGAGGCCGAGCTTGCCGGCCTGGGCGAGCCACCCCCGGTCTTCATCGTCGTGTGTCCCAACACGGTGGTCTCCAAGCTGGTCTATGATTGGATCGCGGGTGGCGAGGTCGAGGGCTCCGACGGCGCCACGGTGCTGCGACCGGGAGCGCTGCGCCTGCTATCCAATGTGGAGGGCGGCTCGTGGGTCACCCACCAGCGCACCATGCTGATCGACTCGGCCCAGCTGGAATCGGGCGAGGCCATGAGCGCTGACTTCAAGCGCGCCGCGGCCCGCGAGATCGACGCCTTCAAGTCCGAGATGCGCCGGCGCAACCCCGGAGCCGACGTGGAGCGGCTCACCGACGAGGACCTGCTCCGGGAGGTGATGAACACGGTCGGCAAGCGGGACCACCTCGGCGAGCGGGTCCGGGCGGTGGTGTCGGTGGCCATGCTCACCGAGGGTTGGGACGCCAACACTGTGACCCACATCCTCGGCATCCGCCGCTTCGGCAGCCAGTTGCTGTGCGAGCAGGTCATCGGGCGGGGGCTTCGCCGGCGTAGCTACGCGGTGAACGAGGAGGGCCGCTTCGAGCCGGAGTACGCAGAGGTCTACGGGGTACCGTTCGCCTTCATCCCGAGCGACCGGGCCATAGCGGCCCCGCCGCCGCGCCCGCCGGCGGTGATGGTGGAGGCCCTCCCCGAGCGAGAAGAGTTCCGCATCGCCTTCCCCAAGCTGGATGGCTACCGGGTGGAGATGCCCGACGAGGAGCTATTCGTCACCTTCGACACCGAGGCGCGCCTGAGGGTCGATCACGACCTGGTAGCTCTGTGGACCCGCACTGAGGGGGTCGTCGGCGAAGGGGCGGAGCAGGAGCTGGGTGAGTTCCGCAACGCCCGGCCGCAGGAGGTGGCCTACCAGATCGCCAAGACCCTGGTGCAGCGGCAGTTTGCCGTTCACGACCGAGCGCAGTGTCCCTGGCTGTTCCCCCAGCTAGTCGGCATCGCCCGGGAGTGGCTCGGCACCTGCGTCGATTACGAGCCGGGCACCA
Source organism: Acidimicrobiales bacterium (assembly GCA_039583695.1). Classification (GTDB taxonomy): domain Bacteria; phylum Actinomycetota; class Acidimicrobiia; order Acidimicrobiales; family JAJPHD01; genus JAVKSL01. The sequence continues at coordinate 14,761 of JAVKSL010000005.1, read as the reverse complement.
CCGTCGGGATGCTCCTTTTCAGCGAGGGAGCGAACAAGGCGGCCGAAAAGGTGTTCGGGGCCATCGTCAAGCAACAGGGAAACCGAATCGAGAGTCTCCAGCCCATGCTTCGCCGCTTCGATCCCGAAGGCTCCACCGACGACGTGTGCTTCGCCACCCGCAAGGTCGTCATCGAGGCCACCAAGTCCCATGTCAATCGGGTGGTCCTCGACGGAGTCAAGGGCAACACCTGGGAAGAGCGCATGGCCGGCCTGCTCGAAGCTGACCTTAGGGTGGCCGCTTACGTGAAGAACGACCACCTTGGCTTCGACATCCCCTACATCCACGCGGGGCGTACCCACGAGTACCGCCCTGACTTCCTCGTCCGGCTGGCGGCCCAGGCCGGCGACGAGGTGGAGCGAACGCTGATCATCGAGGTCTCCGGTGGCCGCAAGGCCCCCGGCCCCACTGCGGCCAAGGCGAGCACCGCTCGTTACCAGTGGTGCCGGGCGGTCAACAACCACGAGGGCTTCGGCCGCTGGGGCTTCGCCGAGGTCACTGACATGAGCGCGGCTGCCTCGATGCTGGATGAGGCCATCGACAGCCTGTACTCCGACGGGCCGGTCACAGGCCTGGCAGACTGAGCACCCCATGGCCCCCCGCAAGAGCACGGCACCCAAGGGCCCCACGCCGGTAGAGGCCATCGTGCACCCCGACAAGCGGGCCAACCTGCCCACCGCGGATGCCTACGAGTTCGTGACCCCCGAGGTCGAAGCTCCGGTCAAGCTGGTGTACCCCCGCGACCACACACTCGACCCTCAGCTGGTGTGGAAGGGCAAGGACGACCAGGACCGGGTCGACCTGACGGTGGAGGCGCCCCCGATCTACATCCAGGAGAAGATCGATCCCCGTGTCCTGATCGAGGACCTGCGGCGGACCGGGTCGGACTCAGGCGGCGACCAGATCAGCCTGTTCGCCGGCTTCGACGGCCTGGAGGAGCTGGACTTGGTCGACTTCTACCACCACGACGCCAACTGGTCCAACCGGATGATCCTGGGCGACTCCCTCCAGGTCATGGCCTCGCTGAGCGAGCGCGAGGCGCTACGGGGAAAGGTCCAGATGATCTACATGGACCCCCCTTATGGCATCAAGTTCGGCTCCAACTGGCAGAGCTCGGCACGCAAGCGCAACGTGACGGACGGAAAGCTCGAGGATGCCACCCGCGAGGTCGAGCAGATCAAGGCCTTTCGCGATACCTGGGAACTGGGGGTCAGCTCATACCTGAGTTACCTGCGCGACCGCCTCCAGGTAGCCCGCGACCTGCTGACCGAGTCGGGCTCCGTCTTTGTCCAGATCGGCGACGAGAACGTCCATCTGGTCCGCTGTGTCCTGGACGAGGTCTTCGGCAGCGAGAACTTCGTGAGCCTGATCTCATTCGTCACCACCAGCGGCTTCACCGAGGCAGGCTCGGTGCCAAGGGCGGGCGACTACCTCGTCTGGTATGCCAAGTCCCGGCCGTGTCTCAAGTTTCGCCCACTGTGGTCCGAAGCTATTGACCGCCAGGGTTATCGCTGGCTCATGTTCCCCGACGGGACCTACCGGGGGATGACCACATCGGAGCATCGAGGCAAAGCGCCACTGCCTGCCGATGTTCGCCTGTATAAGCCTGGGGATCTTCAGTCGCAGGGGCCGGCGTCTCAGCCACAGCCATTCGCACACCAGGGGAAGACCTACCTGCCAGGGAGCGCATCGCACTGGAAGGCGAACTACCCGGACGGGATGAGCCGCCTTGCCTTGGCGGAGCGTGTCCACGTCGCCCGAAACAGCATTCAATACGTGCGCTACCTCGACGACTTTGGCTACCAGGTCCGGACCAATCTCTGGACTGACACCGGGACCGGTAACTTCACGGATGACAAGGTCTACGTCGTTCAGACCAATACCAAGGTCGTCGAACGCTGCATGCTCCTGACCACTGACCCGGGGGACCTGGTGCTGGACCCGACCTGCGGATCGGGGACCACCGCATACGTCGCCGAGCAGTGGGGGCGGCGTTGGATCACCATCGACACCTCCCGTGTGGCCCTGGCGCTTGCACGGCAACGCTTGATGGGGGCACGGCTCCCGTATTACCTCCTGGCAGATTCCTCAGAAGGCCGGCGCAGGGAGGAGGCGCTGACCGGTACCCGCCTGGCCCCGGCGGCGCCAACCAACGACATCCGTCACGGTTTCGTCTACGAGCGGGTGCAGCACATCACGCTCAAGTCGATTGCCAACAACCCCGACATCACCGAGGGAATGAGCCGGGCCGAGATCGAAACCGCCATCCGCCGCCACGCCGAGTACGAGTTGCTCTACGACAAGCCGTACGAGGACCCCAAGCGGGTCCGGGTACCCGGGCCGTTCACCGCAGAGAGTCTGTCGCCACACCGCTCGCTGGCCTTCGCCAACACCGGCGAGCCGGCTTCGGTTCGCGAGGCGGCTCTTGACCCGGCGGCACCCACCTTCGAGCAGACCGTGCTCGCGAATCTGGCCAAGGCCGGCATCCAGAACGGCAAGCGCAAGGAGCGGCTGGTCTTCGACGCGGTCGAGCCCTACGCCGGGACCCGCATCCAAGCGCTCGGCACCCGTGAGCCCGCAAACGACTCTCTGCCGGCCCGCGTGGGCCTGTCGATCGGGCCACAGTACGGCACGGTGGGGCCGACTTTCATCAAGGACGCGGCCCGCGAGGCCATCAAGGCCGCCGACATCGACCTTTTGTGCGTACTGGGCATGGCCTTTGACCCCAACGCCCTCGGGGCCACCGGCGAGGCATACACAACGGACGAGGGCTTCGCCAACGTGGCCGCTGAGCGCCAGCTGGGTAGGGTCCCGGTACTGCTCGTGCGCATGAACGCGGACCTGGTGATGGGCGAGGAGCTGAAAAAGACCGGCGCGGGCAACCTGTTCACCGTCTTCGGTGAACCCGACATCGAGCTGGTCGGGATGCCCGACGGCCAGTTGGTGGTCAAGGTCCGGGGCGTCGACGTCTACGACCCGACCACCGGCGAGGTGCGCAGCGACAGCACCGAGGGGATCGCTCTTTGGATGATCGACACCGACTACAACGGCGATTCATTCTTCGTGCGCCACTGCTACTTCACCGGTGGACAGGACCCCTACGCCCGCCTCAAGCGCGCCCTGAGTGCGGACATCGACGAGGCGGCCTGGGCCAGTCTGTACCGCACCGAGTCGCGGGCCTTCCCCCGCCCGGAGACGGGGCGGATCGCGGTCAAGGTCATCAACGACTACGGCGACGAGGTGATGAAGGTCTTTTCCACCTGAGGTGCCTCAGCGCTTGGCCGCCGGGCAGACCGTGCGCACCTCGCAGGCCCGACAACGCTGGCCGGGGTTGGGTGCGAACTCCCGGGCACTGATCTGTGCCGCGGCCTCGATGACCACCGCTTCGGCGCTCTCGATGGCTGACGCACCGACATCGACCGGTTCCCGGCGGGCGTTCTTGAGATCGTGCACGTAAGCCCCGCGAACATCCAGACCTTCCCGGTACCCCGCGTCGGCATAGACTTGCAGCTGCAGGTCGTGCTCGGGCCCGGTGCCCTTGGTGGAGGTCTTGTAATCCAAGATGGCCAGCGCGGTGGGCACCCCGCCCTCGGTGTCCAGGATCACATCGGCGCGGCCGCTCACGATCACCCCATCGAGGTGCAGCTCAAAAGGCCGCTCGGTCTCCCACACCCGGTGGAGGTCCTCGGCGTACTGGGCCAGGTAGCGCCCGACCAGCGCCCGTGCCGACGTCTTTAGCTGGCGGTGGGCAGCCTTGTTCGCCGTCGGCAGGAAGAAGCTCGCATCGAGGATCTTCTCCAAAGCGTCGGGGTCGGGGACCCGGCCGGTGGCCCGAGTGGCCAGGGCGACCGCCTGGAGCACGTGGTGGACCGCCCTGCCGTAGCCGAGCTCGGGCGCAAGGCGCGGCATGAAGCCGAGCAGGGTCCGCAGGCGGTAGGCCATGGCGCAGTCGAGGAACTGGGCAAGCTCGCTGTAGGTGATGCTCACCGGCTCGTCCTGGTCGCCCGCCGGGCTCGAAAGCTCGGGGACCACGATGTCTCCAGGGGCCAGCTCAAAGTCGGCGTGTGCGCTCCAATACGCGCTGGGATGCGCGGCGTTGGTCTTGACTCGCTGGTGATGAGAGACCGACACCCAGTCCCGCGCACGGGTGAGTGCGACGTAGAACAGCCGCCGTTCGTCGGGGTCGCTGCCCTCGTAGCGTGAAGCGTTGAATGCGTCGCGCGGCACCAGGCGCTCGGTGACCTTGCCGGTCTTGCTGGGGGGGAACCGGCCAGCGGTGACTGAAGGGATGAAGACGGCCGGCCATTCCAGTCCCTTGGCCCGGTGCACCGTGGTCAGGTCAACCGCGTCCAGGTTGGAGACCGACTCCCCGTCGAAGCCCTCATAGGCCCCCGCCGCGTAGTTGACGATGTGCAGGGCCAGGTTGCGGTAGTACCAGGTGCCCCGGTCCTGGCCCCCGACCTGCTCGGTCGACTCTGTGGCATCAGGGCGGGCGCGCCGGCGGACCGACTCATAGTCGACCAACAGGGCCGAGAAGCGGGCCATGGTGCCCAGGCGGTTCAGGGCCAATGAGTCCGACAGGTCCCATCGGTCCACCCCTAGGACTGCGAGCAGCTCGTAGAACTCCCCGACCAGGTTGGCCACCCGGTCCTCTTTGGGGACCGCATCCCGCCAGTCGCCCATGAAACGCCGGAGCCGGCGCTTTGCCGGATCGTCCAGCATGAATACCCGGGCGAAGTCGGCCATCATGGCATCGTCGGTGACCTTCTTGCCATACTCGAAGCCGGTCCGCCACTCGATGTCGCTGAGCCAGCAGACGGCTTTACCCAGTGTCACCGCCTCAGGCTGGTTGAACAGACCGGTGCGGCCTCCGGGCTGGACAGGGATATCGAAAGTGGCAAAGGTCTCCACCAGGGCCGGATAGGCGACACGACCCCGTACCAGGACCGCGATCTCGGAAAAGCGGGCGCCCTTCTCGTTGAGGTCCAAGACCAGCTGCGCGACCCAGCCAGCTTCCTCGGCCTCGGTGGCCGCCCGCCAGGCCACCACCTGCGGGAGACTACTCTGCGGCCCGGACCCTTCTGCTGCGCGTGCTGGAGCCATGGTTTTGTCGAGCCGGCCGCTGATGGTGGTGGCGAAAGCGTTGGCAACTTCCACGATCTGGGGGAGGCTGCGGCGGTTGGTGGCCACCTCGAAGGTGGCGACGCTCGGGTAACGCTGCACGAAAGACACGATGTTGGCCACGTCGGAGCCGCGCCAGCCGTAGATCGCCTGATCGTCGTCGCCGACCACACACAGCTCCGTACTCGGGCCGGTGAGCAGGTGCACCAGGCGCTCCTGGGCCGGGTTGACGTCTTGGTACTCATCCACGATCAGGTGCGCCAGCTCGGCGTGGATCTCGGCTGCAAGCGCGGGCCGCTCCAGCTCTCGCACGGCCCGTACTACCTGCTGCCCGTAGGTGAGCAGGCGGTAGCGCTCCAGGGTTTCGTAGTAAGACGCCAGGGCGCCCCGGAAGGGCTCAGGCATGGACGCTGGTTCCAGCAGCTCGTTCTCCACCACATCGACACTCTTGATAAACGTTTCGATCCCGGCGAACAGCCGCGACCGGCCCTTCGGGTCGAACGCCTTCAACCCGAGGTGGTGGGCCTCGCGGGACAGGAACGCGGTGAGCTGGTGGTCGTCCAGCACGTCGTAGGTGGCGAAACGGGGAACCCGGAGGTTGAGCAGGCGGAAGCAGTAGGCGTGGATGGTGCCCACGAACAGGCCTACCAGCTGGTCCACCGCCGAGGTGCCCAGGCGCTCTTCGACCCGCGCAGTTATGCGCTGCTTCAGCTCGGCGGCGGCCCGATCGGTGAAGGTGAAGGCCACGATGCCCCTGGGCGCCACCCCGTCGGCAAGCAGGTCCGCCACCCGCTGGGCGACGACCTCAGTCTTGCCCGACCCGGCGGCGGCAATGATCTGGAGGTGACTGCCCCTGTGTCGAACCGCGGCCAGGGCGTCGCCCTCGAGGTCGGGAGCCTGTCGTCGTTGGCCGGTGGAGTTGATCGCCCCAGCGTACGACCTCCCAGTTCGGCTGCCACTCGGCAGGAGGTCCGAAAGTCGGCCCAAACTTGGCATCCGGGGGCCAGCCCCCGGACCCCCGGCGACCGACCCTTCGCTTCGCTACGGGCCGGTCATCCCTGCAAAGTAGCCGGGCGTTTGCTCTCCGAGAGCTCGAAGGCGCGCGTTGCACAGCCGGTCCGTCGTCAGTGTGAGCGGGCGACAGTCCGGATCGCCTCCATGTATGGAGAGTCCTCCGCCTGGGTAGCGGCGTCGAGACCGACAAATGGGACTAGGGACTCATGGTCTCCGTCCTGTCCGGCCATCCATGCGACCCAAGCGTTGTGGACATCGCCACGCGTGACCTGCTCACCTTTGGCGAGGAGCAGAACGGCATACACCCTGAACAGGGAAAACGTATCACCGTCCGGCAGCGCCGCCGATGGGA
>JAVKSL010000005.1:0-8135 GCA_039583695.1 Acidimicrobiales bacterium | reverse complement strand
ACCTTTGGCGAGGAGCAGAACGGCATACACCCTGAACAGGGAAAACGTATCACCGTCCGGCAGCGCCGCCGATGGGACGGCCTGCCTTATGGCCTCGGCCAGCTCGTCGAGATACATCACTGCACCACTACTTCGATGGCCAGGATGACGTAGAGCACCACGAACACGAAGGGAACTACTTGCTCGACCACGGTCGCCTCCCGGTGCGTGACCCGGAGCCGGAGGTTACCCCGTCGTCCTTTCCCCGCCGGCTGAGCGCCGCCAGCGGCCTCCTTGGGGTGCAGCTCCGCCCACTCATCCGTGAACGGGCTGGCCGGGAGCCGCGTCTCTAGGCGGTTGATTACGTCCCATTTGGCCCGGCTCAGGCGCCGGTAGTACCTCAGGAGCGCCCACCACACCATCGCCAGGACGATGCCCGCGGCTGCGGTCACACATAGCCCGAAAGCGTCGAAGGAAGGAAGGTTCCCGTACGGCGGCGGCTTCCGCGCGGCGCTCACGATTCCGACGATGGCGGCTAGCGCGGTGTTGAGCGTCACGAAGAAGCTGTTGGCGCCGGCTCGACGAGCCGACACCCGATCGGCCATCTCTACCGCCGTCTTGTACAGCTCTAGCAACGTGCTTGTCTCGTCTTCGGCCACGTCAGTCCTGCTCGGACGACGCGCGCTGCCTGACGAGCATGAGGCTCACCATATTTTCTGCCACCACGGACGCATGTCCGTCAGCGTCCGAAGGTTGTCCCAAGTCCAGTCATACATAGTGTCAAAGAACCATGAGGTGCCGGCGGGGCGATCCACCTTGCCGTCCTTGAATCCCCGTAAGAGCACGTATCGCACTCCAACTTCACGGGCCAGCTCAATCTCAGTCGCGACGCCAACGGCCATGCTCGTGTGTCGGCCACAAATGACGATGACGACCTTCGATCGTTGAATGCGCGTCTTGGCGACCGCTTTCCAGCCTTGTGTTTCTTTCTTGATGGACCAGTCCTCGATAAAGAACGGCGAGTTGTCGTTTTTCGCCTGGCCGAGCAGGAGGTCCTTGAGTCTCGCGTCGTGGTCGTAGTCGAAGCTGACGAACACCGGGGTCTTGGTCGGCAGCGTCATCGTGCATGCCCTCCGGGTCCTACCGTCGGCCCACTATGAGCGTCTTGAGGTTGTCCCAGGTCCACTTGTACATCGTGTCCGTGATCAGAGCCGCGGTCGGCTTCTTGTTGCCACCGTCCGCGTACCCGGCGAGTAGGAAGTGCGGGGTCGCCACCTCGCGTGCCAGTCTGATCTCAACATTGACTCCGGTCGCCGTGTTTGTGTGCTTCCCACAGATCACGATGACTTGGTTCGCTCGCTTGATCCTGCTCTTGGCCTTGTCCTTCCAATCGCTCGACGGGTCCTTGATTGACCAGTCCGCGATGAAGAACGGCGAGTCGTCGTTCTTCGCCTGTCCCACCAGGAACTCCTTGAGAGTGGCGTCGTGGTCGTAGTCGAAGCTGACGAACACCGGGATCTTGCTGTTTGCCATCTCTGGTCTCTCTGATCTCTCGCCCAACGGTCCGGCCCGAAGCCGGTGGTCAACATGATACAGGTGGGGTGTGACGGTGATCGAGACCCAGCCGGCGAAGCGGGGTGCCTCGCGACATAGGCGCCGGTCAGCCGGACACTTCGACTTCCAGAACCTTGAGCCTCGCGCCGCCCGGCAAAGGTGACGGCCACGATCCCTCAAAGTGCCGCCCGGGTCGCCATCGTCCCCGTGTAGTAACCCGGTCGGGGCGCGCTCGTCCCAACATCCAACCCAACAAACTGGTCCCGCGGCGTCTCGTGGCGGATCAGCCTGTCCGGCAGGGCTTGCTGGTAACCATCTCTGAGCAGCCAGAACGGGAGCCGGCCGGACAAGTTGGTACAGCTTGACACGTCACTTCGTGCACTTTTAATCCCAAGGTGCGGGGTTCGAGACCCCGGCGGCCCACATTATAAGTGCAGGTAGTGGAGCCTGCTGAGACGTGCAACACCTCAGTGATGGGGTTGAGCCCCAACGCTCTACCCAACAAGAGGAGGATGGCAAGGTGCCGGGACTCCATCGAGGGCTGGCGGCCCAACGGCTGGAACGACCGGTCCCCGAGCACCGTGCGCCGCTACGAGAGCATGTGGAGGGCACACATCAGGACTCGGTCGGCTGGCGTAGAATCGCCAGCGGCGGCCCCTATGACCTGGAGCGCTACTTCCGTGACCTCAAGACCGCCGGGCGCTCGGAGGCCAGCGTGCGACAGGCCCGGGCAGTACTACACCGGTCCTGCCGTCTGGCAAGCAAGTGGAGCAGCGGGGCGCTGCCCAACCCGATAAACCGGGACCTAGCTTCCCGAGTCGTCCCCTCGCCGAGTCGACGCCCGAGGTGCGCTCGCCCAGCGTGGAGGAGGTTCTCCGCCTGCTCGTCGCCGCAAAGGATGGCGACGCTCGCCTGCCCGAGCTACGGGCGCCTTGTGGCGGCGACCAGCCTGCGCCGGTGCGAGGCCTGCGCCCTGCGCTGGGTCGGCACCGTGTGTCTGGCATACCCTCGCTGGCGACTTCGTACTCCTTGCCTGCCGTACCGCTTGGTGCTCGATCTCCTTCAGCAACGGCGCCGGGCAGAAAGCGGTTTCCAAATGCCGCGCTCGACAGCGCGTCGGTGGGATAGGTCGGTGCCAGGGTCTCAAGGTTCCGTCGATTCGGGGTAGTCCTCTGGCTCTCATGGGGGGAGCCCTGGCAACCTGCATGCTTCCCGCGTCCTGCAGCGTCACGGCGTCGGGAGGCGTCGTCATAGCAGCGCCAAAGACTTGGCCGACACAGCCCGTCGCGCCTAGGAGGCCGGTCCGCACAACCATGCTGCGGTCTTGCTTTACTACAACAGAGCCAGCCTCAGGCTCCGGGCTTGCATCGGTGAGACCCGGCGAGCAGTCCCATGGTCGACACACCAGCGGGGATCAGGTAGTCGAGCGCCACACGGACCCAGACGACCCAGCCGATATGGCCCGAGGCGAGCACCGCCCCCTGGTTGATCCCGACCAGGAGGCTGCCGACACCCGCAGTGATGAGCCCGACGCGTAGGCGGTTTGGCTGATAGAGACAAACCGCCACGGCCTCAGCGGCGTTGGCCCATGTCGGCGGGTCGCTGGGGTCATGGTCCACGATGCTCTCCGGAGAATAGCTGGGTCAGGCAGCGGGTCAGGCCCGAGCTCGCCCATGTGACGCCTGCCCACGAGGGCCTCAACCCTAGGGTTGGACCCTCATGCAGGCCGCGATCGAAGCAGCGTGCTCGGCGACCATGTCGTGGCCGAGGCGGATCAGCTCGGCGACCCTGGTGTCTGTCACCTGGTAGTAGGCGTAACGACCCTCACGGCGTACGCAGAGCAGCCCGCAGGACACCAGGCAGGCAAGATGCGCCGAGACCCGACCCTGGGACAGCCCGGCACATTCCACACAGTCGGTGCCGGTCCGCTCGGCGCCGGCACAGAACTCGAGCAGCACGATGCGGGTGGGGTCGCCGAGCGCCCGGTAGAACTTTGCCAACAGCTCCCGGCCCGCCGCTTCAGCCGGGACGCCGACGGCGGCGTGTGTAGTCGGAGCGGGCGAGGTGCTCATGATGCGCAACACGATAGCTTGGTCACGTCCTTGTCGAAGGACTGGGCGGCGAGCTTGATCGCCTCGGCCATCGTCAGGTAGGGCGTCCACGTGGCGCCCAGCTGATCCACGGTCATCCCGGCTTCGAGGGCGTAGGTGGCGGCCAGCACCATGTCCCCGGCGTTCTCGGCCACGATGTGGATACCCACGACCCGGCGTGAGGTCTTCTCGGCCACGATCTTGACCAGGCCCCTGGTGTCCCGGTTGACGATCGCCCGGGGCACGTAGGCAAGCGGCAGCACCGAGCAGGTGCAGTCGAGGCCAGCGTCGGCCACCTGGGCGTCGGTGAGGCCGACCGCCGCTATCGCCGGAGTAGTGAAGGTCACCCGGGGCAGGTGGGCATAGTCGAGCTGGCGCCCGGCGCCGGCAAAGGCATTGTCCACGACCGTTGCGCCGTGCGCCCCGGCAACGTAGACGAACTGGGGCGCCCCAGTGACGTCCCCGGCAGCCCAGATCCGGGGGTTGGCCGTTCGCAGCTCCTTGTCCACGACGACCTGGCCGACCCGGCCGGTCTCGACGCCGACGGCTCCAAGGCCTAGCCCAGCGGTGACCGGGCGACGTCCGGTGGCCATCAAGATGGCCTCGGCGCGCACCTCACGGCCATCGCCGACCCGCGCCACCACCTTGTCGGCGTCGCGCGACACCCTGGCGAGGGCCGCTGAGGTCCACACCGCTACGCCCTCGTCGCCGAGGACCTCGCTGATCACCTCGGAGACCTCCGGCTCCTCGCCCGGGGCCAGGCGGGGAAGGGCCTCGAGAAGCGTGACGCTGCTACCGAGGCGGGCGAAGGTCTGGCCCATCTCCAAGCCGACATAGTTGCCCCCTACCACGATCAACGACTCGGGGAGCGCTTGGAGCTCCAAGGCGCTGGTCGAGGTCAGATACCCCGCCTCCTCCAGGCCGGGGACCGCTGGCACCCAAGGGGCTGCCCCCGTCGCCACCAGGTACTGCGCCGCCTCGATGCGCTCGCCATCCACTTCGAGGGCCGGGCCCTCCACGAAGCGGGCGTTGCCACGGCGGAGCGCCCAGCCGTAATCGAGCGCCAGGTCCTCGTACTTCTCCCTGCGCAGCATCTCCACGAGGTCGGCCTTGCCGCCGATCAAGCCGGCCATGTCGACCGGACCGGCCTGGGTGGCGATGCCCGGGAAGCGCCCGGCGACGGCAACGTGGCGGGCCTCGGCCGCCGCAAGCAACACCTTGGAGGGGATGCAACCGACGTTGACGCAGGTGCCCCCAATCACAGCGCGCTCCACCATCACCACAGAGAGCCCCTTGGTGGTGGCGGCTATCGCTGCGGCGAAGCCTGCCCCTCCCGATCCGATGATCGCCAGGTCGTAGTCCATGTCAACTCCTCCTCATACGAGTATCCGTCTATCCGGATGATAGCATGTCTTTGCCAGCACGAGTTCCTAGCTGTGCAAGGAGGCTTCGGTCATGTTCGAAGTGGACTGGGCAGTACCGTCACAGAGCTCGGGCTGCCCCTGCCAAGAATGTCGGAAAGCCGCAGGGGGCTGCAGGCGCCAGTGGTGGAGAGTTGCACTGCCACATCCTCGGTCGTTTCCTGTCGGTGGGACCGCCGCTCCCGCTCGGCGTGGTCGAGGCTGAAGCTGCCAACCTCGACCTTCAGCCAGGGGAGGCCATCGACGTGCTAGCCGGGCTCGACCTGGTTTACATCGAACGCAGGGCTCGCCTGGTCAGCGTGGCCCATCCGCTCTCGGGGTTCCCCACGCCTCATGTGCTGACCCTCGATGGCGGTGTTCGGGTGTACGCGATGTGCGCCATCGACGCTCTCGGCATACCTCGGCGAAAGAGTTACCGTGCTGGTTCCAGCCGCCTTCGACTGTTGCCGGTGCGCACGGGCAGGCGAGGTACACGGTGTGGCGACCCAGCGGGGCGAGCTCGGGATCGAGGGCGCTCGGCGTAAACGCGTAGGTGGGCGGCTCCCGAGGCAAGAGCCGGGCATCGGCGAATCCCTGGGCGAGCTCACGGGTCGTGCCGACGTGGCTCTGCAGGCCGTTCCAGTCGCCGGCGACCGCACCGGGGTAGGCGGGCAGGGCGGTGGTGGCGACATGCACGACGAGCTGCACGGCATTGCCACTATGCGCGGCGCGTAGCCCCTCGACCACCGGCCCGCTCGGGTGCAGGCTCGACCAGGTCGAAGGCGACTTTGGGATGGATGGCAGCGAGCACCGCGTCGGCGCGGTAGCGATCGCCGTCAGCGCTGCGTGCTCCGGCGCGGGTCTCGATGGCGACGACGGAGCAGCCTGTGACCAGCCACCCTCCGTAGGAGACGGGGCGGAGCACCAGCGCGTCGGCGAGCGCCTGGGAGCCGCCGATCGCGTGCCACTGGCCGAAGCGGTGGTACGCAGCCTGCCAGACGGCGAACGCCCCGCTGGCCGCGTCCGGGCCGACCGAGGCGTGGGCAGCGAACGCTGCGAGATGGGTCGCAACACCTCGATCGTCATCACCTCGTGACCCTCCTCTGTCTCTGCCCGGCCGGCGACCGTCGTCCTCACGCGTGGCCCTCCATCGGCTCGGGAGCCGCCGCCCGGCCCTTCGTCGCCGCGAAGCTGGCGGGCTCAGCGGCGAAACGCTCGGCGCAGCGGTCCGAGCAGAAGAAAAACTGTTGACCCTCGAAGCTGTGCGTCGCTGGTGCATTGGCTCGCTCCACCTGCATACCGCACACTGGGTCGATGGCGTAGCCGGACCCGCCGCCGAGGTGCTCGCGGTTGCGGTAGGCCCAGTAGAGCACGGCGAAGACGACCACGAACACGATGTTCAACACGGTGGTGTAGTCGAGCGAGAAATGCTCGGGCACCACCCGCAACGGCCGGGTGGTTGGCACGATGCCCACCGCGCTGAAGATCGCCTCGGTGGCCAGACCCGCCGCGGCCATGACAGCCCAGAACACCGCGAGCAGGCGCAGGGCAAGCCGTCCGCCGTAGAACTTGCGATAGATAAGCAGCAAGGGCATGGCGATCAGGTCGGCGAAGATGAAGCTCACCACCCCACCGAAGCTGATCCCCCCGTGCCAGAGCGCTGCGGCGAGGGGCACGTTGCCGATTGAACAAACAAAGCTGACGATCGCGATGAACGGGCCGACCACCACGTTCTCCACCTGGGTCCAGGCTCCGTGCCCATGGAGGAACACCGCGTTCCATACCCCGGAAGGGATTAATGAGGCGAGGAACCCTGCAATCAGGTAGCCCACGAGCATCTCACGACGCAGCATGGTGAGGTCGGCCATGGTATAGCTCGCCGCGTCCGCCCAGCCAGCCTTGGAGCGCAGGCGCCGAGACCATGGCTGGTGCGACAGGACCTCGGCCTTCTCGTGGTTGTCACCCCTGGCGGCGGACAGGCGGGACCGGGCCGCGTTGACTCGACCACCGGTGAGCACGAGGGCACCGGCGAGTACCAGCAAGACGATCATGATCGCCCCGCCGACGAACTCCGCGGCGGCGAACTGCCAGCCGATCAGCACCACCAGCACGATGCCGAGCTCGACCACCAAGTTGGTGGAAGCGAACATGAACACCATGGCTGCGACGAAATCCGCCCCCTTGGCGAAGAGCGACTTGGCCATCGCGGTCGCGGCGTACGAGCACGACGAGGAGACCATCCCGTAGCCCGAGGCCCGGGCGATCGACGCCGGGCGGTGATCGCCGAGCTTGGCCTGCATCGCCTGGCGGGACACGAAGGCCTGCACCGCACCCGACAGCCCGAACCCGAGCACCAATGCCCAGGCGGTCTCCCAGAACATGAAGAACGCCTCCTCGAGTCCTCGGCCGACGTCGCCGAGGGCGGACACGACAGTGAGCGCCAGGATCTGGTTCAAGTCGGCTTCCCCGGGTGCGGGGAGGACGGGCGGCGGCGCAGGATCCCGACCAACTCGCGGACGACCCAGCGCAGACGCCCGAGTGGTCCGGTGCCACAGCCGGGGGTCTCCTCGGGTCCAGGTGGTGGGCGCGACCCGAGGTCTCGGGCGCTCATCGAGGACTCCTCTTGGCTCTTGCTGTCGGCGCTGCTCGTCCTGGTGGCAGCGCCAGGGGCTCGGCCTGGTAGCGGAAGTCGGTGAGCGCGGAGCTGTAGGGCAGTGCTTCGAGTAGCTCGGCGATCTTGTCCTGCCCGCCGTCCTGGCGGATGGCGTCTGACACGCAGGTCTCGAGGTGGTTGGCGAGCAGTACCCGGTTCGCCTTCTCGAGCGACGCCTGCACCGCCCCCATCTGCTTCATCACCGCAGGGCAGTACTCTTCGCGCTCCACCATGGCGATCACCGCGTCGAGATGCCCGCGCACCGTTTTCAACCGCAGCAACACGTCGCGCTGTACCGATCGATCATCTTCCTCACCTCTACTACCGAGCCTACCCCCCCGGGGAGGGGCAGAGCCCGCTAGCGGGAGTTTCCGGGATAGCTCAGCAGACGAGGCGACGCTCGGCTCCGAAGACGACCTTTGTCGTCTCGAAGGCGACGAGGCCGGGGAAGCGGGCCTG
>JAVKSL010000004.1:0-79038 GCA_039583695.1 Acidimicrobiales bacterium | reverse complement strand
GAGACCTGCACGGCTGACGACTTCTACAAGCCTGTCCACGGCTACATCTTCGACGCCATCGTGTCTCTGTACGGCCAGGGCGAGCCGGCGGACCCGATCACGGTTGCTGACGAGCTCCGACGGGCCGGCCTGCTGGACTCGGTCGGCGGGTCGGGTGCCCTCGTGGCCCTCCAGGCAAACACCCCCGCGGTCTCCAGCGCCTCGCGCTACGCCCGGATCGTCGAGGAGCACTCCCTGCTACGCAAGCTCATCGGGGTAGCTGCTGAGATCGCCGAGCTCGGTTACTCGGTCCCCGAGGACGTCACCGCGGCGGTTGACCGCGCAGAGACCATGGTCTTCGAGGTCGCTCAACGCCGGGCCGTGGACACCCTGGTGGCGATTCGCGAGCTGCTGGGACAGACCCTGGACGATCTCGAAGCGCTTTACGGGCGGGGTGACACGATCACCGGGGTTCCCACCGGCTATACCGACCTGGACCAGAAGCTGGCGGGTCTCCAGCCCTCCAATCTGGTCATAGTGGGTGCCCGTCCTGGGGCGGGCAAGACCAGCTTCGCTCTGGGCATGGCGGCCCATGCGGCGATGGAGCGCCGCGTGCCCGTGCTGGTCTTCTCGCTGGAGATGAGCCACCTGGAGATCACGCAGCGCTTCTTGTGCGGCGAAGCCCGGGTCGATTCGTCCCGGATGCGCAACGGCCGCCTGCTGGAGGCTGATTGGACCAAGATCTCACATGCCACCGGGCGTCTCGGTGAGGCCCCGATCTTCGTGGACGACAACCCCAACACCACCGTCATGGACATCCGGGCCAAGTCTCGCCGGCTGCGCAGCCGGCAGGGCTTGGGTCTGGTGATCGTCGACTACCTGCAGCTGATGACCGGCCGCCACCAGGCCGAGAATCGCCAGGTCGAGGTGGCCGAGATAAGCCGGGGCCTCAAGATCCTGGCCAGAGAGCTGGAGGTGCCAGTGGTCGCCCTCTCGCAGCTGTCGCGAAACCTAGAGAGCCGAGCTGACAAGCGCCCGGTGCTGGCCGACCTGAGAGAGTCCGGTTGCATGACTGGCGGGACCCGTATCCTGCGCGCAGACAACGGTTGGCCCGTGACGCTCGGCGAGCTGGTGCTGACCCAGGAGCGGCCCCTGGTCTGGTCTCTCGACGATCACTGGCACCTGGTCCCAAGGCGGATGACCAAGGTGTTTGCGTCAGGGGTCCGGCCGGTCTTTCGGTTATGCCTCGCATCGGGTCTCGAGGTGACGGCGACTGCCAATCACCCCTTTCGCGGATTGGACGGATGGGTGCCTCTGGGAGAGCTGAGCCCCGGCGACCTGATCTCAGCTCTGAGGAGCCTCCCGGAGCCCGCGCAGGCGTCGCCCGGATGGTCGGACAACGAGACCCACCGCCTGGGTGACGCAAGCTGGCCTGAAGAGCGGCTCATCCTCGATGAGGCTCTGGAGCAGCCCAGCGAGATCCTCTGTCGCTTGAAGGTCACCGCCGGCAACGTCGAGCGGCCCCTTGCCAAGGTCGCCTGCCAAGGGGTCCGGGACGAGGTGAGCCCCGCTGTGCCGGCGGGCCCGGCCAGTTCAGATGTGACGTGGGACCAGGTGGTGGAGATCGCACCCGCCGGAGTGGAGCCCACCTTCGATGCGACGGTGGAAGGCACCCACAACTTTGTGGCCAACGGGATCATCGCTCACAACTCGCTCGAGCAAGATGCCGACGTGGTGATGTTCATCTATCGTGACGAGCTGTACAATCCCGACTCGCCGGACCGGGGCACGGCAGAGGTGATCGTGGCCAAGCACCGCAACGGCCCGACGGGGGTAACCCAGCTGGCATTCTTGGAGCACTACGCCCGCTTCGTCAACATGGCCCGGGTTTGAACCCGCCGGCCCGTAGTGGGCACGGGTGTTCGGCGAGACAGTGCTAATTTCTCAAAGCTAATTTCTCAAAAAGGGCCGGCTCAGGATATCCGAGAGCGGAGCCATCCGATGCTGTCGGGTGCGCGCAGGGCCTGCTCCCAGCCCGCCAGCCGGGCATCCACCTGCGCCTTCGATGGGATCACTCCCAGGACCTCGACCGCCAGCTTCTCGTCGTAGGCGTCGGTGCCCGGCGACTGGCCAGGGTGGTGGCGCTCGGTCTTGGCCAGGTGATGGCGGGGATGGAGCAGGTCGTGGATCGCCTCGATCGCGCCGGCCGCCAGGTCCTGGGCCTCCTCGACCCAGCGGGTGAGGTCGTCGTGGTCGATCAGCGGCAGCCAGTTGGGTGGGATCGGCTCGAACATCAGGTATAGCTCGCCGGTGTCCTCCACCCAGAACAGGTCGGCCACCCGCCCCGGCGGTGAGCCCTGCGCCCAACCCACTCCGTAGGCCAGCTCCCGGCTGGTCCGCCGGCGGGGGTCCGCGTCATAGAACTCGTCGATGTCCACCGGCTCACGCTACTAGAGTCCCTCTGGCCGATGCCCGTCGAACTGCCAGCGCAGCTGCTGGCGCTGGCACGCGACGCCAAGGGCTTCATGCCCGACGACGAAGGCCTGGCCCTGCACCTTGCGGCGCGCCAGGCCGCCCGGACCCGGCTCGGCGCCCTCTTGGAGGTCGGGGCCTACTGCGGCAAGTCCACCATCTGGTTGGGCGCGGCGGCTCGAGAGGAGTCGACCGTGTGCTGGAGCGTCGACCACCACCGGGGCTCCGAAGAGCTCCAGGCCGGCTGGGCGCACCACGACCCCGCCCTGGTGGATCGACGCAGCGGGCGCATGGACAGCCTTCCCACCTGGCGGCGCACGATCGAGGTGGCCGGCCTGGAGCCCTGGGTGATCGGGGTGGTGGGCGATTCGCCGACCGTGGCGGCGCACTGGGGCGCCCCCCTGGCCCTGGTGTTCGTCGATGGTGGGCACGGGCCCGGCCCGGCCTGGGCCGACTTTCGGGGTTGGTCGCCGCACGTGGCGTTGGGCGGCCTGCTGGCCATCCACGACGTGTTTTCCGACCCGGCAGACGGCGGCCGGCCGCCGTACGAGATCTGGCGGGCGGCTCTGGAGTCAGGCTGTTTCGAAGAGGTCGAGGCTTGCGGCAGCCTCCGGGTCCTGCGCAGGACCCGTCCCGCCTCCGAGGCCTGCGCCGAATAGCCGGGCACCCACCGCGCTCGATGCCAGCAGGACCGCAGCGGCCGAGTAGGTGCTGCGCTCGCCCGCCGGGAAGTGCCTCCCGGCGGGATGCACCAGCCCGGTCCAGTAAGAGCCATCAGCGTGACGCAGCCTCCGCGTGCAGTCGAGCAGGCACGCCGCATCGCCGAACCTTCCGACCTTGGCCAGAGCCATGGCGCACTCCGCTGTCTCGGCTGTCGTGACCCAGGCCTGGTCGGATACACAGCGCACTCCCACGCCGTCGATCACCAGATCGCCCCAGCGTGCTGCCATCCTGGATCGGGCGTCGGCCCCACTGATCGCTCCCGTCAGGACGGGGTAGTACCAGTCCATTGACCAGCGCTCCCTGGCCCCGAAGACGCCCGGTCGCGCCGAGATCGCCTCAGCGAGCCTGGCCCTCGCCCACTCCCACGCGGGACGCTCGACGCCGAGCCGGCCCGCCGCCGCCACGGCGCAGCCCAGGCTCAGATGGATCGACGAGGACGCAGCCAGCAGGGCCTCGCGCGCGGCCCGCCCGTCGGGATCCACCGACCAGGCCACCTCTCCGCCGCTCCGCTGGCGGGCGAGCACGAAGCCGACCGCGCGCTCGACCACCGCCCACATCGACTCCAGGAACCCGGCATCCCCGGTCACGAGGAAGTGCAGCCACACCCCGGTCGCCGCGTAGGCGCACATGTTGGTGTCCCGGCGGGGCTCCTCGACCCCGCAGGTCTGGTAGTAGCTGCACCACGAGCCGTCGTCGTGCTGGGTCGTCGCCAGCCACTCATAGGCGGCCTCCGCCTCGCCGATCAGGCCGGCGACCGCCAACGCCATGGCCGCCTCCACGTGGTTCCACGGGTCGGCGTGACCCCCTGGATACCACGGGACCATCCCGTTCCGCAGCTGCACGGCGGCAATCGACTCCGCGGTGGCGGTTACCTCTTTGGGGTCGAGGCCTTTTTGAGGAATATGCACCTGTGCCATTTGGCCCGGCTGCCCACTCACCCCTGTGGTGCCTGCCTGACGAGGTACAACACCAAGCTCTTGCCCAGGACCGGGTTGAGGATGTGTTCGGTGACCCTGGTGAGCGCGGGGGCCTCGACGATGTCCCACACCAGCATCCGGTGGTATGCCTTCACCGCAGGGTGGGCCTCGTTGTCCACGCCGAGCGCGCAGCGCAGCCACCAGTAGGGAGTGTGGAGGGCGTGGGCGTGATGCGATCCGGTGATTTGCAAGCCGGCCCCGGCCAGGCGCTCCACCAGCTGGGAGCGGCGGTAGATCCTCACGTGACCGCCGGGGCGCTTGTGGTAGCGCTCCGACAGGGCCCAGTTGACCAGCTCCGGGCCGAAACGCGGGACGGTCACGGCCATGGTCCCGCCGGGACGCAGGATCCGGGCCAGCTCGGCCATGGCCACGGTATCCGCCGGAAGGTGCTCCAGGACCTCTGCCGCGATCACCCGGTCGAAGGTGGCGTCGGCGAACGGCAGCAACCCGGCGTCGGCCCGGACCACGGTCCCGGTTCCTGGCCTGGTGCCGGCGGTTCTGGTGGCGCTGGCGGTGGGCGGGCCTGCCTCGGCGGACATGAGGGCCAGCATCGCCGCGACCCCGGTCACCTCGGCCGCGTCGGCGTCCACAGCGACGGCGCGGGCCCCCAGGCGCACCGCCTCGAAGGCGTGGCGGCCAGCGCCACACCCCAGGTCCAGGAGCAGCTCGCCCCGCCGCAGCCCGAGTCGGGCGTAATCGACGGTCAGCAGGGGAAGGGCTCCCTGGCTCGGCTCGGCTGGCTGCGGGATGGGCGTACTTTGGGCAATTTCGACCTCTCGGGTGTCCCAAAACAGTGCTGAGGTGACTCTCCACCAGGGCTTTTGCAGACAAGAAGGCCCCTCCGGGACCATTTTGGGACAGCCTGCTCGGGTGTCGAAATCGCCCAAAGCCTGTGGGGGTCGACCGGACCTGCCAACAGGGCTCGGTACTGCTCGACGGTCCCCTTGGCGGTGGCCCTCCACGTGAAGCGTTCCAGTGCCCTGGCGCGTCCGGCTGCCCCAATCCTTTCCCCCAGCGCCGGGTCGTCCAGAACCCGACCCAGCGCGACCGCCAGCGCCGAGGGGTCCCCGGGGGGCACCAGCAGCCCGGTCTCGCCGTGGCGCCCCACAACCTCGGGCAATGCCCCCCCGGTGGTCGCCACCACCGGCCGCCCACAAGCCATCGCCTCCACCGCCGGCAGCGAGAAGCCCTCGTAAAGCGACGGCACGACCGCCACTTCCGCCTCGCCCCAAAGCTCGACCATGCGCTGGTCGCTCACCTCGGAGACGAACCGCACCGCGCCTTGCAGGCCGAGCCGGGCGATCGTCTCGGCGACCCGGCTCTCGGGACGGGGCGCGCCCACCACCACCAGCTCGGCGTGGCGCTCGGTGCGGACCTTGGCCAGGGCCTCGAGCAGAGGCACCAACCCTTTGAGCGGCACGTCGGCACTGGCGGTGGTCATCATGCGCCCTGGCACCACCCGCACCTCGGGAAGGGGCCGGAATCGTGCATGGTCCACGCCTATAGGAACCACGGCCAGGCGTTCGGGCCGGACCCCCAGCTGGTCCACAATGTCGCGCCGGGAAGACTCCGAGACGGTGATCAGTCTCGGAACCCGCCGCGCTACGGTTACCTGCATCCCGACGAAGCCGTACCATCGTCTCAGGGTCATCCGGCGACCCCGGGTCTTGGCGTGGGCCAGGTCAAGCACCCGGTCCACCGTGATCGGATGGTGGATCGTGGCCAGCACGGGCCAACCGTCTCTCATCATCCCGAGCAGCCCGCGACCGAGACCCTGGTTGTCGTGAACCAGGTCGAAATCCGCCCGGCGAGGCAGGAGGAGCCGGCGTGCCCGCAGGCTGAACGTGAGGGGCTCGGGAAAACCTGCAGTCCAGGTGATCCCCAGCTCGAGCAGGTCGGTGGGCGAGTGGATCTCGGCCAGCTTTGGGGTGCGGAAGGGGTCGGGCTGGCGGTATAGGTCCAAGCTGGGAACGGCGACGAAACCCACCCCTTCCTCCAGCTGCGGGTAGGGCTGACCTGCGAAGACCGTCACCTCGTGGCCGAGCGCTACGAGCTCGGTGCTGAGGTACCGGGTGTACACCCCCTGACCCCCACAGCGCGGGTTGCCCCGGTACACGAGCAGGGCGATCCGCAAGCGCTCGGGCGGGAGGGGCCGCGGGACCTGCATGACCGGACAGCCTGGCCTCTCCAGCGCCCGAGTGCAACTGAGTCCACGTGCTGTCATTGTCATGTTCGCGCCGAAAGGTGCCCCAAGCTGCCCAAGCCGAGGGTAGACGCTGCTTCGTGCTCAGGGCGGCAATCGTACCGGCTGCCCTTGCCGGACGCCCAGATCGCAGCCAACGGTGCCGTATGATCAGCGATTCGTTGTTGAGCACAAGTCTCCGAGGAGCACATCCACGACCAGCTCCTCCTCGACCTCGACCCCGCTGGCGCGGACGGAGGGTGCCAACTCAGGGTCCCAACAGGCGTCGGGGACGGCGCCACGCAACGGGCGGAGCTCGACAGCGCCAGCAGCTGCCCGGGCCAGGGCCGCGCGATGGTCGTCGACACCGAATCGCCAGGGTCGTGCGCCCATCTCTCCGATGATCGCGTTGGCAATCGACAGGCCGCCCCCGCCAAAGTCGCCGTGATAGCTGAGCAGGGTGCCGCTGGCAGTGAGTGCCCTCAGCAGCAGCATCCCGGCCAGCGAGGGCCGGCCTTCGAGGCACACCATCGCTGCGCCTGTTCCTGTGGCTGCCGCCAGCACCGACGGGTTCTCGCAAGCCCACACGGGAATGCCAGCCTCGAGCTCCCAGCTCTCGATTTGGAGCGCTGCCAGCGGGATCGGCAGCGGGGTATCCCCGTCAGCCCAGCGGTGAGCCGCTTCGGTGAGGGGACCGACCCGGCGCGGGCGCAGGCCCAGGGTCAGCACGGTCGAGGATGTCTCGTCGAAGACGACTCCCCGCTCGGCCCACAGGGCGCGTCGCTGCGCCGCCCTCGGAGTCTGGGTGGAGCCGCTGAGATGCGCCAGGGCGGCTGTGACCAGCCGTCCAGTCGGGCTTGTGTCGTCGAGAGCGTGCGCGTCGCCGAGCACACGGGCGGCGAGTCGGGATCGGCCGGTTCGGGAGGCCAGGGGTAGCTGACCAAGCACGTCGAGCGCGCAAGTCAGGCGGGCCTCCGCATTGTCGAGGCGGCGCCAGCTGCCGCTGGCCCGCAGGCGCTCCAGCCATCCCTCCAGTGCGGGGTGCTGGTCCAGCGCTCGATGACTTTGGAGGTGCTCCCAGAGAACGGAGTCGCAGTGCTGGGCGATCGCTCGTTCGCCTGGGCGGTCACGCAAGGGTCCGATGATGGCCGTCACGACGTCGATCAGGGACTTGCCGGTGCGAGTGCGCAGGAGCAGGTCGAGGCGGTCCAGCTGAACCCGGACAGTTAGGCCCCGAGCGCGGATCCCGAGGAGCCGATCCAGCGCAGCACGCTCATCTGGTGCCAGGTCAACCAAGTGGACGGCGGCGCCCGCCAGCTGACCGCCCGTCGCCTCCAGCCTGCGGTGCGAGGCGCGCCAGAGCGGGAGCAGGCGTTGATCGGCAAGGACCGGGCGGTCCTCAGCTGAATCAGGTGAAAAGGCCATCGTCGTCGCAAACAGCAGCAATCGCAGTCTGGGAATCCAACCACGGATCGTCCTCACGTCGAGCGTTGCCGTCCCACACGAAGCGAAGTGCGGTCACTCCGGGGCGCCCAGGGGTACGTTCCAAGTGGTACACGGCGACAGCAGGCACCTCGGGATAGCAGCCCCATTCGGCGTAGTTGGTGAGCACCATGTCGAGGTCGAGGTCGACGAGCATGCCCATGCAGTCGGCGCGTTGGCTGTCGTCGATACCGGCGAATGCCTCGTCCAGCATGAGCAGGCGAGGGGCATCGGGTCTGGCGGACGCGTAATATGCGGCAGTCGCGGCGAAGAGAGGCAGGTGAGCCAGCTTTGCCTGTTCACCACCGGACCCGACACCCTGGGTGCGCGCGGTGAGCTTCTCCTCGCGCCCGTTGGCTCGTCGGAATATGGAAAAACGGTGCCACAGCCGGTAGTCCAGCGCAGTCGCCAGCCGCTCGACCACATCCACTCCCTCGTTGTCCTCGCGTGCGGCTCGGACCCGCTCGGCCAGAAACGCAGCAAGCGCCGCCCGGTCGTTTTGATCGAGCAAGGCCACCTCCTGGCGCAGCAGCCGGACCGCCTGCTCTGAGCCCGGCCAGGAGTCGGGAGCGACCTCCCAGGTGAGGCGTAAGCTCACGCCGCTCCGGGTTGGGTGGGCGGCAAGCTGATCGTTCATCCGGTTCTTCAGTGTCCACGCGGCGTGTACCTGCTCGCCCAGATGGGTGCCAACCTCTGTCAGCAGGTGCCGCTCGATCAACTGGCGCTCCTCGGCCGACAACGTCTCACGCCGGCGGCGGATCTGGGTCTCCAGGGCAGCCGACAGAGCGCTCGCCCCCACGACCTCGCCGTTCAAGGTGGCGTAGCACACCTCGATCCCGTCACTTGTGTCCAGGTAGGGGTCGAAGTCGCTGCCGAGCTGGGCTCTCAGCGTGGTCATACCGTTGTGGAACCGGTTGCTCACCGAGTCTTGGGCGGCCTGGTCGACACTCACGTCTCGCAGTCGCTCGTAAGCCGAGCGGGCGAATCCCAGCCCCGCGGTCACCTGGGTGAGATCGCGCTCGGGATCGGTGGGCCCCAGCGCCAGGACGGCGAGCTCGGTGGCGCCGAGCAGTGCCAGTGCCCGGAGCGCATGGGTCCGCTCGTTCTCGCGCTGGAGCCGCTCCTTCGTGGTGGCGTCCAACAGAGTGCTGGCGGTGGTGAGGCGATCCCTGGCCTCGTCTCGGGCGAGGTCGAGCGCGGAGCGCTCTGCTTCGGCGCTCTCCTTGGCCGCTGACAGCTCCCGGTGACGAGCCAGGACGGCGTCGGCATCTGCGCCACTGGTCCGGCGGAGCTCGTCAGCTTCTGCCAGGGCCTGGGTGGAGCGAGCCAAGGCACGGCCCAGCTCGTCCGCCGAAGAGGCTGCGGTCACCTCTGCCGCCCGGGCCCGGTCCGCGGCACCCAGCGCGGCAGCTCTGGCAACCAGAGCCTGCCGGACGTCCCCAGCCAGCCTTGCCAGGGCGTTGGTGTACCTGGCGAGAGCTTCGAATGCTTCGTCGAGGGTCCCGGCGGAGCACCGGGCCGCGGTCTCGGCCCGAGCGAGGCCGTCGATGGCTTCTCTTCCCTCTGAACGAGACTGCTCCACACGCTGGGTCGCTTGGGCCAGGACCGCCTGAGCTGCACCGACTGCCTGGCGCGCCCTACCAAGGGCGTGCCCAGCCTCGCGGAGAGCGTCTATCGACGGCCAAGCCAGCTCGGCGCGGTCCAAGCGGTCCAGCTCTGCGGCCAAGGCCATGCCCCGGTCGCTCAGCCCGGCCAGCTCCAAGTCTAGGGAGGCAATCTCCACTGCGAGGGCCGCGAGGCGCCGGGTTCGCGCTTGCGCTCGAGCCGCGGCCCCCACGTATTCCGCCGACTCCTTCGACCAGGCGCCGCGAAGTGGACCGACGGACCAACGGCCGTCAGTCATGCACGCAGCTCCGGCTGAACCGATGGCGGCCAGGGCTGTGAGAATCATTGCTTCGTCGAGCTGCGCCCCGGTTGCCGGCACCAGCCAGGCCAAAGCCCCCGCCCCGGTCGCCCCCGATTCAGGCACCGCGGATCCAGGCCCCGCCATTGCCGGGTCGGCTCCGATCCAGGTGTCGAGGGTATCGGGGTCGAGCACGGTGCCCGCGGGGCTAACCAGGGCGTCGAGCAGGCCGGAGGCCTCCAGGGCGGCCTCGAGACCAGCCCGGCCTGCGGCATCCAGGTCGGGCGCGAAGTCCACGCACGACCACAGTGGAGCGCACCCCTCAGGCCGGGCAACCGGACGTCCAGGGCGAGCGGGCGGAGCGTCGCCGGTCTCCTCCTCCACCCGGCGCCGCTCGGCCTCCGCTTCTGAGCGTCGGCTCCCGACCCGGCGCCTCTCGGCCTCCACCTCCACTTGGTGGGCTCTCAGATCCGCTCGTGCCTCGGCGAGCAGAGGTCCGGCGCGGGGCGCCTTCCCAGCTGATGCTTGCTCCACCACCTGGTCTGCGTGGCCCTCCGGAAGCACAACGTGCCAGTCGGTCGCCCAGGCGTCCACCGCCTCGGCCAGGGCTGCTCCCGCGCTCTCCAACGCAGTCCATGCGCCGGACTCCTCCTCCTCAGCTTCGCCCAGGGCTGCCTCGGCCCGACGGAGGGATTGCTCGTCGGCGCTGATCCGGGCCAGCGCTTTGCCGGCCTCTGCCCCGGCCACCCGCACGGCGGCGAGCGCAGCTCGCCGACGCTCGGCGGCCCCTTCGAGGGCGGGGACAGACCGCTCCGGCTGGGCCAGCAACTGGCTTTGATGCATCCTGTGCTCCGCGCCCAGCCCAGCCCCCTCCGCCAAGACCACGATGGCGGCGGCGCCCGCGTCCCGCCGGGCCTCCGCCACGACGGCGTCGTGCTCGGCCGCCTCGAGATCCTCCACGGCGCCAGCGAGACGGGCCCTGTCCTCCCCGGCTCGGCTCGACTGCGCTGAGCAGTAGCGCTCGGCGTCAGCGGCCCGGTGCTCCACCTCTCGGAGTGCGTGCACCTTGGACAGGTCCAGGCCCATGAGCTGGCCGGTCATCTCGTCGATCCCGGTCCGGAGCTCGACGCGCCGGGCCTCGATGCTGGCCAGCACGGCAGTAGCCGAGTCCTGCTCGGCTCGCTGGAGCCGCTCCGTCTCGGTAACCTTGTCGAAGCGGCTATTGGCGGAGCGCACCGCATCTGAGCGCAGCCGGGTGTGCACCTTGGCGTGATCTCGGTAGTGCCCGAGGAACGCCCGCAGTGCCCCCGCGCTCGCCTCGAGGCGTTCGATCTCGGCAGTCTCGTCGTCGAGCCGGGCAAAAGCCTGCGCCAGTGTCTCCATCCGGTGGCGCTCCAGCGGGGGCAGGGCGTCGCTCAGGTACTCGCCGAGGCGGCTCATGTCCAGCTTCTCGGAAAGCTTCGGCCGTCGAAGGCGAAGCAGAAGGTGCAGCAGTGCCTCGTAACGGTCGGTGCCCAGGCCGAACAGGGCGCGATCCACCGCAACCCGGTGCTCACGTGCCGAGGCGGAGACCACGCTGCGCTCTGGAAGGGCCGCCTTGAACCGCTCGGCAGTGAGCGGGGTCCCGCCAGGCGCCAGCTCCAGATCCCGGCCAACCCGGGCGGGTGTGACCGCCCACCAGACATCTACCCTCTTTCCCGCGGAGCGAGCCGTGCGCATCCCCACGATGCAGGTGACATAGCGCTCGGTCGCCTCCGCGTCGGCGTGGCCGAACTCCACCCAGCAATAGCCGATGGCGGACGAGCGCTCCTCGGAGAACTCGACCAGGTTCCAGTACATCGTCTTGGATCGCGAGCCGAACGGGTCGAGCCGCTCGGAACGGATGTCTCCGTCCAGCACGAAAGGCAACAGCAGCTCCAAGGCCTTTGACTTCCCCGCAGTGTTCTGCCCCCGCAGGATGAGGCGACCGTCGGCGAACCAGAACTCCTGGTTGTCGTACTCCCAGATGTTGAGGATTCCCGCTCGCAGTGGTCGCATCCGACCCGCCGCGGCGGGCGGTAGCTGCGCCAACGCTCCGAGCTGAGCGATGATCAAGGGTCCTCCGTCTCTGAGGTCTCTGAGATCTCTGAGGTCCACAGCTGGGACGCTGGTGCGGTCCTCACCGGCTCGGCAGCCGCAAAGCGGGCTGCTCCCGCCAGGGTTTCGATCCCGCCAGGGCCCCGCCTGCACAGCCTGGCCGCCACCAGGATGCTCAAGGCCTGAGCACCCAGCGCCTCTGCGCCGGCTGGAGAGTCGGCGCCCTGTCTCCAGTAGCCAGCGTACTCGACGGCCAGTCGTCGCACGAAGCCGTTCACCTTGTCGATTGGCCAAGAATCGGGGTCCCCCCGGCGCTTGCGGGCGGCGAGCTCATCGCACAGACGCAGCGCGGTTGTCTCGGCGGCGCCATATTCAGGCCAGCGCAGGTCACTGAGCTCGCCGGCTGGGTCCACCGTCACCCACCCCTCGGCGCGTACCTCCAGGGTCAACCCGACCTTCTCGTCCAGGATACGCTCCAAGCGTGCCCGCTGGGAGCGCAGGTAGTCGAGCTCGTCGGGCGCCAGGTCATCGCGGTAGACCACGGGCTGCTCGACGAGTGCGCGGGTGACCCGGTGCCTGCGACGCCGTGCCCGCCCGTCCTCTGTGTCGGGGTACGCCTCGGTTGCTACGGCAGCCGGCGAGGCGGCAAGCGACGGCGGTTGCGGGGCAGTGGGAAGCAGCGAGAGCCGCTCCCGGTCGACCCGGTAGAGGGCGTCCCCGCCGGCTTCTCCCCGGGCGAAGCGCTCCTCGTCTCCCTCGGCCTTCTCCAGCACTCCGAGATCAGTCGCCGCCTGGACTGCTTGGATAAAGATGCGCCTGTTCGCCGCGACCCCCGCGTCCCACTCCAGCCCCTCGATCACACACGCCCGAACGGTGACATCCTCGAACAGCCGGGCCAGGGTGGTTCGCTCCCCGGCGCTCTCGGCGGATGCGAGCACCAGGCAGGTGAGGGCGTACCGGCGCCCATCGAATGGGCGGCCAGTCCGGGTGGAGAGGCCCCTCGGGGCGTGGCCGGGGCCGGGGAGCTTGGCCAGGCGAATGACTCCAGGGCGGGTGGCATCGAGGCGGTAGCCCAGCTCGTCCGCAAACCAGCGGGTCAGCTCGGCGCGGTGACGCCGGGCCAGTGCGAGGACGGGGCTGCCCCGCTCGACCAGCGGCTCGGCGACAAGGCCCCTCACTGCCTGGCGAAGCTCGGCCCGTTGCAGCTCAGACGATTGCACGGCTCAGCCCACCGCCTCTGCCCGGGTTTCGCCAGCAAGCCAGATGTGAATGGCTTGGTCGGCACAGATCAGCGTGCCGGCAGGGGTGACGATGACTGCCTGACGGGTGCCGGGGACGGGGCGCATCGTGATGCCGACCAGCGGTGTGGATGCGCAACGGGTCCCGTCGGTACCTGGGC
Source organism: Acidimicrobiales bacterium (assembly GCA_039583695.1). Taxonomy (GTDB): domain Bacteria; phylum Actinomycetota; class Acidimicrobiia; order Acidimicrobiales; family JAJPHD01; genus JAVKSL01. The sequence continues at coordinate 65,845 of JAVKSL010000004.1, read as the reverse complement.
GCGCGGACAGCGCCGCGTCGAAGACTTCGAGCAACTGGGCGAGTTCCTCACCGTCCAGCTTGCCAAGATGGGAGAGTCGAGTCGGGGTGCGCCTTGCCAGGCGGGCCATGGCGAGCCCTGCCTGGCGCTGGGCTGAGCGGATGCGCGCCAGGCCGGCCGTCTTCGCCGCGGTGTAATCAGCGCCCTGGCCAGGGCGTCCCGGGGCAGCGCGGGTGCCCGTCGCCCGCAAACGGGGTGCCACCTCCACCGCCGCGACGTCCCAGAAGCTGGCTCCGCGCTCGGACTCCTCGTCCCCCGCCGCCTCGGCAAAGTGGCGGGCCGGGTAAAGGCCGAATGCCCGATCCCACAACAGGGGCGCCTCTTCGGGCGTGGCTGTGGAGAACCACCGGGCGAGCTGGGTGAAGTCGGCCTCCCGGGTCACTCGGCGCAAGTGCTGCTCGTGAAGCCTGCCCACTGCCGCAAGTATCCGGTTGAGGGCGTCGAGCATCGCCATGCGCAGGGAGGTGGCGATGGGTGGCTCGGTTCCCTGGGCCACGAACCAGGCTCTCACTCCTGACCAGCGCGAGGCGAACGAGGAGCGCAGCCCGTCGTCGGTGCCGGTGCGCACGGGTGCGGTGTCGGTCTTGGCCGCGAGGCCGATGAGGTCGTCAATCTGCGGATCCAGATTGGTGATCGCGTCCGCGATCTGGGGCACCGTGGCAGCCAAGCGGGCCACGAACTCATCGAGGTAGGTGAACACTGCAGCCTTGTAGGCGGCGAAGGACTCATCGTCACCTGCGATCTCGCTGGTCTCTTGGGCAAGGTCGTTCATGTAGCGCGCGGCATTGTCTGCCAGCTCGGCGAAGCTGGCGAACAGATCGACCAGGAGGTGGTACACCCTTGCGTCGTCGGGATGGCCGCTGCCTGCCTCCACGCTGATGGCTGCAAGTCGCTCGATGATCCCCGGCAGGAGCACGCCCGATAGCCGACCGCTGTCCAGACCGGCCCGGCGCACCGCGCGGATCCCCTCGTGCGCGGCCACCCCGGCTTCGGTGAGCTGGTACAAGAACCGCTTGGAGTAGAACTCGCCCAGCGTCTCGGGAGCCGTGGTGTCGTAGAACCTGGTGACGTTGCCCCAGGCCTCTAGGGCGTCCAGGGCTTCGGCCACCTCCTCGACGACCGAGCCCGGTAGCTCCCGGGCCAACTCGGCGGGCCGGAGCTGGAGCCGGAATCGTTCCTTGGCGGCCATTAGGGTGTCCACGAGCGGTACGTACAGCCAGGCCTTCTCAGCCACGGCATAGGCGAAGACCCGCAATCTGGGATCGTCAGTGGGCGTCGATGCGGCCATCTCCCCATTTATAGCCAATGGCTGTAGCAACTGTGGAGATTCAGGCTTGCTGGACCTGCTCGTAGTGCTCGACAGGCCCATTATGGCTGCTTGCCTCCCGGTCAGGTTGCCGGATGGCTGTAGCGGGGTGCTGAACCGGTACGCTCCGTCAGGTGGCCACGCTGGCCGATCTCGAGGTGCAGGCCAAGTGCTGCGTTCGGTGCGCGCTGGCCCAGGGCAGGACCAACGTCGTGTTCGGGGCAGGCGACGCCCAAGGCGCTCTCATGTTCGTGGGGGAGGGTCCCGGACACGACGAGGACCTTGCCGGGGTGCCTTTCGTGGGTCGCTCGGGCAAGCTGCTCGACCGCCTGATGGCAGAGGAGCTGGGCATCCACCGCTCAGCGTGCTACATAGCCAACGTGGTCAAGTGCCGACCGCCGGGAAACCGGGATCCCAAGCCGGACGAGATCGCGGCCTGCCGACCGTACCTGGATGCCCAGGTGGACCTGATCGCTCCGCTGGTGATCGTGACCTTGGGCAACTTCGCCACCAGGACGCTCCTACAGACCACGGAGACGATCAGCTCCCTGCGGGGCAGGGTCTATCCGTTCCGGGGCAGCTCTCTGGTCCCGACGTTCCACCCGGCAGCGGCTTTGCGGGGTGGCGGAGGGATGCTGGCTATGATGCGCGCCGATCTGATCCGGGCCAAGCGCCTTCTCGCGTCGGGGGTTCCAGCCACATGATCTTCCTGGTCACCAAGTCGGCCGAGGACACAAAAGAGCTGGCGGCGGCGGTGGCCGGGATGGTCTGTCCGGGCGACGTGCTCTTGTTGATCGGGGATCTGGGAACCGGCAAGACCACCTTTGCTCAAGGCTTCGGGCTGGGTCTCGGCGTCGGCGAGCCGGTAACCAGCCCGACTTTCGTCCTGCTCAGGTCGTATCGAGGACGCCTCGAGATGCTTCACGCCGATGTGTACCGCTTGGACCAGCTCCAAGAGGTGGTGGACCTGGGTTTGCCCGAGCTGCTCGACGAGCGGGGAGTGGCACTGATCGAGTGGGGTGACATGGCGGCCCCGGCGCTGCGCCCGGACTTCCTCGAGGTGCGCATCACCCGCCCTCCGGGGGAGAGCCCCGACGACTTCGTTGTCGACGAGCGCCGTATCGAGCTGTGTCCGGTCGGCCGGGCCTGGATGCGGCGCGCGGCGGACCTCGAACTGGCGGTCGACAGGTGGCGCCCGAGATGATCGTGCTCGGGATCGAGACTGCCACCTCGCACGTGGGTGTGGCACTCGGTGATCACAGAGGAGTCCTTGCCTCCACTCATATCTTTGCCAGCCGGCGTCACGCCGAGCTGCTCACCCCGGCCATCGAGTGGGTCTGCACCCAAGCGGGGGTCGGCCTCGCCGAGGTGCGTGTCGTGGCGGTGGACGTCGGACCGGGCCTGTTCACTGGGCTGCGAGTGGGGGTGTCGGCGGCCAAGGCCACCGCTGCGGCGCTACGGGTGCCGATGATCGGACTCTCCAGCCTGGACCTGCTTGCATTCCCTGTTCGCCACACCGAGCGTCTCATTGCCTCGGTGATCGACGCCCGCAAGGGAGAGATCTACTGGGCTTTCTACCGCCAGGTCCCGGGTGGGATCCAGCGGGTGGGCGACTACCGCATCACGGCGCCTGCCGAGCTGGCCGCAGAGCTGGGCGCTTCGGGCTCGGCCAGCCTGTTGGTCGGCGACGGGGCGCGGCGCTATGCCGAGGTGCTGGCCGCCGAGCGCGGTGCCGAGGTCGGCGCCATTGGCATGGCTCATCCCCGTGCCAGCGACCTGGTGGAGCTGGCCCGGCCCAAGGTCCTGCGGGAGGAGTTCGTCGGGGTGTCGGACATCGAGGTGGTCTACCTGCGCAAGGCCGATGCCCAGATCAACTGGGAGCGTCGCGCCGCCACAGGCGCAGAGAGCCTGGGTTGAGGGTGGCTGCGCGGGGACCAGACTTGATTGCCGGTGGAACCGATCCGCCGCCCGATTCGAGTGCAAGAGACCTGGTGGTTCACCTGGTCCCGATGCGCCGGCGCCACCTGAGGTCGGTCATGCGCATCGAGGCCAGGGTATATCCCCATCCGTGGTCGTTGGCCCTGTTCGTGAGCGAGCTGGCCCTGCGCAGCGCGAGGGCGTACTACGTGGCCAAGGTGGACGGCGAGGTTGTCGGGTACGCCGGGCTGATGCTGACCGGGGACGAGGCCCACGTGACCAACATCGCGGTTGCACCGGACTGGCAACGCCACCATATAGCCACCCGCCTGCTCCTGACCCTGGCCCACACGGCGCTGGAGCGGGAAGCGACCGGCCTGACCCTTGAAGTCAGGGTGGGCAACCTGGGCGCCCAAGCCCTGTACCGCCAGTTCGGCATGAGCCCGGTGGGCATCAGGCGCAACTACTACGCCGAGACCAACGAGGATGCCCTCTTGATGACCGTTTCGTCGATCGAGACGCCTTCCTACGCCCGGCGCCTGGCTGAGATCGAGGCGGCTCTGCCTGGTTCGACGATCGTGGAGCCGGCAGCCAGATGGTGAGCCAGCCTGCGGCGAGCCAGGCGGTGCTTGGCATCGAGACCTCGTGCGACGAGACGGCGGCGGCCGTTGTCGTCGCTGGCCGGGACGTGGTCTCCTCGGTGGTCTCCAGCCAGATCGACCTGCACGCGCGATTCGGGGGAGTGGTGCCCGAGCTGGCCGGCCGGGCCCACGTGGAGCTGCTCACCCCGGTGATTGCCGAGGCCCTCCTGGAGGCCGGCCTGGATCCCCGCCCGGTTGGCACCAGCGGCCCTCCTGGAGCAGGCCCCGAGCCCGCATTGGCCGCCGTGGCCGCCACGGTCGGACCGGGCCTCATCGGCTCGCTGCTGGTGGGGGTCAGCGCGGCCAAGGCGATGGCCCTGGTGTGGGGGGTGCCTTTCGTGGGGGTGAACCACCTCGAGGCCCACTTGTACGCCGCGTCCCTGGAGGAGCCGAACCTGGCGCTCCCGATGATCGTGCTGCTGGTGAGCGGCGGACACACCATGCTCATCGAGATGCAGGCTCGTGGCAGCTACCGCCTGCTGGGCCAGACCCTCGACGACGCGGCCGGCGAGGCGTTCGACAAGGTGGCCAGGTTCCTGGGCCTGGGTTATCCGGGCGGGCCCGAGATCGACCGTCTCGCCTCCGTGGGAGACCCCGGGGCGATCCGCTTCCCGCGGGCGATGATGGATGCCGGGTGGGATTTTTCGTTCAGCGGGCTCAAGACATCGGTCATCCACTACGTGAGGGCTCACCCCGAGGCGGGCACGGCCGACGTGGCGGCCAGCTTTCAGCGAGCCGTCACCGACGTGCTGGTATCAAAGGCCCGCCGGGCTGCTGGCGAGCTGGGGGCCAGGGCCATCTGCCTGGCGGGTGGGGTGGCAGCCAACTCCGAGCTGCGGGAGCGCATAGTGGCGGCTTGCGCGGCGGATGGTCTGGCCGCGTTCGTGCCCAGCCGGGCGATGTGTACCGACAACGCGGCGATGGTGGCCGCGGCGGGGTGGTGGCGGCTTTGCTCGGACGGGCCTAGCTCACTCGCCACGGGGGTCGAACCGGCGATGGGACCTTCGTGGGCACGGGGGCTCGGCTCGTAGAGTTCAATTTTTCAAAAAGGTGGGGCGGAGAGCGCCCGCGCCCGCTATCGTTAGCACTCGCAAGGTTAGAGTGCTAATGGGCGTCACCGAGGCGCCCGCGACAAGGAGGCGTTTTCCCAGATGAACCTGAAGCCGCTCGATGACCGCATCGTGGTACGTCCCAACGAGTCCGAGGAGACCACGGCATCGGGTCTGGTCATCCCCGACACGGCCAAGGAGAAGCCCCAGCAGGGCGAGGTTCTCGCCGTCGGTCCCGGCCGGCGGTCGGAGAACACCGGAGAGGTCATCCCTCTCGACGTGGCGGTCGGCGACACCGTGGTCTACTCCAAGTACGGCGGGACCGAGATCACCGTAAAGGGTGAGGACCTGTTAATCCTCACCAGCCGCGACGTGCTGGCCAAGGTGGTCAAGTAATGGCCAAGATCCTAAAGTTCAACGAAGACGCCCGCCGGGCGCTGGAGGCCGGCGTCAACCGGCTGGCCGACTCGGTGAAGGTGACCCTAGGGCCCAAGGGCCGCAACGTGGTCCTGGAGAAGAAGTTCGGCGCTCCAACGATCACCAACGACGGTGTCACCATCGCCCGCGAGGTGGAGCTGGAGGACGTGTTCGAGAACATGGGCGCCCAGCTGGTGAAAGAGGTGGCCACCAAGACCAACGACGTGGCCGGCGACGGCACCACCACGGCGACGGTCCTGGCCCAGGCGATCGTGCACGAGGGCCTGCGCAACGTGGCCGCCGGGGCCAACCCGATGGCCCTCAAGCGGGGTATCGACAAGGCGGTGGCCGCAGCAGTGCAGTCGATCTGGGATCAGGCCAAGGAGGTCGACAGCCGGGCCGAGATCGCCCAGGTGGCGACCATCTCGGCTGCCGATGCCTCCATCGGCGAGATCCTCGCCGATGCCATCGACAAGGTGGGCAAGGACGGGACGGTGACCGTCGAGGAGTCCAACACGTTTGGCCTCGAGCTGGAGTTCACCGAGGGAATGCAGATCGATCGGGGATTCTTGTCCCCGCACTTCGTCACCGACCAGGAGCGCCAGGAGGCGGTCCTGGACGAGCCGGCGATCCTGTTCTATGGTGGCAAGATCTCCAACGTGCACGACCTGCTGCCCATCCTGGAGAAGGTCATGCAGTCCAACCGCCCGTTGCTGATCATCGCCGAGGACATCGAGGGTGAGGCCCTGGCGACACTGGTGGTGAACAAGATCCGAGGGACCTTCAGCTCGATCGGGGTGAAGTCTCCGGCCTTCGGGGAGCGGCGCAAGGCGATGCTCAACGACATGGCCACCCTTACCGGCGGCCAGCTCATCTCCGACGAGGTGGGCCTCAAGCTGGAGAACGCCACGCTGGACCTGCTGGGCCGCGCCCGGCGAGTGGTGGTGACCAAGGACGACACCACGATCATCGACGGTGCAGGCGACCCCGACGCGATCGCCGCCCGCGTGGCCCACATGCGGCGCGAGATCGAAGAGACCGACTCCGACTGGGACCGCGAGAAGCTGCAGGAGCGCTTGGCCAAGCTGTCCGGGGGCGTGGCAGTGGTCAAGGTCGGCGCAGCCACGGAGGTTGAGTTGAAGGAGAAGAAGCACCGCATCGAGGATGCCTTGTCGGCCACTCGAGCTGCAGTGGAGGAAGGAGTTGTGGCCGGCGGTGGCACCGCGCTGATCCGCGGCCGCGAGGCTGTCGACAGGGTCGCGGCTTCGCTCGAGGGCGACGAGGCGACCGGTGCTCGTACGGTGTCCAAGGCGCTCGACGCCCCACTGCGCTGGATTGCGTTCAACGCGGGGATCGAGGGCCAGGTCGTGATCCGTGAGGTCGCCCGCGAGGCCGGCAACATCGGACTCAACGCCCTCACCGGCGAGCTGGAGGATCTGCTCAAGGCCGGGGTCATCGACCCGGCGAAGGTCGCCCGCTCGGCGCTGCAGAACGCGGCGTCAATCGCCAGCCTCTTGCTGACCACCGAGGTGCTCGTGGCTGACAAGCCCGAGAAGGAGGCTGCCCCCGGCATGCCCGGTGGCATGGGTGGCATGGGTGGCATGGGTGGCATGGGAATGGCGGGCATGGGGATGTAGCACCACTCGGGGGGCCGCAACCTCCGAGAACCCCCCAATCCCGGTCGGGTGTCTTCCAAGAGGAGGCACCCGACCGCGTCTTGGTGGCCGCGGCGATTGGCTCAGTCGGTTGCTAGGCTAGGTGACGGATGGGACAGCGAGGGCCGGCAGCGCTTGCCAGCCGCTCGTCCGCCGTGACCACGTCAGCGCCAAGCCACTCCGCCAGCGCGACATACCACGCGTCGTACACCGTGAGGTTGTCTCGCAGCTCCCATATGCGTCTGGCAAATGGCTCGAACGGGTACTGGATTGCCCTCGTTTGCCGGACCTGCTGCAGTGCCGTCGCCGCCCGTATGGAGCTCAGCTCGCCCCGAAGGACCAGGCCCCGAAGAGCCGACGTCGCTTCGGCCTTGAAGATTGCAGGCACCTCGAGAACGTTGCGACCTCGCAGCTCTTTCCTTGCTCGCTCGCCGTGTGAGCCATTTCCGACGAGGGCGTCCACCAGCACCGAGGCATCGGTGACTGTCACCCGTGGTCAGTGCGACTCGCGCTCGGCCCGCACCAGCTCCGCGGCGGACCCTTCTGAGAATCCCGCTCCACCTTCGTCAAGTATCCGTTGCTCGACCTCTGCGACCAGGTCATCGGGTGACCGAAGCCCAGCGTTGTAAACGATCTCAGCGAGAAGGTACGCCTGCAGGCTCATGCCGGACGCCGCTGCGCGAGCCTGGTAGATGCGCCGCACAGCCTCGGGGACGTTGCGAATCTGGATAGTGGCCATAGCGCTATGATAGCGCTGGTAGCGCTACTTTGCATGCAGAGCCCAGCGCTGGCTCACGCTACTTGCTCCGAACGCCAGCAGGGCCAGCACCGCCAGCCTGAGTTCGACGCTGCCCTCGAGCATGTGTCGTGTGACCTCTTGACCTTCCGCTTGCCAGGCGATCAGCATCGCAAGCAGCCCCATCAGGGCGAGGGCGGCGGCAACTTGCCACTCTCGGGATAGCCAGGGGGCAGGGCTGGTTGGGTGGTCGTGCAGGGCTGAGCGCCTGCGCCGTTGGACCAGTGCCAGGGCCACTGCAGCTGCCGTCTCCGCTGCCGTGGCCCACCAGCGAAACAGGGCCGTGCTCAGCACCGGCGTCATCGGCGAGCCAAGCGCCGCGTAGAAGCCCAGCTTCCCGTTGGCGTAGTTGAACGCCTCCTGGGGGGACTGGAAGGGCGCGCTGATCACGAATATCGGGTGGGTGATCAGCCACAGCGCGTAGGTGGTGGTCGCGTGTCCGGCGTCGATCCAGTTGTAAAGGGCCGCCGTGGCCGCGTCGTCGGCGGGCACGACGACCGGTGCCTGATCAGGCGACGGATGCGTGCTGGCGGCCAGCTGTTCGACCAAGGCGGAATCGGGCATGCCGTGGGCAGCGAAGAAGGCGTCCCTGGCGGGGTAGGGAAAGACCCGCACGTAGAGATCATCGAGGGTATAGGTGCCGTCCCGGCCGGCCGCCGCGGCGAGTCCCTCGGCGAGGAGGGCGACGAGAAGCAGGGTTGCGCCGAGGGTGAGGAGTCGGCGCGGCGGGTGCCAGCTGAAGGCAAATGGTGACACCACCAAGATCCCGAGCGCGATCAGGCCGATGGTGACGGTGTTGGAGTCGCGCGAGAAGATCATTCCGGTGGCGGACACAACCACTGCCCCGAACCAGACCCAGCTGGGCTTGCTCGCGAAGGCGATGAGGGTGGCGACAAGAAGCGCCACGAAGGCCAGGCTGGTGGTCTCGGACAGGACCGAGCGATCCCACATGGTCACGTAGCTGCTGGAAGCCAGGGCCAGCACGAACAGGACAGCCAGGACCTGTCCCCAACCCCGCTTGATCACAGAAGCGATCACCAGGGCAGCTGTTGCCCACGCCAGTACGGAGAAGACGGTTTGGGTGACGACAAAGCTGGTATCGGTACCGGTCAGCTTCCACAGCAGGGGCGTCACGAAAGGGAAGTGCCCAGCCCAGAACCCGCCAGAGAGGATGGGTAGGCGGCCCACGGACTTGTAGAAGAGTGAATCCTGCCAGATCAGCGCTGGGCCAGCGAGTACCAGGATGATGCGGTACGCGGCGAAGGCTGCTAGGAGCGCGGCGATGAATGCCCATCGACTCCACGTGGCACCGCTGAGCGACCGTGATGGGGAGGCGACGGTGCTGGGCATTGTTGGGGGCAGCCTACGCTCATAGGCATGTCGATACCTGATCACGCCCCCTGCGACCCGGCCAAGCTGTTGGCCGCCTGGATCGAGTGGGAGCGGGGCCAGACTCCCCCTGGCCGGGTGATGAGCAACCTCAAGACTGGCGGCTTGCGCGATGTTCTGGAGTATCTAGTCGCCACCGGCTGGGTGATGCCCCGCGGGGCCGAGGTCAGCAGCGCGTAGATGGAGCCTCAGTAATTGCGCACCGACTCGAGCTGGCCCACATGGAAATTGTTGATAGTGCCGTAGGTCTGCAGGCCTCCGAGGGTGCCCGAGGCACCCGCCAGGGACCAAGTGGCGCTCCAGTCCTCTGACACGGTGATCCTGTAGGTGCCGTCGTAGTCCCAGTAATGAGTGATGGTTCCGTTTGGCCAGGGCGCCCCGGGGCTGTGGTAAGGCCCGGTGGTCGGCGTGCTGTCGCCCCAGTTGACATATACCACCGCCCTGGCATGGACGACGAGGGTGCCGAGGCGGGTGGGATCGGAGAAGGTGGCGGTGAGGGGCGCCCGCACCTCCAGGTATCCCGGCAGCCCGGCGAGTGCCTCGCCTGGAGCTATGTAGGGATGCGGGCTCGGTAACAAGTTGGTGCCCTGGTTGGACCACACCCTGGCCGCGAGTCCTGCGGGCGAGACGGATGGGGTGGTCTTGGGGTTGGTGGTGATGGCGGTCGAGCTTGCACACAATGTGGCAGCTCCGGGGAGGTACAAGGTCGGGCCGCCGGACCCCGAAGCCGTCATCCGTCGCGGACCGCAGGTGCTGGCGGTGAATGTGGCAGCCCGTCGAGGGGCTTGTGTAGTGGGAGTCACGGTGGGCGGGGTTACTGGAGGCGCCCCCCGCCCCGGCGTGGTGCCCGAGACCTTGTAGATGATTGACCCTCCGAATGGACCTTCCACGACGGTCGTGTTGCTAGACGAGGGCGTTGCTGCCGCCAATAGGAGGAACGCTGAGATCAGGCTGGCATACATGGGTTTCGGGGAACGGTGCCATTGGAGTTGTAACCCAGGAAGGCGATCACCCACGGCGTTGGATTGGGCTGGTCCGGTTGGTTCGATGCAATCCGTTCATCCAGGGCAAAGTACGACGTATGCAGGGGCGGGGGATGGACCTCAACCTGGGAGTAGTCTCTGGTGGCTGCGAGATACACACACGTGGGAGAGCTGAACAGGATTTTCGTAACCGAATCATGCACGAGCCCCGGATTAGACCGGAAGTTGGCAAAGCCAGCACTCGACTCCTGCCGCAGCACCGCCTCTTGGGCTTGCAGCTCCGCTGGTGTGTCTACGGACTCGAGGTCGACTATCGCCGCTGGGACCAAGGACTTGCGGGCGATGATCAGGCGGGCGGCTTGGGCATTCACGGCCTCTAGGGCGTTCAGGACTTTTTGCACGTAGGGCTTGGTGATCACTGCGGGGACGGCGTAGGGCTCGCCCACGATCGCAGTGGGAACGGTGGCGCCGGGGTAGTTCGGTGCCGTGCTACCACAGGCCGCGGTCCCGACCGCGACCAACACCAGGACCAACCACCTCGCCCTCGTGACCCTCCAGGCCAACACGTCTCATACCATATCAACCAACCCCGAGCCGTGCAACAGGCAAACCACTCAGGGTGAGTGGGCATTTCGGTGAGGCAATGCCGAGCAATATTCCTTGGAGTAAGCTGGCGCTCATAACCAATGGGGAGTGGGACCAGGAAGCCGGTGCAAGTCCGGCGCGGTGCCGCCACTGTGACCGGAGCGATCCGGGAGTCAGACACTGACCGCTCCCTTTAGCTGATACGGGGCGAGATCACCCCGGAGGAGGCAACATCGTGAGGCTTCGCTCGTTTCGGATCCCGGTTCTTGCCGTCGGGTTGGGCCTCGCGGCCTCGGCTTGCGGGGGGGCGACCGAGACCCCACCGGCACCGACGACCACCGCCACTGCCACCGCCAGCCTGTCGTGCGCCACGGTGGCCGGCACTCGGGTCGCTGTCGTGGTAGAGCCAGCGGCCGGTGACGTAATCTCACGCTGCTTCGGCGTGGGCGCAGGGGGCGTGCCCGCCGTAGCGGCTCTTCAGAAGGCCGGGGTCGAGGTCGGGACCCAGAAGTACAGCTTTGGCCTGGGCGTCTGTCAGGTCGATCACGTTCCGGCTCATTACGTCTCGTGCCTGCCCTCGGGCAAGCCCTACTGGGCGCTGTTCGTTGCGCACGGCAGCGGGGGCTGGCTGACGGCTTCCACCGGCATCAGTGACATCACTCTCAAGGCCGGCGACTCGCTCGGGCTGCGCTACGACTCACCCAAGGGCAATGCCGCCGCCCCGTCGGTGCCTCCTCCTGTCTCGTAGGGGGCTCAGCCGGCCCGCCGCACTGGGCCTGTGGGTGCTCGCGGGGCTGACGATGGCCCTGGCGACCAACGATCCGGTCGTGAGGGGCCTCGTGCTGGTGGCCGCGTGGGTCCTACTGGGGAGGCGGCTGGTCCCGGGGCGCAGGCTACGGCCCCTGGCCATCGGGGTCGGCTTCCTCGTGCTCATCACCGTCGCCGTCAACGGCTTGCTCAGCCATGCCGGGGCCAGCGTGGTGGTGAGCTTGCCGGCCTGGTTGCCGCTGCTCGGCGGGCCGATCACCGTGGAAGGCTTCGCGTTCGGCGTGGGGATCTCGTTGGGACTGGCTGCGGCGGTGTCGGTGTGTGCTGCGCTTTCGCTGGTGATAGAGCCGACGGACCTGGCTGACGCCCTGCCGGCTTGTCTGAGTCGCACGGGCGCAGCACTGGGGGCGGCGCTCAACCTCCTTCCGTCGCTCGCCTCGAGCTTCGTCGAGATGCGCGACACCCAGCGACTGCGGGGCTGGAGGGTCCGGGGCGTGAGGACCCTGGTCGAGGTGGTGGTCCCGGTGTTGGGGGGAGCCATCGAGTCGTCGCTCCAGCTGGGAGAAGCCATGGAGGCCCGGGCGTTCGGTTCGGGTGCAAGGGTTGGCGGTTTGGTGGCCCAGCGCAGCGCCGACCTGGTGGTCGGGGCTGGGGCCTTGGTGGCGCTGAGCGTGTTTGTGGTGCTTCGGGTAGTGGGGGCGATCGGGGTCTGGTATCCGTATCCCACCTTGGGGGTTCCCGACTACGGCCTGGCAGCGCTTTTGCCGCCGTTGCTGTTGGTTTTAGTGGGTTTTGTGGTCTCGGAGAGCCCGGGCTGATGCCGAGCGCGATCATCGAGCACTTGTGCTACTGGTATCCGTCGTGGGCGGGGTCGGCGCCCGCTGCGCTGTTCGACGTGAACCTGGAGCTGGTGCCCGGGCTGACAATGCTGGGCGGGGACTCGGGGGCGGGAAAGTCGACACTGCTCCGCCTCCTCAACGGCTTGGTTCCTCACTTCCACGGCGGTCGCATTGCCGGTCGGGTCGAGGTGACGGGCCTGGATGTGCTGACCACGCCGACGCGCGACCTGGCTCGTCACGTCGGTTTTGTGTTTCAGGAGTCTCAGCTCGGATTCGTGCGCGGGGTCGTGGCGAGAGAGGTGGCTGCTGGGCCCCAGAATCTTGGTTTTGGCCCGCGAGAGGTGGAGGCGATGGTGGCAGCTGCCCTGGATCGGGTGGGTATTGGTGGGATGGGTGGGCGTCGCCTCAGTACCCTGTCCGGAGGAGAGCGTCAGCGGGTTGCTCTGGCTGGAGCGCTGGCCGCGGCGCCCGAGGTGGTGGCGCTGGACGAGCCCACCTCGCAGCTGGACGAGGCCGGCACCAGGGCGCTGGAGGCGATCCTCGGCGACCTGGCGAGCAGCGGGCACACGGTTGTCGTGGCTGAGCAGAGGACGGGTCGGTTGGGGGGGTCGGGGTCGTTCAGGCTGGTGATGGTGGAGGGCGGACAGCTGTCGTCGGAGGGTTCCCCGAGAGTGGCTGGGTCAGTTGCCGCCGGAGGGGCCGCCGGGCCGCCTGGGATGGAGGTGTGGGCGCTCCGGGGAGTCACCGCAGGGATCGCCGGGCGTCCGGTGGTCCCCGACGTGGACCTGTGCGGCTGTGAGGGGGAGATACTCGTGCTCACAGGTCCGAACGGGGCCGGCAAGACCACCCTCCTGCGCACGATTGCCGGGCTTTTGCCCCCTATCGCGGGGCGGGTGGAGCGTGCCCCGGGGCGGGACCGCGGTGCCTCCCGTGGTTCCCGGATCGCCTACCTTCCCCAGGACCCTGGCACCCTGCTGCACAGGAGCAGCGTGCTGGACGAGATTGCCCAAACCCTGCGGTGGTCCGGTGTGTCCGACGACCCGATGCGGATACTGGGTCAGCTTGGGCTGGCTGCGCTGGCGAGGAGAGACCCGCGAGACCTTTCTGGAGGGCAGCGCCAGCGGGCGGCCCTGGCGACGGTCCTGGTTGGTCGACCAGAGCTGGCGTTGCTGGACGAGCCGACCCGGGGCATGGATGCTGCCTCACGTGTTGGCCTGTCCAAGACCCTTCGCGCCCTTGCGGATGAAGGCGCCTCAGTGGTGCTGGCAACGCATGACTCAGAGCTGGCGGCCGAGCTTGGTGACCGGGTCGTCCTGGTCCAAAACGGCCGGGTCACGGCCGCGGCTGGCCCGGCCGCCGCCGGCCCGGCGGTGGCTTCCAAGGTGGCGGCACTGTGAACGCCCGGGGCACAGCCCGCAAAACGCTGCTCGCTACCCCTGTTTTCCTGGCATTTGCCTCCGCAGTCGGGGCCGGCATGTTCGTCTGGCCCTTCCTCGGTTTGGGCGGGCCGGGCGCGGGTGCCGCAACGGCAGCTGGCGTCGGCACGGTGTTCGGGCTGGCTGTCGTCGAGCTGGCGGGTCGTCGCCTCGATGCCCGCAGCTTTGCGCTGCTGGCCACGCTCTCGGCGATGGACGCGGCGGCACGCGCTGCGGTGGTCACCGGGATCGGCGGTTTCAGCCCGATCTTCTTGCTCATCCTTTGCGGGGGCTACGTGTTTGGATCCAGCTACGGGTTCCTGCTTGGAGCTACCTCGCTGCTGGTCTCGGCCCTGGTCACCGGAGGGCTCGGGCCTTGGCTGCCCTACCAGCTCTTCGCCGTCGGATGGGTGGGGGTGGCCGCCGGATGGGCAGGAAGTCGCCGCCGCGGGAGCGCCCCGACCTGGCGCGACGCAGCGATCCTCGCCGCGCTTGGTGTGGCCGCCGGCTATGCCTTCGGTGTCGTGATGGACCTGTGGGACTGGACGTTCTTTGCTGCGTCACCCGGTCTGGGCTTCCGACCGGGGATGGGGCTTGGGGCCGTGGTCACCCACTTCGCTCATTTCTACCTGGCAACCTCTCTGGTGTACGACACCTTTCGTGCCGTTGGCAACGCGGTGATGGTCATGGCGCTGGGCCTGCCGGTGCTCATGGCCCTGAGCCGGCTGCGGTCCCGCTTCGGAGTCGAGGTGATCCCCCTGGGCGTGGCGCTGTCGGTCGGCCCTGGGCTCGGGGGGCCGGAAAATCACGGATGAGCGTGCACCGGAGCGCCCGAATCGGTCAGATTGGCCACCTGCGCGAACGGCACACCTGCCGGTCACGCTCGTCGGGGCGCATGCCTGACGCCACGAGCGAGCGCCTCAGTACCCCTGGAGCGCTGCGTCTATCCGGGTCAGCACCGAAGGGGTGAGCTTTGGCACGATGTCCAGGGCGGCGAGGTTCTCCCCCACCTGCTCAACCCGGCTGGCGCCGGTGATCACCGATGACACGTGGGGGTTGCGCACGCACCAGGCGATGGCCAGCTGGGCCAGTGAGCAGCCCAGCTCACCGGCGACGCCAGCCAGCCGCGTCACGCGCATATTGGCCTCGGCGTCGGTCAGGGATCGGGCGAGCCACTCGTATCCGGGCAGCGAGCCCCGGCTCCCGGCGGGCACACCTTCGGCGTACTTGCCGGTGAGCAGGCCCGACGCCAGCGGGCTCCATGTGGTCAGGCCCAGGCCGATGTCCTCGTAAAGCGGGGCGTACTCGGTCTCCACCTTGGATCGGGTCAACAAGTTGTACTGGGGCTGCTCGACCACCGGCTTGCGCAGATGGTGGATCTCGGCGATCTCCCAGGTCTCGCGGATGTCGTCGGCCGACCACTCCGAGGTGCCCCAGTAGAGCGCCTTACCCGAGCGCACGATGTCGCTCATCGCCCAGAGAGTCTCCTCGAGCGGTGTCTCCGGGTCAGACCGATGGCAGAACAACAAGTCGACGTACGCCAGGCCCAGGCGGTCCAGGCAGTCGTCGATCGCCCCCAACAGGTACTTGCGATTCAATGTGTGGTGCGTGTTCACGTCGTCGTGGAGCCCCCAGTACAGCTTGGTGGAGACCACGTAGCTGTACCGTGGCCAGCCCTGCGTGGCGAGCACCCTGCCCATGAGCCTCTCGGACTCCCCGCCGCCGTAGACCTCGGCGTTGTCGAAGAAGTTGACCCCGCCCTCCCGAGCCGCCGCCATGCAGCGCCCGGCCAGGTCCTCGTCGACCTGCGCTCCGAAAGTCACCCACGATCCCAGTCCCAGCTCACTCACCCTCAGGCCTGAGCCGCCCAGTCGCCGGTACTTCACGATCGCCACTGGCTGGCTGTGGGTTCGGCGCAGCAGAACCAGGCCTCGCTCAGCCGGGGCCGCCCCGCCGCCGCGCCCGGGCCCGCCAACGCCGGTCGGATCCCCACCGCCTCGCACACCCGGCCGAAGGTGTCCTCCACCGGCTCCCCGCTCGCCGCGGCCACCTCGGCAATCTCAGCCAGCTCCACCTGCAGTGCGTCCACCGAGGGGTCGGGGTTGTGCCAGGCCCAGCCCAGTGCCCCGGCGTCGTAGGTGTCCAAGTTGAGGTCCGGCCTGCGGAGCAGCAACGAGCCATCCGGGATCAACAGCCGTATCGAGTAATGCACCGGGTCCACGTTGGGCACCAGGTCGTGTGCCGCCACGAAGCCGACCAGATCCGCCACCTGCGCATGCGTGGTCCATGGCGTGAACGGCAGCCAGGACGGCCGGATCTCGATGCCGTGCTCCCGCAGCAGGCCGACCGCCCTGGCGGCGTCGGCCACGGTGTGGCCCTTGCCGAGGCGCACCAGCGTGGCCTCGTCCACAGACTCGAAGGCTGAGACGACGAACAGGCAGCCGATCTGGGCCATCTCGGCCCAGATCGACTCATGGCGCAGGATGTGGGTGACCTTGACGGTGGCGTCGAAGGTGAGGCCCGGAAAGGCGTCGTGCACCGCCCTCGCCACACCCAACGCGTGAGCCGGCCTATTCAAGAAATCAGGATCACCGTAGGTCAGGTGCTGTGCCCCACTCGCCACCAGCTGTTGCACATCCGCCAGCACGACTTGGCCTTCGACGGCACGAGTCCGGCCGTCGTAGACGACGGGGACCGGGCAATGCCCGCATCGGTGGGAGCAGCCGTGAGTCGCCTCCACGTAACCCACAAGGCGGCGCTCGTCGCCGATTAGCAGGCGGGCGTATCGCTCCAGGGGGGGCAAAAGGTGGCGCGCCGGTACCGAGAAGCTCGAGCGGCCCAGCTCGACGGACAGGGGGCCGTCCCCCGCGGCCGGCCCTGGGGAGGTTGTCGTCAGGCCGTGGACCCAATCCAGGAGGGCTGGCTCGTACTCCCCGGCGATGACCCGATCAGCTATGGCGCCGAGCGTCAGCTCCGCGCTGACCTGGGCGTACAGGCCGTATAGGCAGATAGGGATGCCCGGGCGTCGTGCTCGTACCAGCCGAGCAGCTGCCAGGGCGAGGCGCATGGCCGTGTGCATCGGCACCGAGAATCCCACCGCCTCGGCCCACGCGAGCGCATCATCATCGTCCCCGACCCAGGGCTGGACCGCTAGGTCCAAGCAGCGCACCTCGTGGCCGGCCGCGCTCAGGGCTGCGGCGGGGGAGGCCACGTGAAGGGGTTGATGCCCGAGCTCGTAGGTCGACACCAGCAGCACTCGCATTTGGGCCAAGGTAGTCGAAGCTATCGCGCTTACGCCCCTAAGAGGGGCACAACCGCGACAGCTTCGGCGCCGGCGCTGGACGAGCACGGCTCGGACCGGCCCGCGTCGCCGCTCGGCGTTAGGCTGTGCAGCCGAGATGGACTCCAACGGGCTGCGGGCCGCATTCACCAGTTTCTTTGTCGAGCGAGGCCACCTGGCGGTACCCTCCGCCAGCCTGATCCCCCACGACCCCACCCTGCTGTTCACCGTTGCGGGCATGGTGCCGTTCAAGGGGTACTTTGCCGGCGACGAGGTCCCGCCGGCCCCTCGCCTGGTGTCGGTGCAGCGCTGCCTGCGGGTGAGCGGGCGCCACGACGACATCGAGGCGATCGGGCGCAGCACCCGGCACCTCACGCTGCTGGAGATGCTCGGGAACTTCAGCTTCGGGGACTACTTCAAGTCCGAGGCCATTGCCTGGGCCTATGAGCTGGTCACCGAGGTTCTGGGTCTCGACCCCGAGCGCCTGTGGGTGACAGTCCACGACAGCGACGACGAGGCCCACGCGATCTGGGCCGACGCCGTGGGCCTCAGCCCCGAGCGGATCCAGCGGATGGGGGACGACAACTTCTGGCGTATGGGCGAGACCGGACCGTGCGGGCCGTCCTCCGAGCTGTTCTGGGACAAGGGAGAAGCCTACGGACCCGGCGGCGGCCCGGCGAAGGGCTCGGAGGAGCGCTTCGTCGAGTTTTGGAACCTGGTCTTCACCCAGTACCTCCAGAGAGGTGACGACACGCTGGTCGAGCTGCCGCGCAAGAACATCGACACCGGGGCGGGCCTCGAGCGGCTGGCCTGCATCCTCCAGGGAGTCGACTCGGTGTTCGACACCGACTTGATGGTCCCCCTGGTGGGCGCGGCCGCCGCGGTTACCGGGCGGCGCTACGGCGCCGCGCCCAGCTCCGACGTGTGCTTGCGCATCCTGGCAGACCACGCCCGCTCGGCGAGCTTCCTGATCAGCGACGGGGTCTTTCCCTCCAACGAGGGCCGGGGCTACGTGCTGCGGCGGATCATCCGCCGGGCAGTCCGCCACGCCCATCAGCTCGGGGTCAGCACCCAGGTCATGGCGCCGTTGTCGGCCACGGTGGTCGAGGTGATGAGCGGGGCGTACCCCACGCTGGCACGTCAGGCCGACTTTGTCCACGGGATCCTGGAGCGGGAGGAGGAGCGATTTCGCCAGACGCTGCGGACTGGGCTGGCCATCCTGGACAACGAGCTGGGCAGCACTGGCGCCGGAGGTCTGTCAGGACCCGTGGCGTTTCGCCTTCACGACACCCACGGCTTCCCGATCGACCTCACCCGCGAGATCGCAGCTGAGCGCGGGGTGAGCGTGGACGTGGCCGGATTCGAGGCGGAGATGGCCGCCCAGCGCACCCGCGCCCGGGTTGCGGGGGCCGGCCCGGGAGCGGACCTCGATCGACTGGGCAGGTATCGCGAGCTGCTGGAGGAGTTTGGCACCACCGAGTTTCGTGGATACGAGGGGTGCGCGACCACCGGGCATATTCTGCAGATTGGGGACGGCGAGCTGTTCTTGGATGTCACGCCCTTCTATGCCGAGGGCGGTGGTCAGGTGGGGGACACGGGGTTCGTCACCACAGAGACGGGGCGGGCGCGGGTGACCGACACCACCGCAGCACTGCCTGGGCTGATCCGACACCATGTGGTCTTCGAGGGGGAGATGTGGCCGGGCCAGGAGGTGGTGGCTGAGGTGGACGCCGAGCGCCGGGCCGCCATCAGGCGCAACCACACCGCCACGCACGTGATGCAGTGGGCGCTGCGCGAAGTGCTGGGGTCCCATGTCTCCCAGCAGGGGTCCTTGGTCGCGCCGGATCGGTTGCGGTTTGACTTCAGCCACTTCGGGGGGCTCACCCCCGCCGAGATCGAGCGGGTCGAGGATCTGGTGAACGCCGCCGTGCTGGCGAACGACACGGTGGTCACCGAGGAGGTCTCGCGCTCGGAGGCAGACGCCCTGGGGGCGATAGCGTTCTTCGGGGACCGCTACGGCGAGAGGGTGCGGGTGGTGCGCGCCGGGCGGTCGGTGGAGCTGTGCGGGGGGACGCATGTTTCGTCGCTGGGCGCGGTAGGGCTGGTCAAGATAGTCTCCGAGGCCTCGATCGGTGCCAACACCCGCCGGATCGAGGCGCTGACCGGCAAGGTGTCGCTGGCTCATGTCCGGGAGGAGGAGCATTTGCTGGTCCGAGCCGCCGAGCTGCTCAGAGCGCCGCAGGTTGCCGACGTGCCCGAGTGGGTGGAGAGGCTGGCGGAACGGGCGAGGGTGGCCAGCGAAGAGCTGAAGGCCCTGCGGGCTCAGGCGCTGAGGGGGGAGGCGGATGCCCTGGCTTCGGTCGCATCCGATGGCTTGGTGGTGTCCAGGCGGGACGGCGCCACGAGTGACGAGCTACGGACCCTGGCCGTGGCGGTACGGGACCGGCCCGGTGTGAGAGCTGTGGTGTTGATCGGCTCGCCTGACAGCAAGGGGGTGGCCCTGGTGGCCGCCGTGTCCAAGGCGTCTGGCCTGGTGGCCTCAGAGCTGCTGGCGGGGGCTGCCCGGCTTGTCGGTGGCGGAGGCGGTCGGGACCCCGAGCTGGCCATCGCCGGGGGGCGGAACGCCGGGCGCATAGACGAGTCACTCGGGCTGGTACGGGGTCAGCTCGGGCTGGTGCGGGGTCAGCCCGGGCTGGCGCCCGGAGAAGGCCCGGCTGCCCCGGGGGACCTGTGAAGGCCCTCGGGCTGGACCTGGGCTCGGTAAGGATCGGTGTGGCGCTGAGCGACAGCCGGGGGACCCTCGCGTCCCCCTACACAACCATCGTGAGATCGGGGAATCTGGTGAGAGATCAAGCTGCGATTGCGGCGCTGGTGGCCGAGACGGGGGCCGAGGTGCTGGTTGTTGGCTTGCCGCTGTCGATGGATGGTCGCATGGGTCCAGCGGCTCGGGCGGCCATGTCCGAGGCCGCCTCGCTGCGCGCCGCCTTGGGGGTGCCGGTCGAGGTTTGCGACGAGCGACTCTCGACGGTGAGCGCAGCGAGGGGGATGCAGGTTGCCGGGCGGCGCTCCCGGCACCAGAGGGTAGTTATCGACAGCGCTGCCGCCGCAGTGCTCTTGCAGGCCTGGCTGGACCGGCGTTTGTTCAGTGGTGGTGCCGCGTCGTGAGGAAGGCTCATCGACGGGGTCTTTACGTGGGTCTTGGCGTGCTCGCCCTGCTTATCGGCCTCGCGGGCGGCACCTGGGCCTGGGTGCTCGGCCAGGTTCGCTCGTCGGCGGGGGGCGCACCGGTCACCGTGGTGGTGCCGGCCGGTGAGGGTCTGTCGTCCCTGGCCCCGACCCTGTCCAAGGATGGGGTGATTGGCAGCACCTTTGTCTTCCGGAACTATCTTCGTGCGCACGGAGCGCCGACGATAGATGCGGGGACTTACGTGCTTGCTCGCCATGAGCCTTACGCTCAGATCTTGTCGACGCTGTCCAAGGGGCCCCCGCTGGTTCACCTGGTCATCCCGGAGGGCTTCTCGCTGGCTCAGATAGCCGCCAGGGTGGGCCAGATCCCGGGGCATAGCGCTTCGGGGTTCTTGGCCGAGGCAAGGAGCGGCCAGGTCACCTCGCCGTACGAACCTGGCGGTGCGGACAATCTGGAGGGTCTGTTGTTTCCTGCCACCTACTCCTTTCCCGCCAGCACGTCCGACCAGGCAATACTGCAGATGATGGTGAGCGCGTTCGACCAGGAGGCGACCTCGATCAACTTGGCCCAGGGGGCGGCCAAGGTCGGGGTCACCCCATACCAGGCGGTGATCGTGGCGTCGCTGGTCATCAAGGAGGCCAACGCTCCAACTGACATGGCCAAGGTCGCCCGGGTCATCTACAACCGTCTGGCTCAAGGGATGGCGTTGGATATCGATGCCACGGTGGTATACGCAAACGGGGGCAAACCCCTCACCCAGGACGCGAAGTACGTCGATCCCAACTCCCCTTATAACAGCTACGAGGTGAAGGGCCTTCCCCCGACCCCAATCGCCTCTCCGGGGATCGAGGCCCTGGATGCCGCCCTGCACCCGACACCGGGCAACTGGCTCTACTTCGTGGTTGTAAATCAGGACGGTGCAGAGGCGTTTTGTCATAGCTACTCCTGCCAGCTGGCCAACGAGGCCAAGGCGCAGAGCCTGGGTCTTTCTTGACCGAGCGGTCCACTGGCTCTTGGCCCACTGGCATTACGCGACTGGTTGGGGTCATCGGGGATCCGGTTCGCCACTCGTTGTCTCCAGTGCTTCACAACGCGGCCTTTGCGGCTCTGGGCCTCGATTGGGTCTACGTTGCACTGCCTGTAGCGGCGGGCGGGGTGGGAGCAGCAGTGGCGGGTGCTCGGGCACTCGGTCTCGAGGGATTGAACGTCACGATGCCCCACAAGGCCGCGGTGCTTCCTCACCTGGACCGGTTGAGTCCCACGGCGGCAGCGCTGGGCGCGCTCAACACCGTGGTCCGGGTGGGCGAGGAGCTGGTGGGGGAGAGCACCGACGGGTCGGGGTTCCTCGATGCGCTCCGGTTGGACGAGGGCTTCGATCCTGCTGGTCGGAGCTGTCTGGTGGTGGGTGCCGGCGGCTCAGCGCGGGCAGTTGTCCTGGCGCTTGCCTCGGCTGGGGCGGCGTCGGTGGTGGTGGTCAACCGGAGCCGCCACCGGGCTGAGGCTGCCGTGGCCCTGGCAGGCGGGATCGGTCGGGTCGGTGTCGCCGAGGAGGTCGAGGGGGTGGACCTGGTGGTGAACGCCACGCCGCTCGGCATGGCTGGGGCAGCGACCGAGTCGGCCCCGCTCGGGATGGCTGGGGCAGCGACCGAGTCGGCCCTGACCGGGCTGCTGGCTGTGCCGGTCGAGCGCCTCGGACCGGGCCAGGTGCTGGTGGACCTGGTCTATCACCCGCGACGCACCCCGCTGGTGGAGGCTGCAGCGGCACGCGGAGCAATCGCAGTTGGCGGGCTGGGGATGCTGGTGCACCAGGCTGCCCACTCTTTTCGGCTCTGGACTGCTCAGAGCGCACCCCTGGATGCGATGCGTGCCGCCGCGGCAGCCGCCGATATCTGAACTATTTTGCCCGGATTCGGGCAAAATAGTTGCACTTGGACCGAGAGCATGGCATAGTTGAGTGGGTGAGCGTCCTAGCACTGCAACCTACCCACCAGGACCTCGTGAGCCGCTTGGTCCATACCACCGCCCTCGACCGGGGGGAGGCGGCCCGGGTGGTGGCCGAGGTGACGGCGTATTTTGCCGAGACCATCGAGGTGCTGGTGCGCCGCCGCCACCGGGAGCTGCAGGCGGCCGGCCTGACCAACCCGGCCATATTCACGCAGATCTCGGCTGAGCTGGAGCACCGCCTAGTCGCTCCGCCCCGCCTCTCGCTACGCCAGCTTCGCCGTATCGTGTACGGCTGACCGAAAGGACAATCCTAAACATGTGCGGCATTGTCGGCTACATAGGCGGCCAACCAGTAGTTCCTGTCCTGATCGACGGGCTCCGTCGCCTCGAGTACCGGGGCTACGACTCCGCCGGCCTGGCCGTCGCGGGAGGCGGCCGCCTGCGAGTTCACAAGGTCGCCGGGCGGGTGCGCGACCTCGAGGCTCGCCTGCCGGCCCGCGTCGGCGGTCATGCAGGCATTGCTCACACCCGCTGGGCCACGCACGGGGCGCCCACCGACGCCAACGCACATCCACACACCGACGTAAGTGGTCGCATCGCCATCGTGCACAACGGCATATTCGAGAATGCCGCCGAGCTGCGCGCCAAGCTCGAGGTCGAGGGCGTGGTGTTCACCTCGGAGACCGACTCCGAGGTGCTTGCTCACCTGATCGCCCGTTCGGGTGCCGAGCGCCTGGAGGACGCGGTGCGCGAGGCCCTGTCGATGGTCGAAGGGACCTACGGGCTGGCCGTCGTGGACGCCAGGCACCCTGATCGCATCGTCGCAGCACGAAATGGTAGCTCTGTGGTCCTCGGCATCGGTGACCACGAGACCCTGGTGGCTTCCGACGTGGCGGCCCTCGTGCGCTTCACCCAGCAGGTGGTGCATCTGGAGGACGGTGAGCTGGCGGTGCTCACCCGGGACGGCTATCGCTCCAGCACCCTCGACGACCGGGTGACCACCCGGCTGCCGATAACTGTTGAGGCCGAGTCGGGTCACTACGACGCCGACGGGCACGCTGATTTCATGCACAAGGAGATCCACGAGCAACCCACCGTGCTGGAGCGGTCGTTGCGGGGGCGCATCGACGAGCGGTTCTCCTCGGTGGTGCTCGGCGGGCTGGACCTGGACGCCCGCGCTGCCCGCCAGTTCCGCCGGGTTCGCCTTCTCGGGTGCGGCTCGGCGTACTACGCCGGAGCGCTCGGGGCCAACCTGATCGAGAGCCTCGCCCGGATGCCAGCTGAGGCGGAACCGGCGGGGGAGTACCGTCACCGAAACCCGGTGATCGAGCCGGACACCCTCTACGTCGCCATCAGCCAGTCGGGCGAGACCTACGACACCCTTGCTGCCGTCGAGGAGCTGGCCCGGCGCGGAGCCAGGGTGTTGGGCGTGGTGAACGTGGTGGGCAGCTCGCTCGCCCGTGCGTGTGAGGGAGGCATCTACCTTCACGCCGGGCCAGAGTGCTCGGTCACCTCCACGAAGTCGTTCACCTCGACCGGGGTGGCCCTGGCCCTGCTCGCCCTGCACCTGGGCCGGGTGCGCGACCTGGGTCCCGCCGATGGGCGCCGTCTGCTGGACGGGTTGCGCCGCCTGCCGAGCCAGGCGGCGGAGATCCTGCAAGGCGAGGGCCACATCTCGGTGATTGCCGAGCAGGTGGCCAGCGCATCCAGCGTGATGTTCGTCGGGAGGGGGACAGCCTGGCCGGTTGCCAGAGAGGGGGCGCAGAAGCTCAAGGAGGTCTCTTACATTCACGCCGAGGCCTATCCGGCCTCCGAGCTCAAACACGGACCGCTGGCGCTGATCAGCCCTGAGCTGCCCACCGTGGCCGTCCTGCCAGCGGATGAGCTGCGGGCGAAGAACCTATCGACGATCGCCGAGATCTGTGCTCGCGGCGGGCCAGTGGTGGGGGTGGCGACCGAAGCAGGAGAGCTGGACGCGTCGCTGTTCGATCATGTCATCACGGTTCCCCGTAACGAGCCCGAGCTGGATCCGATCCTGCTGACGATCCCACTCCAGCTGCTGGCCTACCACGTGGCTCGTCACCTTGGCCGTGACATTGACCACCCGCGCAACCTGGCCAAGAGCGTCACTGTGGGCTGAGGACCTGGCAGGCCGGTGGGCGCAGGCCGGTGGGCGCAGGCCGGTGGGCGCAGGCTGTCGGGCCGGCTGCGGCGTCCGAAAGTGTGACGCAAAGGCACTCTTGTCACGATGGTTTGCGTTTTTGGTTCGTCATCACGACAAGAACGCCTCAGGTTGGCATAGCGGCCCCGCTCGGCTTGGGTGAGTCGACCGTGAGCTCGTCGACTTGGGCCGACCACAGGCTGACTGCCCCGGGGGGGATCGCGATGTTACAGCCCTGGCCGGGCGCCAGGTCATAGTCTCCGAGAGTTGTCGCAGTCAGCTCCAACCCACCGTCGAGTTGCACGCTCACCTCGCGTTGGCAGCCCAGGTCCAGCACTTCCAACACCGTTGCGCCGTAAGTTCCCCTGATCAGCTCGGTGTCTGACTCGGGCCTCACCAACAGATGCTCCGAGCGGATGCACCAGGTGATCGGCGAGCCCGGTGCTATGCCGACGTCGGATACGCAAAGGTGAGCTCCGTGGCTCATAAGGATGGTCGGGCTCAGCATCGTGCCCGTGCGCAGGTTTTCGATCCCCAGCAGGCGGGCCACCTGGGGCGAGGCGGGCCGCCTGAAGACAACTTCCCTGGTGCCCGCCTGCAGGGATCGACCGTTGTCGATGATGATGACCTCGTCGGCCAAGATGGCGGCCTCCTCGGGGTCGTGGGTCACCAGCACGGTGGCGATGCCGATCTCTGCCTGGAGGCGACGCAGCTCACGACGGAGCTGGTCTCTGACTGGCTTGTCCAGTGCGGAGAAAGGCTCGTCGAGCAGGATGATGTCGGGAGCGCGGGCCAGGGCCCGGGCCAGGGCAACGCGTTGGCGCTGGCCGCCGGAGAGCTGGTGGGGCAGCCGGTCTTCGAGGCCGCACAGGCCCAGGCGCACGATCCACTGCTTTGCCAGGGCAGGGTCGGTTCCGACACCGAATGTGAGCTGGCGCCAGACGCTCAGGTGAGGGAACAGAGCGGAGTCCTGCGGTACCCAGCCGATCCGGCGATCCTCAGGAGCGAGGGCGCCGAGCCTGCGCTCACCGAGCTTTACGGTCCCGACCTTGGGGCCCCGCAGCCCGGCGAGGCATCGCAGGGTGAGAGACTTGCCGGCCCCGGAAGGTCCCAGGATTGCCAGGTGAGGCGCACTGCAGCGGTGCTCGAGTCGCAGCTCGAAGTTTCCGAGCCGGGTGTCCAGGTCAAAGGCCAGCTTTGGGGGCCGGCCGGTGGCAGTTCGGCCAGCCGCGCCAGCGCCCGGGGTCGGTGCCCCCATGCTGCCGGCCCCCATGCTGCCGGCCCCCATGCTGCCGGCCCCGTGTCCGGTGCCTTCGCCAGCCCATTGCGGGGTCGCCGAGTCGTTCCTCCCCGACACTTTGATCCCGGCCAGGCCCATCCCCAGCGCCGCCAGGCCGCGCCCCCCCGGGCCTCGCTCTACCAGGGCCGCACCGGCACGCCCCTTCGGGCCCCACTGCGCCCAGATCCAGCGCAGGGGCCGCCAGCGCGCCAGCGCCAGGACCACGATGGCTGCCAGGATCGCCGCTCCGGTTGGAGCCAGGGTGGCTGGCAGGCCGGTGGCGTCGAACTGCACGAAGGTGAACACCGGCAGCGAGTACGGGTGGTACGCCACGATCTCCGTGGCGCCGAACTCGCCGAATGCCCTCAACCAGGTCAACAGCAAGCCGGCTCGTATGCCCGGAGCTGCCAACGGAAGGCTGACCCGCCCAAATCTTGACCAGCTCCGATGTCCGAGCGTGGACGCCATCTCCAGCAACCCGGGGTCGATGCTGGAGAAGGCAGAGCGAGCCGCAATCACCAAGAAGGGAGAAGCGACGAAGGTCTGCGCCAGCACGATCCCTGCCGCGGTCGTGGTCAGGCGGCCCCCGAAAAGCTGACCGACAAAGCGGTACGGCCCGAACAGCTCGACCAGGAGTATCCCGCTCATCAGTGGGGGCAGCGCCAGGGGAAGCTGCACCGCCACGCCGATGATCTCCCAGGCGCGGCCCCGGGCCTGGGACAGGGTCCAGGCCAGCGGGATGCCGAGCAGGGCGATTATCGCAGACGATATTGTGGCCGTGAGCATCGAGATGGCGAGGGCCGAGCCCAATCCTGCGGTTGGTTCGCTCACTCCGACGTTGGAGGTGACCCGCCAGAGTTGGGCGGCAATGGGAACGAGCAGGTAGAGGCCGAGCAACCCCCCCAACCACGGCAGCGGGCTGCGCCGAAGGCCCCCCAGCCCCCGGGAGGCCCCGTAACCGCCCTCGTAGCGGCTCGGGGAGCCTGGTGAGGCTTTGCGGATCAAGAGGAGGGCAGCACCGAGCTAAGCGCCGTGGGGGGGCTGCCGACCACCTGTGGCGGGTTGGTGACGGTCAGCTTTAGCTGGGTCAACAGCGACTGACCCTGGGTGCTGAGCAGGAACTCGACGAACGCGTTCGCCCCGGCCGCGTTTGGCGCACGCTTCAGCACTGTGATCGTGTAGGGACCGGTCTCGGCGACCGGGTCCAGAGACACTGTCGTGAGGTTGGCGGCAGTGGCCTCGACTGTGTAGAAAAATCCTGCATCGAGCTCGCCAGACTGCAGCCGGCCAACCAGGGCGGACTCGGGGTACTGGTCGTTGACATCTTTGGCGATGGTCTTCAGTGCTGGCTCGTTGTACCTGGTGGCCGCGGTGTCGAGGGCAGCGACCGCGAGCACGCCCTTGGGGTCGGTTGCCGGATTGGTGAACCCGAGCCTGAATCCGGACTGCCCGACCACCTGGTACCACGGCTTGGTCTTGAGCTGGCTGGCGAAGCGGCTCCTGGGGTTGTAGCCCAGCACCAGCTTAGTGGTGGCGAAGGTGGCATACCACGAGACCCAGTTGCCGTTGGACGCACCCTCGAGGCCGATGTCCGCCTTGCGCGAGGCGCTGATGAACACGTCCTCCTGCTTCACCTTGCCGCTGATATCGTGCTCCAGGGCAGTGGATCCGCCTGGGAAGCCGACGAAGGTGTACCCGGTGGCCTGGTTGAACGCAGGGCCGATCGCGTTGTTCATGGTGTCCTCGAGGGACGCTGCGTAGGCGACGTTGACTGGCCCGGAGCCCTTGGGGGTCGTGCCATTGGGCGAGGAGGTGGTGGTGCCGCCAGCCGGCGTTGTCGTGGTGGTGCCGCACGCCGCGGCCACCAGGGCCAGGCTGGACAGCGCGCCAGCGGCGAGGATCGGACGGACTCTCATGGTTGGTCCCCCCTTGAGGGCGTGGGCAGCTCGACGATCACGTTGGTTGCCTTGATTGCCGCCACGGCGAGGACACCTGGGACCAGGCCCAGCTCGTCGGCGGCCTCGCGGCTCATGAGTGACACCAAACGGTGGGGCCCTGCCTGTAGCTCCACCTGGGCCATGACGACATCCCTGGTCACCTTGGTGACGATCCCGGTGAACCGGTTGCGCGCCGACTCGTTGGAAACCGTGGGGATCTCGCCGTCACCCGCCTGGGAGGCGGCGAACGCCGCCAGGGCCGCCCCGTCGATCACCCGATGCCCGCTTGGGTCCCTGCCGATCTCGAAACGGCCATCGTCACCCCACCGCCGCACGGTGTCCGAGCTCACGCCCAGCAGCTTGGCAGCCTGGCCGATGCGAAATGAGGTCATCTGGGCAAAATATACCAGTACCTGCCACATATCAAGGTACTAATCGCCGTGGATGCTAGACCTCAGGCTTCCTCGATGCCGCTCCTGGCCGAAGGCGAAGCCTCAGCTCGACGGTCCTGCCCTACGGTCGCGTCCCCGGAGATGTGTGGCGAGAAGCTGACCAGGACGATCCCGAGGGCCATCAGGACGAAAGACACCGTCTCCAGGGTGATGTCCACACCGCTGTGTGCCAGGTGGTCCCCGAACAAGCCGACCCCTATGGCCACGCTCACCACGGGGTCGGTGATAGTGAGCGCAGGCTGGGAGGCAGTCAGGGGGCCAGCCTGAAACGCATTCTGGGCCAGGAACAACGCGCCCAGCCCGGTCAGGACCAACAAGTAGGGGGGCCAGCCGGCCAGAGCGGGGCCGAGACCGTCCTTCGCAATGGAGTCGGTGAAGACCTTGATGATCCCCGCAGTCAGCCCGAACGTCGCCCCGGCCGCCACGCCGAACAGGGCAGCCCGACCCGGGGGCCCAGCCCGGCGAGACAGGGTGATCGCGATGGCGATCACCACTGCGATGCCGGCAATGGTGGCGCCGAGCGCAAAAAGCGACGGCGTGGCCCGGGCGCCCGAGGGTCTGGCCACGGCCAGGAACCCACCGAGGCCCACCACCGTGGCGACCGCCCCTGCCCACTCCAGAGTGCCCACCTGGACGTGGAACCACAGGAACAAGATCGCGAGCACGAAAAGCAGCTCCATGACCAAGATGGGCTGCACGATCGACAGGGTTCCCCGGGTGAGGGCCGTGGCCTGGCACAAGAAGGCGAGGATCATGGCGACCAGCCCGCCCAGCCAGGCCGGCCGGTGGAGCAGGTAGCCCACCAGCTTCAGCCGCAGCGAGTCCTCGTCAGGGGCATCTCGGGCCGCGTAGCGCTGCAGCACCGACGACAGCGCGTTGAAGACGGCGGCGCCCAAGGCAAGGACTACGACCAACACGATTGCCCCTTCTCGCTCAAGATGACCTTACCTGGATCTTGTAGGAATGCTGCCCTTTTGTCCCGCGCTCTCGTGCCCACTCGCCACCAGCTCGCCCGGCGACTGGACACGCTCGGCCAACAGTGCTGTAATTACAGTGCTGGGAACAATCCCGGCGAGGGGAGATGTACTGAGATGGAGTCAAATTTTTCCGATCTGCTAGCTCAAGAGTTCGCCTGGCACCAGCGAGCCAACTGCATGGGGGTTGACCCCGACCTATTCTTTCCCCAGCGCGGGGGCTCCACCCGGGAGGCGAAGGAGGTCTGTCGGGGCTGCGTTGTGCGGGAGGAGTGCCTGGAGTATGCGATCAGCTATGGCGAGAAGTTCGGGATCTGGGGTGGCCTCTCGGAGCGGGAGCGCCGGTGGCTGCGTAGGTCGAGAGCGGTAGAGGCAGCCCGGCAGCACGCCTCAGCCAGCTAGTCGCATGGCCAGACGCGCCTCGATCGTGCGGTCCTCGTCGAGGTCCAGCTGATCCCAGCGCCGGGGGGGGACGGCCCTTAGCACCGACGCGGGAACGAGGCCGACCAGCTCGGCGCGTGCCACCCGAGCCAGGGCTGCCACGGCATCGTACACTTGAGCTGGGCCCAGCCGGGTGGGATCGGCGAGGTTGCACGACACCTGCACCCGACCGCCGCCCAGCGCCAGGGCGAGAGTCCGCAGGTGTGGACCGCGAAGCGCTCTGGCCACCTGGCGTGCCTGGTGCAGATCGTCGCTGGCCAGCCAAAGGTTGTAAGCGACGAGCACCGGACGGGCGCCTACGCACACCGCTCCCGCGCTGGGGTGGGGCAGGGGAGGCCCGAGGTCTGGGGAGATGGGGCCAAAGGCGTACCGGCGAATCTCGGGGAGGCCGCGCCCGGGACCGTAGAGGAAGCACGGCAGGCACAGCTCGGCTGACGCCCAGGCAGCGAAGCTGTTCCGGGCTGCGATGGCCTGGTCAATGCTTGCCTGGTCCACGGCGTTCCCAGCAAGGGGGGCAAACGGCACGACGTCGAGCGCGCCGAGTCGCGGGTGGGCGCCATGATGAGAGCGGAGGTCCACCAGCTCGACTGCCCGGCGCGCCAGCGACCGCAGTGACCGGTCCAAGCTAGGGCCGGCGAGCGTGAAGACCGACCTGTGGTGGTCGGCATCGGCGTGCAGGTCGAGCAGAGCCTCACCCGCGGCGTCGGCCAAGGCATCGATGGTCGTGCGGTTGCGTCCCTCGGAGATGTTGACCACGCATTCCAGCAAGCTTGGGCACATGGGCATCCACGTGGGCCAAGTTGGGTTGCCGAGCTGGTTCGGGTGCTCAGGTGGTGGCGGCGAGGCGCCTTCGACGAGCTATGCGGCGCCGCTCCCGTTCGGAGCAGCCGCCCCATACCCCGTGGTCGATGCGGTTGTAGAGCGCGTACTCGAGGCAGGGCTCCTTGACCGGGCAATCTGCACAGACCCGCCTGGCCACATCGACACCGACCCCGTCGCTGGGGAAGAACATCGACGGGGGAAGATCCCGACACTTGCCCTCGGCCATCCATGTTGTATCCATGACACCTCCACTAATCCACCGACACAAGCCGCTCGCCCTGTGCGGGCCAGCCAATCCCAAAGATGACCTCCGGGCTACCAGTGTCGGTGGATCAAACTGGCGGATGTAGCTGGCTCGCACAGCTTATACGATCACGGCAGCACGTAGGGTGATGCTCTATGTCGACATCACCAGAGAGCCTCGAGCAGGCACAGCCGGCGCGCGGCCACGTCAGGATCCTCTACCTGGGCCCGGTTGCGCCGCACTGGGAGGTGGAGGCGATCTTTGGGGATCGCAACCTGCTGGAGGAGTTCCGCCAGCGCGCGCTCGCCCGATTGGCGCTCCTGCCACCGCACGATCCCCAATTTCGTCGCAATCGGGAGCGGGTGGTTCGAGACGCCGAGCGCGAGAACCTGATCCTCGACTGGGACCTGGGCCTCCCCGACACCTACGAAGCCGACTGATCCTCCGGACCGGGCCTGGTCGGGAGGTCGATCCGGGCGAGCCACAAGCCGGGAGCACCGACCTCGGCTGGAGTGGGCAGGGTCGTGGAGGACTCCCAAAGTCGCGCCAGGGCGTCTGGTCCGGCGCGATCGATCACCCCGCGCACGAAGACCGTGCCCTGGTCGAAGCGGTCTTGGCCCATGTCCATCCCGACCAGCTGCTCGATCATCGCCTCGCCCGGGTCCCGGTCCACTCGCTGGCGCCGCATGGCCTCGGCCAGGGACCCGTATGAGGCAATGAGCCGGGACCCCACCAGGTCTGTCACGTGGTCCGCGTAGCCTTCCAGCACCACGACCAGGGCCTCGATCTGGCCGGCAACCAGCGTCTGCTCGGGCGTTGCGCGCTCGCCGAGCAGGGCAGCGGGGTCGCCCATCGCCGCCTGGATAGCGGCAGGGTCTGTGGGGTCGAGGCCACGAAGCAGCTCCTCCAGGGCAGCGGTGTCGGGTCGGAAGCCACCGACGTACGCGCTCAACAGCTCCTCGAGCCGTCTGCGCACGTGGGGGCGGCCCAGCACTGAATGGTGGGTCAGCTCGCTGAGGCACACCCACAGCCGCACGTCGTCGACCGGCAGGCTCCAGTCATTGGCGAAGCTGGAGATATTCGAGGCCACCAAGCCCAGCTCGTCCGAGCGCGGCCTTGGAATCGGCAGCACGTAGGGCCCCATCGCCCGCCGAGCCAGGTGACCGAGCGCCGAACCGACCTGGAGACCCAGCAGGGTGGGTCCCATGACCTGACCCAGCGACCCCATCAGCTGGGCAAATCCCGGGTGATCCTCGACAGTGGGGGGAGGAGCATCTGGGCTGGCAGGGTGGATCGCTTTGGCCAGGGTCTCGAAGAGTGGCCGCCAAGCGTCCAGGGTGTGCCAAGCCCACTCCGATCGGCTCAGGGCGGAGATCGAGACCAGCCCGCCAGTGGTCGAGGTGTTGAGCCCGGTGGCGTCGCTGACGTGGAGCTCGGCCACCCTCGCCAGCTCCTCCAGTCGGATCCGCTCGATGGGATCGACGTTTGGCTCGGGCTGACCGTCGCTGGCCACGGTGTGGGCCAGCTGGCGAGCCAGGTCCCACTGAACCGGAGCGTTGGTCGACATCAGCTTGAGCAGGTCGCCGAGGAGGTACTCCAGCGGGTTATTGCCTCCGAAACCTCCGAATGGCGAGGGACCGCTCACCGCGTAGATAGTAGGGGCATCAGCCCGCGTTTCCCGGCTGGCCCTGGAGAGTGGTCGACAGATCGAGGGTTGCGCCAGCTCGATCGATGCTCAGGATGACCGACGTTCCTGGAGGCAGGGACTTGACGTCGCCAGTGAGCGCCGCCATCGACGGCACTGTCTGCCCATTGATCGCAGTGACGACGTCTCCTGGGCGGATGCCGGCGAGCGCCGCGGGGCTGGCGGGTGTCACTGCTGCTACCAGGGCACCTTCGTGGTGGCTCGGGGCCGGTGCCACGGTCGACCCGGTCAGGCCGAGCCAGGAATGGACTGCCGCCTGGCCAGCCAGGAGGCGGGCGGCGGCCTCCTTGCTGAGGGCAATAGGTGTGGCCACTGCGGATGTTGCGCCCTTGTCGGAGATCACCGATCGGAGGACCCCCACAACTTTGCCTTGGTCATCGAGCAGGATGGCTCCCATGGGATTGGGGGGAACAGAGTCGGTGACTATCGCGTCCGGGACCGAGTCGCCATTACCCAGGTCCACATCCTGGTTGACCCCGGAAAAGAGCCCGATGGAGGCCTCGAAGCGCCGTCCCGGCCTGCTGTTTGCGCTAAGCACCACCGAGAGCGCGCCAGCCCGGAGATCCTTGGAGGAGTCGACGGGAATCACCGTCAGCCCGTTGGCTGGAACCCGGATGACCGCCGTTCCCGTGGTCGAGTCCGTGCCCACCAAGTTAGCGTTCCACTCCCGGCCGTCGGAGGAGGTGACTGTGATCGTGGTTGCCCCCCCCACAAGCTGGCTGGTCGTGAGGATCACCCCGTCTGGCTGCAGGATCAGGCCGGTGCCCTGCTGGGTGCCATCCGGCCCGGCGACGTCCACGGCCACGATCCCCGGCAGCCGGCTCATGATCAAGGAGATGACTCCAGGTCCAACCCCAACCGTCGGGCCGCTGGTGGGTTGGCTGGTCTGAGGGGCCGGGCTCGGGGCGGATCCTATCGACTTTAAGATTGGCGAGCCTATCCGGCTGGGACGGCCGGCATTCCCTATCACCAGCCCGTTGAACAACAACGCGACGCCGGCGCCGGCCAGACCGGCCACCAGGAAAGCTCCTCCCAGCAGGCGACCCCGGCGCAGCGACCGGGCAGTGCTGGCAGAGCTCTTTGGGATCTCGGAGGGGTGACGCCACAGCCGGTCGTCCGGGTCGGGGGCGGGCCAGCGCCGGTCGTCGCCCGAGTCTTCGTCAAATTCGGGTCCCTCGCTTGCCAACACGATACCGACATTACTGACAGGACATGCCAAGATGGCGTCGCGCGCACAGTTGGGGCGCACTAGGGGGGACCCCCCGAAAGTCACCCTGATGTCAGGGGTCCTGTTGATGTTGGGGGAATTGTGGAGGTTGGGGGAAGTGTTGACGTAGGAGGCTCTGTGACATCTACGCTGTCCATGTGCTGCAATCGCCAAGCGGGATGGATTGGATCGGGCTCGACGACGGCCCGCTCCCCGTGGCAGAGGCGGCGAGCTGGGTGATCCGGCCAGATTGCGGCGGGGTGGTGACCTTCATCGGCACGGTCCGGGATCATTCCGAAGGGCGGGAAGGGGTGACCTTCCTGGAATACGAAGCCTATCGGGACCAGGTGGTGCCCAAGCTGGCGGCTCTGGCCGCCGAGGCTCGGCGCCGCTGGCCTGAGCTGGGTCGCCTAGCCCTGCTTCATCGGCTGGGTTCGATGGGCCTGGGCGAGGCGTCTGTGCTGGTGGCCGCGTCGGCGCCGCATCGGGGTCAAGCTTTCGACGCGGCTCGGTGGTGCATCGACACCCTCAAGACGACGGTGCCAATATGGAAGCGCGAGAGCTGGTCCGACGGCTCTGACTGGGCAGCCGGTGCCAGCGAGGTCAGGGAGCTGAGCGATGGCTAGGGACCTGGCTATCGACCTGGGGACCGCCAACACCTTGGTCTTTGTCCGCGGGAGGGGGATCGTCCTCAACGAGCCCACAGTGATAGCCCTCAACACCCGGACCCAGGAAGTCCTGGCCATGGGCCAGGATGCCTGGCAGATGATCGGGCGGACCCCTGGCTACATAGTGGCGGTGCGGCCGTTGCGCAAGGGTGCGATCACCGATTTCGAGATCACCCAGCGTATGATCCGCCTTCTGCTGGAGCGGGTGGGCGTGTCGCGTTTCAACCGCCCACGGGTGCTGATCTGTGTCCCGTCGGCCATCACCGAGGTCGAGCGCAGGGCTGTCGAGGAGGCAGCAAAGCGAGCTGGGGCCTCGGACGTATACCTGCTCGAGCAGCCGCTCGCCGCGGCGATCGGGGCTGGCCTGCCGATCCAGGAGCCACTGGGCAACATGGTGGTCGATGTGGGCGGGGGGACGAGCGAGACCGCGGTCATCTCGATGGGCGGGGTGGTCGCCCTTCAAGCGATCAGGATCGGTGGCTTTGAACTGGATGGGGCGATTCAGGTCCACCTGCGCCGGGCCCACGGCATTGCGATCGGCGACCGCACGGCGGAGGAGATCAAGCTGGCCATCGGGTCAGCTTGTGCGGTGGACGACGAGGTCAGGGTCGAGGTGAGGGGCCGCGACCTGATGTCGGGCTTGCCCAAGACCGTGATCCTGTCGCCGTCAGAGGTGCGCGAGGCGATCGAGGAACCGGTGGCGGCTGTTGTGGAGTCGGTGGTCCGTTGCCTGGGCCACGCGCCACCGGAGCTGTCCCAGGACTTGATAGTCCAGGGGATTCACCTGGTTGGTGGGGGAGGGCTGCTCCGAGGGTTCGACATCCGGCTGTCCAGAGCTGCCGACTTGCCGGTTCATCTGGTCCAGGCCCCCCTGGAGTGCGTTGCGCTGGGTGCCGGGCGCTGCCTTGATTCCTTCGACTCCCTCAAGGCTATGTTCGCGGGGGCGGCCCGGTAGGTGGGGGCCGTTCGCGGGGCGTCAATCCTCTCAGACGAGGTCCTCGGCGGCCTGGCGGACCTGCCAGTCATGATCGCCCAAGGCGGCGTGCAAGGCAGCGCGCACCGCAGGTCCTTCGAACGCGGCCAGGGCGAGGACGGCTCGTCGCCTCACTGCGGGTCGGTCACCCGTGGCACCCGTGGCACCCAGGGCATCAAGGACGGCGGCCAATCCCTCGGCGGGGCACACCGTCTGAGCGGCGATTGCGCCGACGGCCGCCACGGCGGCCTCGCGACAGAGCGGGTCCGGATGGGTCCGAGCAGTGGTGGCCAGCGCCGGCACGCACGCGGCTTCCCCACGTTCGCCGAGCGCCCATGCGGCCATCTCGACAACCTCCGGGGCGGGATCCGCCAGCATCTGACCCAGCTCGGGGCCGCGATGGCGGGCCGCGATCTCGGTGGCGCGGCGGCGCACAGGAGCGGCGGGGTCGGCCAGACCGCCAGCCAGGTCTGTCTGGCTGATCGATCCCATCTGTGAGAGAGCGCCGAGCGCGCTTGCCCGGACATGAGGGAGTGGATTGGTGAGCCCTGTCCTGGCTGTTGCTTCGTCGTGGCAGTGACCGGCCAGAGCGACCGCCCGCCGGGCGCTTGTGGTCAGATCGGTCACGGGCCTACAGTCCGGTAGCGGCCGCCACTATTGCCATCATCACCACGAAGGCCAGGGCTGCCCCGATACCCGCGATCACCGCCAGGATCAGCAAGAACAAGGCAGACCGGGCTGCATCGACGTTCCCGAGGGTCGAAAGATCCCCCAGGCGAGACTGGTAAGATGGCACGTAACCGCTGCCCTGCCCGTTGCTCAGGCCCCCGCCGAGGGCAGCCCAGGCCGAGCGCACACCTGTTGGACGCGTCCCTCCGGATCCAGGCTGGTCGGCGGATCCCTGTTGCGCGTGTTCGCGCTCGGCTGCGTGGGCGGCTATCCGATCCGCCCACCACTGCTCGTCCTCCGGTCGCGCCGGCTCAGTGCGGCGGACGTCCCAGTCTTCTTCATTCGGCGAGGTCAAGATGGGCGGCCTTTGCGTAACATGTGGCTCATGGTGCGTGCAGCAGTCCGGGCTCGGTGGCACACGGCGACGTCATCACAGCGAACCCGATGCTACAACAAGACTCAGGAGGTTCGGGACCGGATGCATGGCTGTTGACCACCCTGGCATCTTGCCAGACAGGCCCGCGCCCGTGACATCACCGCGGCGTTGGCGACCAAGTCGGAGCCTGGTCGTTGTCATCGTGATCGGCTGCGTGGCCATTGCCGGGATCTTCATCGCCAACTCCGTCAGGTTGAACGATTACGTCCTGACACCGGGCATAGCCCAGCCCGTCGGTCCGCTGATCTCCGTGCCAGCCGCACACCGCTCTGCCTCCAAGGGCCAGATCCTGCTCACCGACGTGTATGAGTTCCAGCTCAGTGCGCTCCAGTGGCCAATCTACGAGCTCGATCCCAACGCGGCCGTCTATCCCGCGGCCGTATTGTTCGGTCCGTCGGTTCCCCCGCCCGTGGCGGCAAAGGAGGAGGCGCTTCAGATGGTCAGCTCGAGCGAGCTGGCTCGGGTCGTGGCGCTGCGTGAGCTGGGATACAAGGTTTCCGAGCACACCGGAGCGGTGGTCGCAGAGGTGCTCTCCGGAACCCCTGCCGCCAGGCTCGGGGACCTTCAGCCGGGTGACGTGATCACTGCCATCGACGGCAAGGTGATCTCGGACGCTCGAGGGTTGGCGGCAGCGCTCCAAGCGACACACCCCGGCGAGCGGGTGACGATGTCGGTCAGCCACCTCGACGGCGCCAGCGGCACCGAGCCTGTCGTCCTGGCTGCCAATCCGCACAAGGCATTTGAGGGGTACATTGGTGTGGGGGTAGAGACGGCACCTTATTTCACGCTGCCGTTCCAAGTGGGGATCAACTCGGACGGAATCGGGGGTCCGTCGGCCGGTCTGGCGTTTACCCTTGGAATCATAGATGACCTGGGAGGGGGTGATCTCACGGGAGGACAACGCATTGCTGCCACAGGAACCATCGCCCTGGGCGGTGGGGTGGGTGCCGTCGGGGGGGTCCCGCAGAAGACCATCGCGGTGCGCAATGCTGGAGCCACGGTGTTCCTGGTGCCAGCCGGGGCCAACTACCGCCAGGCTCTTTCCAAGGCCGGCAACCATCTGCATGTCGTCGCGGTGAGCAACCTCAACCAAGCGCTGGCGGCCCTCAAGGCATTGGGAGGCCAGGTGCCGTCGGCTACCTCGAAGTTGGCGCACACGGTGCCGTCATCGCCGGCCGGGCCGACCGCGACAGCGACTCCTTGAGGTCAGGCTGATGTCCGCCGCGCCTGTTCAGGT
This sequence comes from Acidimicrobiales bacterium, assembly GCA_039583695.1. Lineage (GTDB taxonomy): Bacteria > Actinomycetota > Acidimicrobiia > Acidimicrobiales > JAJPHD01 > JAVKSL01. The sequence continues at coordinate 28,430 of JAVKSL010000004.1, read as the reverse complement.
CTCCTTCGCAGTGCAGTTTGCCACCTTTGTTGTGGCGGCGGGTGGCTTTGCCCTGGTGCTGCTCCGCGCACAGTACCTGGGCCGCAGGTTGCGAGATGAGGTGGCCCTGGCCGTGGGCTTCGCGGCGATCGCCGTCGTGGCCTTCCTGCACGGCGCGCTCTTGGTGCCCGCAGAGTTCGCTGCCGGCATCTTCGTCCAAGCGCTGGGACTGGCCCTGGTCATGCTTGGAGGGGTCTTCGGTGGCAGGTTGCGCGCAGGTGCGGCCCTCGGATCAGCGGCAAAGAGAGTGCCCGGCGAAACCTCGGCGGCGGCGGCAACCTTGGCATTGGGCGTTGGGGTCATCGCCCAGGCTGCTTCGCTCGGGTCTCAGGCCGTCGCTCCACTCGTCTCCGCCGGGCTGCTTGCGGCAGGGGCGATATCTATCGGGGCGGCTCTGGTCCTCTCCAGCCGCCGGTCGATAGCCGGGAGGGTGGCTGCCAGCGCCGGGTTCACCTTGCTGGCCCTGGTCCTGGTGCTCTCGGTGGCCCTCTCCGCCGTGCTCTCCTCGACGGTGAAGAACGAGGCGATCAAGAGCCTCTACGCTCAGGCCTCATCGGCGGTCAGCCAGGTTGAGGCTCTCACCTACAATGACCTGCCCGAGGAGGCTCGCCTGCTTGAAGCCGTGGTGCAGGAGTACCTGCAAACGCATCCCGCCTGCTCCACGACCCAGGCTGCTTGCATCCACAAAGAAGTCCGGCTTGTGTCCGATTACCTGCCCACCGTGCCGTCGTCGGCTGCGCTGTGGGTCAGTCCAGGCGCCACCAAATTGACGAGCCCCCAGGTGCTGGTCTCTTCCCCTAACGCCAAAGACCTGCTCGGGCCCGCTGCTGGTCCCTCGCTTGCCGCGTCTGTCCCGGTGACCGAGGCTATCAGCCTGGGGAAGCTGGAGGCGTCGGTCGAGGTGGTAGATGGGCGACCGGTGTCGATCTCCGTCTCTCCCTACCGGGTGGCGCACAGCGCGGCGCCCGGGGCTTCCATGCAAGTGGTCGGCGTGGCGGTGGTGGTCACTCCCCTGAACAACGCTTACCTAGCAGCCCAGACCAAGGCTGACCCGACCGTTGCTCTGGGGCTGCTTGGCGTTGCCGGCTTCCTGGGCTCGGCGGGGCAGCTTCCGCCCCCAGCGTCCGTGGGATCGCTGGCTTCGCCGACCTTATCCTACGGGACCTCTGCTCAGGGGGTCGTCGGAGACCAGTTCGTGACCGCCTTGCCGGTCCTGGATGCAGCGGGCGCCCCGGTCGCGGCCCTGGTCGCGTCCACGTCGACCCACGCGGTGAAGCTGTCTCAGGACTCGTTGTTCCGGACGCTCTTTCTCATCGCTTTGGGGGGGACCCTGCTCGCATTGCTGCTGGCTTCGGCCATCGGCGAGAGGATCGGTGCTGGGCTGCGGCGCTTGACCATCGCGGCCGATGCGATCCGGGGCGGGACGCGGGGGGTTCGTGCCGGTGTCGACACGGGGGACGAGGTGGGCGAGCTGGGTGCGGCCTTTGACTCGATGGCCACCTCGATCGACGACAAGACCCTGGCGCTGAGCCAGGCGGCGGAGGACGAGGCCGCGCTGCGCGGCCGCCTGGAAGCCGTGGTCGCTGGTATGGGGGAAGCCCTGCTGGCGGTCGACGATACGGGTCGCATCACGGACTTCAACCAGGCTGCCGAAGAGCTTCTGGGCGTAAACGCCGCCACGGTGCTGGGTGAGCCGGTCGACGAGGTGGTTGTCCTGGTCGACGAGGACGGCAGGGACATCTCGGCGCAGCTCCGCAAGCCCCCGGGTTTGCGCTGGAGCGTCGAGGCCATGGTCCTCCGGCGGGGCGCCAGCGGCCCGTCCCCCGTGCCCATAGCGCTCTCGGCTGGCGAGGTGAGGGGGACCGGGTTGCAGGATGCCGGCGTTGTATTCGTCATCCGGGATCTGCGTTCCGAGCGCCAGGTGGAGCAGATGAAGTCGGAGTTCCTCTCGCGGGTGGGCCACGAGCTTCGGACGCCGCTCACAGGGATCATGGGCTTTTCGGAGCTGCTGGCGCGGGCTGAGGTCTCACCGGAGCGGGCCGCCTCCTGGCACCGCGAGATCCTGGACCAGTCCAAGCGACTCTTGCGAACCGTGGAGATGCTCGAGTTCTTCGCCTCGGCTGGGGCTGGGCGGGTATTCCTGCGCAAAGAGCTCCTTGATCCCGCGGACCTGGTGGGGGAGGTCACCCAGAGCTGGTCTGCTCGGGTGACCGGCTCTCGAAGAGTGCTCCGGCGGGTGCCACGCGATTTGCCGCCCCTGCTGGCGGACCGCCGGTGGCTCGCCCTGGCATTGGACGAGCTGGTCGACAATGCCGTCAAGTTCTCACCGGCGGGGGGACAAGTCATCGTTCGGGTGGACGTCACGCCGGACGGGCGTCATGTCGAGCTCTCGGTCAGCGACCAGGGAAAGGGGATGTCCGAGACCGAGGCGGCTCAGGCATTCGCAGACTTTGTGCAGGGCGATGGATCCGATACGCGCCGTTACGGAGGCCTGGGGCTCGGTCTCTCTCTGGTTCAGCAAGTGGCGGAGGGCCACGGTGGCCGGGTCACTTATGACACCGTCCCGGGTTCAGGCTCGCGCTTCTCGATCGTGATCCCGCTGACTGCAGAGGTTCAGCCCTCGGCAACTGTGGTATAAGAAGGGGGGACGCTACGTTCCTAGGACGACCGTGTGACAAGGTGAGAGGGGGAACCATGGCTGGTGTCATCAAGCGTGGGCGGGGGGCGGTGGTCGGATTGGCCGGAGTTGCGCTGTTGGCCGCGGCCTGCGGTACTTCGACACCTACCAAGCCCACCGGCGTCCCGGCAAGCGCCAAGCAGGCCATCGAGTTTGCCGAGTCCGGGCTTGGGACGGAAGGCCGGGCCACCCAGGCAGAGATCAATGCCTTCGAGAAGCTCCACCCCAACATCACGGTCAAGATCGACGTCCTGTCCTCCGACTCGACCACCTACCTGCAGCAGTTGGAGCAGCGCTTCGCAGCCGGGTCCTCGACCCCCGATGTGTTCGAGTCGGATGTCACCTACCCCGCAGCGTTTGCCAAGGCTGGATGGGTCCTGCCTCTGGACAGCTACAAGCCAGATCTGTCCAGCTTCTTCTCGGGCGAGGTGGCGGCCGGTCAGTACCAGGGAGCGACCTACGCCATCCCCTGGTTCGACAACCCCGAGGGCCTCTTCTACCGCACCGACCTGGTGCCCACCCCCCCGGCTACACCAGCTCAGCTGGTCACCGACGCCCAGGCAGCCATGCGCTCCGACCATGCCCTCAAGGAGGGCTTGGCCTTCGAGGGGGCGAAGTACGAGGGCGCCATAACGGCGTTCCTTACCACCGAGGGGGCTTTCGGGGGCAAGCTGGACCCGTCCAACCTCGATTCACCAGGCAACGTCGCAGCCCTCACGTTCCTGTATGACGCGCTGTATACAAACCACATCGCGCCGACCGCGGTCACTGGCTGGGAGGAGGGGCAGGTTCAACAGGAGTTCAGCTCCGGGCACACTGCTTTCGCCATCGACTACCCCTTTGTCTTCAGCGCCACGACCAAGGGCGAACCGGCCTACGGGAAGATCGGTTTCATCCCGTTCCCAGCGGCCTCCGGTGGCTCTCCGAGCTCCGCCCTGGGCGGTGAGATGCTGGCCATAAACTCCAAGACAAGCCACGCTTCCGCCGCGTGGGAGCTGATCCAGTACCTGACCAGCGTGCCGGTCATGGTCAGCCGGGCGGAGGCCAGCGGTGACCCTCCGGCCAAGGCCGCGGCATACACCAATGCCCTCTACGCCCAGGATCCCCAGTTCCGCGAGATCAAGGCGCTGGCGGCCGATGCCGCTCCGCGGCCAGTGAGCCCGGTGTATCCCCAAATTTCCAGCGCTCTCCAGAGCACCCTGTCTGCTGTGTTCGCCAATCAGATCAAGCCCGCTCGGGCACTCTCGCTGGCTGCGCCGGCGATCAAGGCTCTGGTGACCAAAGCTGGCGCCTGAATCCGAGCTGATCCAGGCCTGCTGGGAGTGTGAGGTGACAAGGGGCGGGCAGAGTGAGTGATATAGCGCTCCCCCGCCGGGGACTCGGGGGGCGTGCCCCCCGGGGGGGGACCGATCGTGCCCGCCTGCGCTCGGACCGCCGGCTCGGCTATGCGCTGGCTGCGCCAGCAGTGATCTGCCTCCTCCTCGTCACCGCGTTCCCCCTCGTCTACAACCTGGTCAACTCGTTCCGAAATGTGAACCTGGCCAACGCGGCTCAGCCCCATACCTTCGCTGGGTTGTCCAACTACGCGGAGCTGTTCAATACCCCGGGATTTGTCGGAGCGCTGGTCAGAACCCTGGTGTTCACCGCGGTCTCCGTGGTCATCGAGACCGTGGTGGCCATCGGGCTGGCGCTGATGCTCAACAAGGCATTCCGGGGACGGGGCTTGCTGCGGGTCGCCATCCTCATTCCCTGGGCGGTGCCCACAGTGGTCTCGGCGACTCTGTGGAAGACCATGTTCGACCCGCGGGCTGGCTTTGTCGACTACCTCCTCGGGGTCTTTCACCTCCCAGGGGCGCACACGACCTGGCTGGCGGGGCAGTGGACAGCCTGGATCGCCATCTTTGTCGCTGACGCATGGAAGAACGTCCCGTTCATCGCCATCATCTTGCTGGCGGGTCTTCAGGTGATACCCGGCGAGGTGTACGAGGCAGCCACGATCGACGGGGCCACCGCATGGCAGTCCTTCAGGCGGATGACCTTGCCCCTGCTGAAGCCGGCCCTGCTCGTCGCGCTGATCTTCCGTACCCTCCAGGCGCTGCTGATCTTCGACGTCATCTACATAATGACGGGTGGTGGCCCGGGCACCGGCACCGAGACCCTCTCGTACCTCAACTGGCAAGCATTCCTGGTCGACACCAACTTCGGCTACGGCGGGGCTATATCGGTGAGCCTGGTGGTGCTCGCCCTGGTGATCGCCGGCATCTACCTGCGCGTGCTGAGGCCCAGAACATGAGTGTCTACTGGCGACGATCCTGGTTCTATCTGGGCGTGGTCGTGGTCCTGGTGGTCTCCCTCTTTCCCTTCTACTGGATCCTGCGTACCTCACTTGAGTCGACCCAGGCGGTGGGCAACGGGGTGACCGGCCTCCTCCCGTCTGGTGCGACCTTTTCCAGCTACATAAAGGACTTCACCAAGCAGGCGTTCCTCGGGCCCCTGGTGAACAGTGCCATCGTCTCGCTGGCCACGACTGTGGCGTCGGTCATCCTCGGGTCGCTCGCCGGCTATGCCCTGGCCCGGCTGCCAATTCGCGGCAAGGGCGTGATTCTCGGGTTCGTCCTGCTGGCCGGGTTCTTCCCGATCCTGGCCATGGTGGGCCCCTTGTTCCTCATCTACCGGGACCTGGGCTTCTTGAACTCCATCTACCCGCTGATCCTGACCTACCTGGTGTACACCCTTCCGATCTCGACCTACCTACTCAAGAACTTCTTCGAGCAGATACCCAAGGAGCTGGAAGAGGCGGCGATGGTGGACGGGGCCAGCCGCCTTCAGGCCCTGCGCCGGGTGGTGATCCCGGTGGCGCTGCCCGGGGTGTTCACCGCCGCCGTCCTGTCGTTCATCCTGGCTTGGAATGACTTCGCTTTCGCGGTGTCTTTCCTGGACACGCCTTCGAAGTTCACCGCCCCATTGGCGATAGTCAACCTGGGCCAGAGTGCCTACCAGGTATTTTATAACCGAATTGACGCCGCAGTGGTGATCATCACCGTTCCCATTGCCCTGCTGGTGCTCTTTGCCCAGCGCCGGATCGTAGCCGGGTTGACGGCCGGCGCCCTCAAGTAGTCTCGTAAACGAAAGGGTCCGACAAGGATGTGGAGACGATGGCCTCGGTAAGCCTGGAGCGCATCACCAAGGTGTACCCGAACGGATTCAAGGCTGTCTCCGAGCTGGAGCTCGATGTGGCCGACGGTGAGTTCATGGTGCTCGTGGGACCGTCCGGCTGCGGCAAGACCACGGCGCTTCGGATGGTCGCCGGCCTGGAAGGGATCACCAACGGTACGCTCCGGGTGGACGGAAAGGTGGTCAACGACTGCTCCCCCAGGGAGCGTGACGTGGCGATGGTCTTTCAGAACTACGCGCTCTATCCCCACATGACCGTGGCCGAGAACATCGGTTTTGCTCTCAAGCTGCGCAAGATGCCCAAGTCCGACCTACGGGCCAAAGTGACCCAAGCTGCCGAGATCCTGGGCCTCACCGACCAGCTCGATCGCAAGCCCGGTCAGCTCTCGGGAGGCCAGCGCCAGCGGGTGGCGATGGGCAGAGCCATCGTCCGAGAGCCAGCGGTGTTCCTGATGGATGAGCCACTGTCCAACCTGGATGCCAAGCTCCGGGTCCAGATGCGAGCGGAGATAGCGCGCGTCCAGCGCCGGATCGGCGTGGCCACGTTCTACGTGACCCACGACCAGGTCGAGGCGATGACCATGGGAGACAGGGTGGCCGTGCTGCGCTCGGGCGTGTTGCAGCAGTGCGGCCCCCCTCAGGGCCTCTACGACCATCCGGACAACGTGTTCGTGGCGGCGTTCATCGGCTCGCCGGCCATGAACCTGTACGAGGCTGCTGTCTCCTCGGACGGGACGCAGCTCCACTTGGGCAGCCAGGCTCTTGCAGTCCCCGACGCCCTCCGCCTCGCCCGTCCCGGTTTGGACAGATACCGTGACCGGCCGGTGGTGGTCGGGATCCGACCCGAGAATCTTTCCGACAGCTCTCTGACTGACCATGCCGGCTCGGCGGGGAGCTCGTTGACCGGCCAGGTGGAGCTGGTCGAGGCCCTGGGCTCCGAGCTGGTCGTCCACTTCCAGATCGATGCTCGCCGGATCCGGGCCGAGGATGCCCTGGCGGGGGCGCCGTCTGATCCGACCAGCGGAGCGACGGACCAAGAACCGGTCGAGGCTGTGAGCCCGCTGGGCATATCCGAGGGCGTGGCCCGGGTCGACCCGCGCTCGGGGTTGAAGCCTGGCCAGAGGGCCACCTTCAGCGTCGCCACCGGCCGGATCCACCTGTTCGATCCCGACACTGGTATGGCCGTCTGGGACTGACACTCAGATCTGGTTGCGCTCCGTCGAGCCGCGAGCGTGACCTATCCTCTCCCAAGTGTCCGTTACCAGCCTGAGCTCCCCCTCAACTTCGGCCCGGCTGGCAGCTGAGGCTGGACGCTGGTCGGAACGCCACCCGATCTTGAGCGCCGGTGGGATCGGGGTTGTGCTCGCCGTGATCACCTGGGCGAGCGCGCCGCTGGCGCCCCAGGGTGGCATCGACCAGTCCTGGCAGGCGACGATGGCAATGGCGGCCCAGCGAGCCTTCGCCGGCTCGGGGGCGCTGGTCCCGGGCGGGGCAGCATTTGGGTCCCGCATCCAGTTCTCCTACGGCCCGCTGGCCTTTCTGACCTCCAACGCCGTATGGTACCCCGACGTTGGAGTCGCCGCCACTGTCTGGATGGCCCTGTTGCGCGTGGCAGTCCTCACCTCCCTGGTGTGGTCATTGCGCCGGTCCTTCTCCCTGCCAGCAGCAACAATCCTGGCGTGGGTCGCCGGAATCGCCGCCTTTCTCGTCGTCACCCCGGAGCCCCTGGTGGGCCTGGCGATCCTGTGGTGTCTGGTGCTGGCTCGGGACGAGTTGGTTCCCCGCGTCCAGACCGCCCTGGCTGTGGCGCTGGGGGGCTTCGCCGGGCTCGGCTTGCTGTTCAAGTTCAGCATCGGCCTGGTGATCCTGGTGCTGGCCCTCATCGGCGCTGCGATCCCCGCGAAACGGCGATGGTGGCATATCCTCGAGGTCGTCGGCGCCTTCGTGGTGGTCTTGGTCCTCGGTTGGGTGGCCACGGCCAATCCAATCGGCGATCTGGTCACCTGGCTGTCCAGCTCCATGCAGGTGACGCTCGGGTACTCCGCGGGCATGGGTCTGGAGGTGCCCGCCCTGGCGGGGGATTACTGGCGGGCGGCGTTGGTGGCTGTGCTGGTTCTCGGCGTGGCGGCGATAGAGATGCGCCGCCTCCGGGGGGTGACCCGCTGGGGTGTCGGGTTGCTGACCCTGGCCGTGCTCGCCGCGGTCTTCAAGATGGGATTCGTCCGCCACAACCTCCACTCGCTGATCTATTTCGGCGTTGCCGCCATGGCCCTGGCATCCCTGCGGATCATGGCAAAGTGGGCCAAGGCCTCCTTTGCCGTCGCTTTGGCTGGCGTCACCCTCCTGGGTTTCGACACAGCTCTGTGGATCCCCAGGACCAGCGTGAGCCCCGTCGCCGGAGTCGAGGCACTCAGCCAGCAGCTGCGCGTGGTCTCCTCGCCTGCGGCGACGATCGCTGACGCCAGGACAGCCATGCAAGCCGGCTACGGCCTTGACCCCGCCACCCTCGCCGCCGTGAACGGCCAGACCACCTGGGTCTACCCGTGGGAGGAGGCGCTGACCTGGGCCTACCCCCAGATTCGATACGACCCGCCTCCCAGCTTCCAGACCTATGGCGCCTACACCCCCTCCCTGGACCGCACCGATGCCAGGTATCTGGCCAGCCCGAACGCTCCTGCCCGGATCCTGGTCCAACCTGACCTGGCGCTGGACAACAAGATGCCTCAGCTCAACCCACCGGCTACCAGGGTGGCCATGATGTGCAACTACGTCCAGCTGAGCGCCACGCCCACCTGGGAGGTCCTGGCACGGGTGGCGCCCCGCTGTGGCCCGCGGCGCCTGATCGGCACTGTCCACACCGGCTGGGATCGCTGGACCGCCGTGCCCAAGGTCCCAGCGGGCCACGCGGTGCTGGCAACCTGGTCAGCCCTGCCGCAGTCGGCGATTGCCACCCTGGTCGGGCTGCTACTTCGGCCCCCGTTGGTCAATGTGCAGGTAAGGACCGGCGACGGCCCCGCACAGACCTACCGCTTCATCTACGCCACCGCAGGGGAGCCACACATTGTGGCTCCCCCTTCCACCCTCGGCTCCACCGGCGCCTACGTTCCCTTCACCATCAAAACGCTCCGTCTCACTGGCGGGGGTCTCGGCCAGACAACTGGCGGAGTGACCGTGCACTTCTGGGAAGTCTCCGTGGCGCCCCCCGGCGGGTCCTGAGGAGCGTAGTTTGGGCGATGGCGGCCTATTTCGTGCCAAAACTGCCCAAGATGCGCCCCGGGAGGGGTGATATCAGCCTTTGACATGCCGCGGGAGCCCAAGGATCCACGACTGGACGCCAGAGCCGGACTTCTTGCTCGGGCCAGCTTGACTAGCGGGATCATCGGCTTCGACGACGACGACCAGGACCCCTCCGGCCTCAGCCTCGAGCAGGCTCGCTTCCGGCAGGTTTTGGGCCATTTTGTCAGCGGTGTGACAGTTGTCACGACGCCCGGCCCGTACGGGTTCACCTGCCAAGCCTTCGCCGCCCTTTCCCTCGACCCCGCCCTGGTAGCTTTCGCTCCGGCTCGCAGCTCGGCCACTTGGGCGCGCATCGCCGAGGTCGGCGTGTTCTGCGTGAACGTGCTTACCGACACCCAAGAAGCCATCGCGCGCGTCTTCGCCACCAAGGGCGCGGACAAGTTCCACGGTGTGGCTTGGTCGACCGGGACCACCGGCTCGCCGATCCTCGCCGATGTCCTGGCGTGGGTGGAGTGCCGTCTCATCGGCACTCACGACGGGGGAGACCACCTGCTCGCCGTCGGGGAGGTGCTCGACCTCGGCGCCCGGAGCGGCGCCCATGCCCTGGTCTTCTACCGGGGCGGGTTCGGGCGCTTCGAGCCGTGAGCGCCGGGGGGGCGCCGTCACCCGATCAACCGCCGGATCAACCGCCGGAGCAACCGCCGGAGCAAGAGGGCGCAGGTGCAAAGGGGCACTGGGCAAGATTTCGACAAATTGCCAGGGGGCGCTGGGGCCGGGTGGCGGGGGTGGTCGTGGCGGCAGCGGTGGCTGCGTTTCTGGCCCGCTACGTGGTGGGCGACTATCGGGACCTGGCGAAGATCCACGTCGCCCTGCACGCGGGCTGGCTGGTCCTGGCGGTGCCGTGCAGCGGGGTCGCCGGGCTGGCGCTGGCGCTGGGGTGGCGGCGACTGCTGGCTGCTTGGGGGGCGACTCTCGGGCGTGCGGCCGCCGTGAGGATCTGGTGGCGCTCGCAGGCCAGCCGCTACCTACCGACCGGGGCGTTTGCTGTCGCCTCCAGGGAGGTGCTTGCCGCCCGGGCCGGGGTTCCCCGTGCGCTTGGGGCCACCAGCAATGTCGTCGAGCTGGGGATCCTCCTGGCGTGGGGGGCCGTGATCAGCGGCGCAGCGCTGCCCTCCAGCGTCCTGCCGGCGCCCGCCCGGGTCCTGGTCACGGCCGGTGGGTTGGTGGTGCTGGTGCTGGCTCCGTGGGGGATGCGGCTCGGCTCGGCCATTATGGCCCGGCTGGCACCCCGTCTGGCGCCCCGCCTGGCGGCACGTGTCCCCGCCTTGGGCGCCGCACCGGGTGCCGTCTACGGCGCCTGCTTATGCTATGGCTTGAGCACGGTCGCCAACACCGCCGCATTTGTCCTGATGGCGGCGGGGATGCTCAGCGTTCATCCCGGCGAGGTTCCTCTGCTGGTGGGGGCGGTGCAGGGAGCCTCGATAGCCGGCGTGCTGTCTGTTGCCCCGGCGGGGATCGGGGTGCGCGAGGCGCTGCTGGTCGTGCTGCTGGGGCCGCGATTTGGGGCGGGTGACGCCCTCGCTGTCGCCGTGGCCTGGCGGGCGTGGGCGCTGGCGTTCGAGCTGGCCTGGTTGATCGTCGGGTCGGTCTGGAAACGGTTGACTCGGTGGAGCACTGGCTCCTTGGCGAAATAGGTCCGGTGCGTTCCGGGCCGCCGTGCCCACCCTCGACCTGAGGCCAGCCGGGCCGCCGGGCCGCCGGGCCGCCGTGATCGCCTGCCGGGCCGCCGTGATCGCCTGCCGGCTTGAACGGTGGCTAACCTGGGCCGGTGCGGGCTCCTCGAGCGCTGGTGCGGGCGGCGGCGCGGGCCAAGCCAGCGGTACCGCGGAGCGCTTGGCCGCTGCTGCTCAGCCTGCGTTCGTTGGCGGGGAGGGGACCAGTGGTCGGGCTGCCTGAGTGGTCACGGGTGCTTATCCTTGCCGCGCACCCCGACGACGAGAGTGTCGGGGCGGCGGGCACGCTCGCCCTGCTCTGCGACGCCGGGGCGGTCGTCACCGCCGTGCTGGCCACCGACGGGGAGGCAACCCGCGGGTCGGCTGGGGACCCCGCCACCACTGGGGCGCTGCGCCGGGAGGAGGCCAGGGCGGCCTGCCGAATCCTTGGAGTGGGCGACGTGAGGCACCTCGGATTGGCTGACGGCGGGCTTCCCGGATCGGTGGATGCCCTGGCCAGCTCGATCAGCTCCGTGGTTGCCGAGGTGGAGCCCGAGGTGGTGCTGCTGCCATGGTGGCTCGACGACCACCCCGACCACCAAGCGTTGAGCTCGGCTTTGGCGGTAGCCGATGTGTCTGGGTCGCTGGAAGTGTGGGGTTACGAGACCTGGACACCTCTGCCCGCGAACCGCCTGGTGGACATTACCCAGGTCCTCGACCGCAAGCGCCGTGCGCTGGCCGAGCACCGCACTGCACACCTCGCGTTCGACGTGAGCGCGGCGCTGGGGCTCAACCGGTGGCGGTCGATTCATGGGCTGATGGGGGTGGGGCACGCCGAGGCATTTGTGGCCGCGCCCTTGGCGGAGTACCGGGAGCTGGTGACCCGCTTCGGAGTTTAGTCTTGCGGATGTGACCAGGATCAGCCCATCGGAGGTGATTGCGGACGTGATGGTCGTGGCGCCCGCGGTCCATGCCGACGAACGAGGTCGATTTGTGGAGACCTACCGGCGCTCGTGGTTCCCGCTGGGTCGGGAGATGGTGCAGGGGAGCCGGTCGGACAAGGCGGCTGGGGCGCTGGTGGGGCTGCATTATCACCTGCACCAGGCTGATTACTGGTACGTGCCACATGGCCGGGCGCTGGTGGTGCTGCACGACCTACGGGAGGGGTCACCGACCGACGGCGCGACGCTTTCCCTGGAGATCGGGGACGCGCACGAGCTGGGGGTGTTCATCCCACCAGGCGTTGCCCACGGATTTGCTGCAATCACCGACATGACCCTTACGTACATGGTCGACAGCTACTACAACCCAGCCGACGAGCTGGGTGTGGCGTGGGACGACGCCGAGGTCGGAGCGAACTGGGGCCTCGTCGATCCGGCGGTGTCGGCCAGGGACCGATCGAACCCCCGTCGGGCCGAGATCGTGGCGGCGGTACGGCCCCGGCTGGGGTTGCGGACCTGAAGGCTCACAGGTCCTGCTTTAGCTGGGCGATGTCACATCCGATCGAAAATTGACTTGAATGGGTACCACTCCAGCGAGGCTTCCGAGGGGAGGGGCAGGATAGATGGGTAGCGTCGTGATCATCATCGCCATCGTGGTGGTGGTCATTGGCGTGCCCTCGCTCGTCGCCAGGAAACCCTGGAAGCGCGAGAATCGCTCGGTCAGCAGTCACGAAACGGCGATGGCGGTGCTCGCAGCGCTAGCCGAGCGCAGCAAGGACGGTCTCCCGGCGCCGGAGCCGTTACCTCCGGACGTCGATCTCCGGCTGGGAGCGCCAACCGCTCCCTCAACGGTGCGCACCGTGCCGGCCGAACAGGAGCCAGCGCCGCGCCAACCGCCAGCGGTAGCGGCGGTTCCACTTCCTTTGATCGAGCCCAAGAGCGCTGGTGATGACACCGGGATCGCGTGGCTTGGCCCGGTGTCCGAGCCTCTTCCCCACGAGGAGGAGCTGGCGAAGGGGTTTGAGGTTCCCGCCGCTCCGCTGCCACCTCCCGCCGCTCCACTGCCCAGTCGAGTCGATTTGTGGCGGGGAGAGGCGCGCCTCGCCCGGCCAGCGGGTGCATCCAGCCGACCGCCGTCGTATGAGCGTCTTGCCCACTGGTGGGCGGGGGCGGAGCCCCCGATACCTCGACCATCGTCCCGCCGACCGCCGTTGGGGGCCCGCCCGCCCCGCCCAACCGGTCCGTCCCGCCGACCGCCGTTGGGCGCCCGCCCACCCCGCCCAACCGGTCCGCCCCGCCGACCGTGGTCGCCCGGCGCCAGAGGTCGGTTACGGACCAAGGCCGGGGCTGGCGCAGCGGTTACCTTGTTGGCCTTGGCAGTGGCTGGCGCAGCCACTGCCCTGGCGCTCAGTGATGGCGTCGCCCAGCACCACAAGCACCAGGCCACCAACAGACTGGGCGGTTCCAATAACGCGACCTCCCCCGCGACCAGCTCCTTGCCGACCACCCTGACCCCGGTGTTCTCCAACTCTGGGGGTGCGACCTACTCGATACCGTCCTCGAGCTTCACGCTGGCGGTCTCAGCCACTGGCCCTTGCTGGGTCGAGGCCAAGCCGAGCGCGACCAGTGCCCAGACCGTCTATGAGGGCATCTTGCAAGCAGGAGCTACTCATACCTTCAGCGCCTCTGGGTCGCTCTGGCTTCGTGTTGGCTACGCAACTCACATCCAGGTGAGCCTCGACGGAACTCCGGTGCAAATGCCGTCGGTGGGTCCATCCCCTTTCAACCTGACCTTCGCTGCGACGTCTGCTTGAGCGCCCGCGCCACCTCAATTAGGGCTTGCCAGCAATCCAGGCTATCATGGCGGTGTCGTGCACCTTGCTAGGGGGATCTCTGGGCGCCGCGGGTGGCTGGTCGCCGGGCTGGTGCTGGTCGGCATCGCTCAGCTGGCGGTTGTGCCGGTCACCCCGGCGTGGGCAACTTCGTCTGCCAGCGGCAGGGCCGCTTCCCTGGCTGCGCAGATCAGCGCACAATCTGTGCAAGTGCACCAAGTGGACGTGGCTTACCAGGCAGCGCTGTCCACAGTCAGCGCTTTAAAGGTGAAGACCGCGGCAGCCAAGGCATCAGTGCTGATCGCCAGCCAGGAGGTCAGCACGTTCAAGATGGCGCTGCAACAAGATGCAGTGAGTGCGTTCGTTCAGATCGGTGCACAACCGAGCCAGTTCCTGGACACTCTGACCAGCAATCCCAGCAGCTACGAGGTGGGGCAAACCTACCTCGAGGCCACGACCGGCCAGGTCACAGACGGGCTTGCTCGGTACAAAGCTGCGGAGGTCAACTATCGGAACCAGACGGCGATCCTGACGGTGCAGCTGAGCAGGGCGCGCGCAGCCGCCGCCAGCCTGGCTTCGGAGGACCAAAGCCTCCGAGCGACGCTTGACGCCGAGTCAGCCACCTTGGCTCAGGTGAAGCAGCTGGCGGCCCAGGTGGTAGCGGATCAGGCTCCACCCGGGACCCCTGCCCCCCAAGGCCTGCCCACCCAAAGCGGCTTGGCGTCCCTTGCCGCATCGCCACCACCGGTCTCCAACACAACGCCGAGCCTCGATTTCCGAGCCCTGGCTCAGTGCGAGTCGGGCGGTGACTACAGCACGAACACGGGCAACGGATATTACGGCGCCTACCAGTTCTCACCCTCCACCTGGTCGAGTCTCGGCTATTCGGGCCTTCCCAGCAACGCCTCGCCCGCCACCCAGAACCAGGCTGCCGAGAAGCTGCAAGCCCGGAGCGGATGGGGTCAGTGGCCGGCTTGCGCCGCTGCGTTGGGTCTGACCTAGGGGCCTGGAAGCGCGCTGGCGGAGGCATATTCCACCCGATCAACCTGATCCGAGCGGTGTGGCGATGCTATGAAAAGGTTAGGCACCCGGTGGGGTTGGACGACGCGTTCGTCAATACCGACGTTGCTCCGGCGTGAGCCGACCAGCTAACGGCGCCAGGGCCAACCACGGCCAACCTTCCTGAGCGGCCCCGTAGGATCGAAGGCATGTCCCGAATCCTGGTTACCGAAAAGCTCGCCGAGCAGGGTCTAGCGGCCATGGCCGCAGTAGGTCACGTGGTGGATGTGCGCTTGGACCTCACCCCCGAAGAGCTACGGTCGGCTGTGGTGGGCGCGGCCGCCCTGGTGATCCGCTCGGCAACCAAGGTCACCGAGGACGTGCTGGAGGCTGGCCAAGATCTCGTAGTCGTGGGTCGAGCGGGGATCGGCCTGGACAACGTGGACGTGCCAGCGGCCACCCGCCGAGGGGTCATGGTGGTGAACGCACCGGAGTCCAACGTCCTCTCGGCCGCGGAGCACGCCATGGCGCTCTTGCTCGCCCAGGCCCGAAACCTGCCCCAGGCCCACGCAGCACTCGTCGCCGGTCGCTGGGAGCGCTCCCGCTGGGATGGCGTGGAGCTTCACGGCAAGACCCTGGGCGTCGTCGGCCTGGGTCGGGTCGGCGCCTTGGTGGCGCATCGCGCCGCGGCCTTTGGCCTGCGCCTCATCGCCTTCGATCCCTACGTCTCCTCTGAGCGGGCGAGACAGCTGGGGGTCGAGCTGATGGGCCTGGAAGACCTGATTACCCAGGCGGATTTCGTCACCATCCATCTGCCCAAGACCAAGGAGACGACCGGACTGATCGGCGCTGAGCTTCTGGCCAAAGCTCGGCCGAACCTGCGGATCATCAACACTGCCAGGGGGGGGATCGTGGACGAGGCGGCCCTCGCCCAAGCCATCCACTCCGGCGTGATCCAAGGGGCCGGGCTCGACGTGTTCGCCGCCGAGCCGACCACCATGTCCCCCCTCTTCGAGCTGGACTCGGTGGTGGTCACTCCGCACCTCGGCGCCAGTACCGTGGAGGCCCAGGACAAGGCGGGTGTCACCATTGCCGAGCAGGTGAACCTGGCTCTGGCGGGGGAGTTCGTGCCCTTCGCTGTCAACGTGGCAGCAGCGGAGGCCTCCGAGACCGTGCGCCCGTTCCTTCCTCTGGCCGAGCAGCTGGGGAGGTTCCTCGCGTCGGTCTGTGGCGGTCTGCCCAACTCACTGGGCATCGAGTACCAGGGCGGCCTGGCGAGCGTCGACACCCGCATCCTGACTCTGGCAGTGCTCAAGGGCCTCTTCGGCGCGGGAACGGAGGAACCGGTCAGCTATGTGAACGCCCCCCAGCTGGCAGCCGAGCGCGGTCTCGAGGTGCGGGAGACCACCACCACAACCACCCGCCACTACGTGAACCAGGTGACCCTGCGCGGCGGCGGCCACTCGGTGGCGGGGACACTGGCTGGTCTGGCCGCAGAGGCCCGAATTGTGATGGTCGACGACCACATGGTCGAGGTCCGGCCTGCGGATCACATGCTGATCGTGGTCTACGACGACCGCCCGGGACGGGTCGGTTTGGTGGGCACAGCCCTCGGCCAAGCTGGTATCAACATCGCCAACATGGCGGTGGATCCCTCCTCGGACGGCAGCACCGCCCTCATGATCCTGACCACCGACAGCTCGGTGAGCGAGCAGGTAAGGGACCGCATCGCGGCCGAGCCCGGCATCTCTGCCGTTCACACGGTCAGCGTCTGAGGAAAATTGGCCTCAGGCAGCTAGCCGTCCCGTGCCCAGTCGTGATCGCCGAGTTCCCCGCCGCAGGCACTGGTGGCCAATTCCCTGGGCGCAAGGGCAGGGGCCCGATCCTGATGAGCACGCTGGATAGGCTTGGCGAGCCCCAGCCCCGTTGCCGCCTCACCTATACCCACCAGCAGGCGTGGCAGGATCATGGGTCAAGCCTAGGCGTTGGAGGTCGGCAGACGGCGTGGTCAAGGCTCCTTGAGCAAGCCGGCGTCCCGGGCGACCAGCGCTGCCTGAGTCCGGCTGTCGACGCCCAGCTTGGAGAGGACCCGGTGGACGTGCGACTTGACCGTCGGTATAGCGACATCTAGCGCCCGCGCGATTGCCTTGTCCGAGCGCCCTCGAGCCATTAGCCCAAGGACGTCCAGCTCCCTCGGACTGAGCGGCGGCAACTCCTTCTTGGGCCAGTAAGCGACTACCGCTCGTTCTATGAGGGAGCGCGTCATCGAGGGGGCTACCACTGAGTCTCCCGCAGCAACCGTGCGCACTGCATCGATGACCTGCTCGGGGGAGGCGGACTTCAACAAGAAGCCGCTGGCCCCGGCGCGCAACCCCTCGATCAGGTGCTCCTCGGAGCCGAAGGTGGTGAGAAGCAGCACGCGAGGACCACCCTCCTCGCTGGTGATGCGGCGGGTCAGCTCGATCCCGTCGAGAACCGGCATCACGATGTCGACCAGCGCCACATCCGGGTGGGTCGCGGCAAGCACGTCGAGGGCTTCGTGGCCGTTCTTCGCATCACCCACCACCCTGAGGTCGTCCACTGCACCGAGCAGCTCGCGCAGGCCCGCCCGTAGGAGGGGCTCGTCCTCGACCACCACGATGGTTGTGGTCAAGCCGGGGTCTCTTGTGCTTCCGCCCGGACTCCGGGAAGCCTGAGCGAGGCCCTGACGGCAAAGCCGCCTCCGGGTTGAGGCCCGGCGTCGAGCTTGCCCTGAAGGCGAAGTGCGCGCTCGCGCATGCCCACGAGGCCCTTCCCGCCGCTGCCTCCGCCCAAGGCAAGGGGCGTCATGGGTGGTCGCTGCGGGCCTGCTCCGTCGTCGCGGACCTCGATGCCCAGGTCGGCCTTCCCATAGCGCAGGGTCACGTTCACCTGGTGCGCGTTGGCGTGGCGCACGACGTTGGTCAGCGCTTCTTGGACTATGCGATAAGCCGGCACCTCGACCGCAGCGGGAAGCTGGCGTGTGGCGCCGTCCCTGGTGAGGGTCACATCCAGACCCACCTCGGAAGTTGCGCTGGCGAGGGCGTCGACGTCGGCCAAGGTGGGAAGGGGCTGGCGCCCCCCTGAGCTGCGAAGCGAGTCGACCAGGACCTGCATCTCCTCGAGGGTGGCACGGCTGCGCTCCTCCACGACTCCCAGGGCACGACGAGCCCGATCCGGGTCGGTGTCGAAGGTCATCCTGGCCACCCCGGCGTGAAAGAGGACCACGGTCTGGGAGTGCCCAACGGCGTCGTGAAGCTCCCGGGCGATGGTCAGACGCTCCTCAGCGCAGACCTGGGCCATCCGGGTCCGAACCAGCTCGGCGGCCCGCTCTGCCCCGCGTGCCCGCCGTCGCTGTTGGTACATGCCGGCAACGGTGACGCCAACGAACAGGAAGCTGACGATGACCACCTCGCCGAAACTCAACCACCGCGTCCTGAGGACGGATAGCAAGACGAGGAAGCCCACCCCTGTCATGAGCCCAAGCGTCGCCGCCCTGGCTCGGCGGTGGGCACCCACCGTGTAAAGGCCCACCAGCTCCGCGAGGTCGACGGCGCTGGGAGTGAACAGCATCAGGCCATAGATCACGCCCCCCGTGAACACCACGCTCAGGACCACCAGCGGAGCGCGCCGCCGGAACGCCAGGGGAAGCGTCTGGACGGCGGCGAGCGCCAGACCCAGAGCGAGGGGGTGCCCGGTCGCACCGTCGAGGTGGGGCGCCTCTACCAGTGATGCTGCCGCCCAGGCGAAGATCCCAACCGCAATCGAGGCGTCTGTCCAGGCCAACCCGGCCTGGCCAGTGTGCAAAGACTGTCCACGCTGAACTGCCATCGCGCCAGCCTACATCAGGCGGTGCGCCGACGCTAGTTCGAACGGATGTAGATCTTCGACTCTTTGGGTGCTGATTTCATCCTATCGACCAATAGACAACTCCGCCATCAGCGCTCATAATGGATTGAACTAATCCCGAGCTGAGCAATTCGAGGAGGGAAAAAGATGTCCCTATTTTGGTATTGGTGGGCGTGGTAAATAAAATGTCCTGGCCGATTCCTTAAATAGAAGGAAGTGCAGGACGATTTGGTAGCTGATCAGCCATACCAGCTTCCTGCGTTTTATGTGCCTTGGCCTGCACGGTTGAACCCCCACCTCGAGGTTGCACGTGCCCATACCAAGACATGGGCGCGTGCGATGGGTATCTTGGATCCGGGGCCTGAGGCGGCGGCCCCGGAGGTCTGGGATGAGGCGGAGTTCGACGCCCACGATTATCCCCTGCTGTGCGCGTACACCCATCCCGATTGTCTGGTTCACGAGCTGGACCTGGTCACCGACTGGTACGTCTGGGTGTTTTATTTCGACGACCACTTCCTCGCGCTCTACAAGCGGGGGCAGGACGTGGCCGGAGCCAAGACCTACCTCGACCGCCTGCCTGCCTTCATGCCCCTGCAGGCGACCGCCAGGCTACCTGAGCCCACCAATCCGGTGGAGCGCGGCTTGGCTGACCTGTGGGCACGTACAGTGCCGACCAAGTCGGCGCAGTGGCGCCGGCGCTTCTTCCAGAGCACCAAGTCCCTGCTGGAGGAGTCGACCTGGGAGCTGCAGAACATCAGCGACGCCCGGGTCCCCAACCCCATCGAGTACATCGAGATGCGCCGCAAGGTGGGGGGCGCTGCCTGGTCGGCGGACTTGGTGGAGCACGCGGTGCTCGTCGAGATGCCTGACAGCGTCGTGTCGACGCGTCCGATGCGCGTCCTCAAAGACACCTTCGCCGACGCGGTGCACCTGCGCAACGACCTGTTCTGGCGCGTTGGATGGCCGGCATCCTGGAGTGGCATAGGACGTGCCGCCGCTACGACGAGGCGGAGCTGGGGTACTACCTGTCGCCCGGCCACGTGCTCGGCCGGCCCAGCGGGCTGGGCACGTCTGCATCTCGTCTGGCAGAGCTGGTTGGCGCCGTGGGCTCAGGCTTGGCGTCCGGTCGGTGAGCACAACATTGTCCGGTAGTAGATCCCGAGATAGGAGACAGATATGAGTGAGCTTGGGGTGGACGTGGATCTGGCTGGTGACGAGGGTCCCATGAGCCTGGGTAGGCAAGGGGCGCGCAATCTGGCGACCACGACCAAGACCGTCCCCCAGATGCAGGGCATCTCCTCGCGCTGGTTGCTCAAGGTCCTGCCCTGGGTCCAGGTCTCGGGTGGCACCTACCGGGTGAACCGCCGGTTGAGCTACTCGGTGGGCGCAGGCCAGGTTGGCTTCACCAACGAGGGAGACGACGTGGCAGTCATCCCCCAGACCCTGGCCGAGCTGCCCCTGTTGCGCGGGTTTAGCGACACTGGCGTGTTGTCTGCCCTCGCGGAGGGAGCAGTGCAGGCAGAGTTCGAGGCGGGCGAGATGATTGTGGAGGAGGGCGAGCTGGCGGATCGGGTATTCCTCATCGCGCATGGCAAGGCCAATTTGGTGGGAACCGGAAAGTACGGCCACCCGGTCGTGCTGGGTAGCCTTCGTGGCGGCGGTCACTTCGGCGCTCACGTGTTGCTGGAGGCTGCCGCCACTTGGGAGCACTCGGTGAAGGCCGTGACCGGGTGCACGGTCCTGACCCTTCCGAGACAATTGTTCGCCCAACTGCTCGAGCGCTCGGTGGCTCTACGAGAGCATATCGAAGCGTTCCAGGCCATCCCCGAGCAAGCCCAGAACCGCCACGGCGAGGCCGACATCGAGGTTGCTTCGGGTCACGAGGGTGAGACCGACCTGCCCGGGACCTTCGCCGACTACGAGCAGTCACCGCGCGAGTATGACCTCAGCGTCGCCCAGACGATCCTTCGGGTGCATACCCGGATCGCCGATCTTTACAACGACCCGATGAACCAGACCCAGCAGCAGCTGCGACTGACCATCGAGGCCCTGCGGGAACGCCAAGAGCACGAGATGGTCAACAACCGCAAGTTCGGACTGCTTCACAGTGCCGATCTCAAGCAACGCATCCACACCCGCAGCGGCCCCCCCACTCCCGACGACTTGGACGAGCTGTTGTCGATGAGGCGCAAGACCCAGTTCCTCCTGGCGCATCCGCGCACCATCGCCGCCTTTGGGCGAGAGTGCAACCGCCGGGGCCTGTATCCGGCCAGCGTCGATCTGGGTGGACATATGGTGCCAGCTTGGCGAGGCGTTCCCGTCCTTCCCTGTGGTAAGATCCCCGTCGATCCCAAGCACCGCACCAGCTCCATCATCGCCATGCGCACCGGTGAGAGTGACCAGGGTGTGGTAGGTTTGCACCAGGCGGGCATCCCCGACGAGGTGGAGCCCTCTCTGTCGGTGCGGTTCATGGGAATCAACGAGAAGGCGATCATCTCCTACCTGGTTAGCGCCTACTACTCCGTGGCGATCCTCGTGCCCGACGCGTGCGGCGTGCTCGAAGAGGTCGAGGTCGGCCACCACAGCGACTGAGAGGTATAGGGATGTGCCGGCGAGCGCGGCCCCCTGCGCTCGCCGGGACATTATACCTCGAATGCCACTGCTTGGTTATAACTCACGGAGATAGGAAGCAGATATGAGCGACCTGCAACGCTTGGCGCACCGGGGAGGTCGGGGCCGGCCACCACGGCGAGCGCAAAAGATGCGGGTGAGCCGTCACGCACAGAGCGCTGTCGCCGCACGAATGCCGTTCGCTCTGTTGGCAATATTGGGACCCGTCCTGATCGGTGTGCTGTTCATTATGTCGGGGTCGGCGTATGGACAGGTGCTACCGATCCTGGGTCCGATCCTGGGTCCGATCCTGGGGCCTGCCATGAGCGTTGAATTGGCTATCCCCGCGGATGCGAAGGTGGGCGCGGTTGTGCCCGAGAGCCTGACCATTGCGTCGTCGTCGCTGTTGCCAACCAGTGTCACTAGGATCGCATTCGACCCAAGCTGTTTCTCTCGATCCGCCTCCCAAACCCCAGCTGAGACGCCAGTGCCTTCGAGTGGATGCGCGGCCTTACCTGCTGGCATCTCTGTCTCGCCCTCCGGGATCGGCAGCGGGTCCGCCTGTCCTGGCACTTCGTTCCGCGTCACGGGTCCGGGGCCGACCGGGATCTATTTATTCGTTCCTCAAGCGCCTTTCGCATTTGTGCCCCTGGCTGGGGTGGTGCCGTCGTCCTGCACGATCTCTTTCAGCGTCACCGAGGGTGGCGCGCTGCGGGGTGGCGACCAGCGCCAACAAGCCACCGTGACCAGCGTCACCCTACTATCCATCCTGTCGGGGTCGTCCACGGTGAGCGTGGCGGCTGAGGTGGACCTGCATACCAAGCCCGCGGCGCCCATAGTCGCAGTTGGCCCTACCCCCGTGCTCAGACCCGCACCTGTGGCGGCGCCGGCACCTGTGGTTCGGGCTGTTCCCCCCAAGGTCAGGCCCCGTGTAGCTGTGGTTGCGGCTCCGCCCGCGCCGCGACCAGCTCCAATCGCTCATCCGCCAAAGCGGCGCCCGGCCCCCAATACGCACCCCGGTCGGGTGGTGAGCCTGGAGGTAGCCGGCTTCACCCTCCTCTACGGCCTCGGGGGCAGATCGGGCGTTACCACGGGCAAGACAGGGGGAATAGGATGACCTTGCTGGCCGGCGACCGCGGGAGAGAGTCGCTCTCTCGGCGCGGAGATCGCTCATGGACATGGCGCCAGCCCCCCACGCCCCTGACTGACCGACTCAGCCTGACCCTCCCGGCCCGGTTGGCAGGCATCTCACCGGTCCTTGCCAAAGTTCTGGACGATGGAGGCTACCTGCGAGCAATGTTCGGCTCGTTCGCGGCGGTACTGCCGCTCGTCGGCTTGGTCTTGGGGGTGCTTGCCGTTCACAATGTGAGTGGCAAGGTCCTTCCGCCCACGTTCTGGCTCACCATGGCTATTGCCGCCATCGGTACATTCGATGCCCTGGCAGGCTTCGCGGCAGTGATCGTCTATGTAGCGGGTGTGATCATCCTTGGTGGGTTGGCATCAGTCGCTGCAGCGCGGATCCTGCTGGGCCTTCCCGCGCTGTGGTTCGTAGCGCCCCTCGTGGCGGGTACCGCGAGGCCCCTGCGACGGACCGCAACGGCGACCTTCGAAGAGCACTTCGAGCGAGTGACCGACATCGTCATAGCATCGCTTGTCGGCGCCTGAGCGGTCGAAGAGATCATCAATGGATTACCTGGTCTGGCTGGCATGACGTTGCCAATAGCCAAGCAGGCGGGCCCGGCAGCTCTGATCGTGCTCGCAGCCCTGGTAGCGCGGATGCTGATCGAGACGATTGCGGCGCACCAGTACCCGATGCGTCTGGATGAAGCTCAGCGTGTCGCACTACCAGAATCGGGCGTCCTCCAGCACTTTGGAGCTGCGCTACTTGGGCTGGCTATCCTCTTGTTCGTCTCCGTTGCCTATGTGGGCCTATGTTGGCAGCTCTACGTCGGGGGAGCCCTGTTCTTGGTGCCCGGGTTGTTGCATGTCTATAAGAATATGCTGCCCAACTCGCCATCGCTCTTCCGAGTCCTGCCGAGAGGCCTGACCTTGCTTGTCCTTCTCCTTGTTGTGGGAGCCTTGTTGGGGGCCTTCGTGCTATCGCTGTTCCACAGCAGCCAGCAGATCATTCGAGACTCCTTCGTGCTCGTGTCAGTGCCAGGAGCAATCCTTACCACTCTTGCGCAATTTGGACGCGACGGACCGCGTCCAGCGATCCATTGGCGAGAGAGGGCCCTGGGGGTGCTGGTCCTCCTAACAGGGGTCCTGTTCGCATTGGGTATCGTGTCAGTGTGAGGAGAGAACACCTACAGATCGGCCTTCGGCGCTCCGGCGTATTGGTATAATCACAAGCGATGCACATTACTGATCTCTCTGGCCTCACACAGATGAGCAAATCCGGGTAAGAGGTTCGCTCTATCAATCATCCGCACGTACAACAAAATGCCATCTGGCACGACCGGCTGCGCCTAAAGGATGAGGTCACATATCCGTTTGATCTATTGCGGATGATCTAGCCGAGCCTTAGGGTGGTGGCGGGAGGTCTGATACGATACGTTGAGGAGCGGGTATCGTGGATGTGGAGCAAAACCTATATTCTATGGCTTGCGCTCGTAGGCGATGCGGTACGCCCAGGGCAGCGGGAGTGCGATGCGGTGATCGAGGGTTCTGGATGATCCGCATCCCTCACGGCCTGGTCGATGATCGCTCGGCACATCTAGGCGGGGGATACGCTAGCGACTGGTCTGTAACCCACCAGGCAAGAACAGAGAGGAGAAACGGTGTCCCTGCTCTCCCGCGTGTCTGCGCCTCCCGCCACCCATAGCCTGGCCGACCTTGTGGCGGCCATGCTTTCTAATTTGCAAGCTTCCGCACCAAGAGATTTGCGTAGTCTTTTATCCGAGCAAGAGCTCGGTCGCACAGCCCAGTTCCCTGCGGCCGCGGCGGCTGGCTTGACCGTTAGTCCGGCCGGGCTGGGCACGTCGGAGGCGGCGCCAATGCCATTGAGCGCCACCGACGACACAGCCGACCGTGTCGAGGTGGGCTTCGTACCGCTTGGTCCGACCGGGCTGGGCACCTCGGCGCTGCGGATCATGCCATTGACCGCTAACACCGCGACAGCTGTGGCCAACGGTTGCAAGGTTGGCTTCGTGCCGAGCGGTCCGACCGGGCTTGGCACGTCAGCGGCCCGGGTTCCGACCAAGCGGTCCGCCGACTCAGCAGTCCCGGAACTATACTGCCCGCCCGCGGTCCGGGATGATCCGGCCCTCGGTGACGAGGTAAACGACCGGCTGGTTGAGTGGGCCGGGCAGGTCGGGATCTACGCCGGACAACTCGACCGGGTCCGTGCTGCAGGATTCGGTCGCCTCATCATGCTCGCCCACCCCGACACAGATGACCCAGACCGCCTGCTCGCAGCGGCGAAGTGTGCCCTTGCTGAGTGGGCCGTGGACGACCACTACGTCGATGACGAGGAGGCCGGAGCCGACCCGCAGCTGCTCGGCGAACGTCTGGCGATCGCCAACGCGGTGGTGGACCCGGTCCAGCTTACGCGGCGTTACGACCTCGAGTTCGAGGAGGCTGTTAAGGGTGATCCCGTCCTGAGGGCCCTGCGCTCCAGCCTCGATAACCTCGCCCACCACGCCACATGGACGCAGGTCACCCGGCTCCGTCGAGAGCTGGCCGTCATGTTCGTGGCCTATAACCAGGAGGCGGGCTGGCGGGCATCCGGGCGGACCCCGACGGTCTGGGAGTACCTGTTGCACCGGCACGAGAACAGCTTCTTGCCCTGCATGGTGTTGATCGATGCGGTGGGAGGCTATGAGCTTCCCTTCTTCGAGTTTGCCGAGCCACATGTGCGCCGTGTGTTCACGATTGCCGGCTCTGCCAGCGTTCTCGTTAACGACCTGTACTCGATGGCGAAGGAGGATCCCACCGATACAAACCTGCCCAGGCTCATCGCGGCGGAGGAGCGATGCTCCCTGCAAGAAGCGATCGAGCGCAGCGTCGAGATCCATGACGAGCTGATGCACACGTTCGAGGCGGAGGCTGCTGCCCTCAGCCTGGTCGGCTCCCCAGCCCTGCGCCGCTTTCTGGCAGGCCTGTGGGCGTGGCTTGGCGGCAGTCGGGAGTGGCACAGCGGCAGTGCCCGTTACAGCGGCGCCGATACCTGAGCGGGCTACCAAGTGCTGGTTCGGCACCATCCCAACCACAGAAAGTGAGGAGCTCCAGATGAGTGTGGCTGACACCACCGATACCAATGTCCTGCGCAACGCCTTTCAGGCGTCTGTGGCAGCTTACTGGAATGAGAACCAACAGGACAGCGTCAACCTTCTGCTCGGTGACGTCGACGGCCTGTATCACCATCACTACGGGATAGGTGACTACGACTCATCCGTGCTCGGCGGCGTGGTCGATACCCGAGACGACAGGATCATCAAAGAGCTGCACCGGCTGGAGACGGCGCAGGCGGACCTGCTCCTTGATCACCTTGGCGCCATCAGCCCCGACGACCTGCTGCTCGACGCGGGCTCGGGCCGGGGCAGCACCAGCTTCATGGCCTACCAGCGCTTCGGCTGCAAGGTCGACGGGGTGACGATATCGGAATACCAGGTTGGATTCGCCAACGACCAGGCCCGCCAGCGCGGCGTAGCCGAGCGGGTGAGGTTCCACTTCGCCAACATGCTCGACACGGGATTCAACACCGCGTCGCGCAGGGCGCTCTGGACCAACGAGACCACCATGTACGTGGACCTCTTCCAGCTCTTCACCGAGTTCAACCGACTGCTCAAGCGCGGCGGCCGCTATGTTTGCATCACAGGCTGTTACAATGACATCACCGGCGGTCCCTCGAAGGCGGTGAGTCAGATCGATGCGCACTATATCTGCAACATACACCCGAGGAGTGAGTACTTCAAGGCTATGGCGGCCAACGACCTTGTTCCCATCAACGTCATCGACCTGTCGCCCCAAACGATTCCGTATTGGGAGCTGCGGGCGAAGTCCCCGGTGGCAACCGGAATTGAGGACTCGTTCCTCAGGGCATACCGCGAGGGCAGCTTTCATTATCTGCTGATCGCCGCCGACCGCATCTGATCATTCCTGACCTTTGGGGCATCTCCGCCGTGCACACGGTCAGCGTCTGAGGACAGTTGGCCTCAGTGAGCCGCACCGTCCTGCCCACTCTCGACTGGTGAGCTCCCCACCGCCGGCACTGGCGGCCAGTCCCCCGGGCGGTAGGGAAGGGGCCGATCCTGATGAGCACGGCGCAGCTGGACCAGCTCGGCGAGCCCCAGCCCGGCTCCAGCCACCCCGATGCCCACCAACAGCCGTCGCAAGGTCATGGTCGCGAGTCTATGTACTGCCTCGGTCAGGTTCTTGAAGTTGAAGTGAAGGAGCCTGCTGCCGTGTGCGTAGTCGGATGACGTCACACCTGACCCGTCGCCGTGCTCGCTGGTCCAGCCCTCGTGTGCCGATGGTCAGGGCCGCCGCGTGGTGGCCTGACACGTCGGTCGAGAGCTGGCTGTTGAGGGGTGCCAGCCGGTGCTGGGCACCCCATCTGGTGGTGTAGGCCGGATCGACTGCGATCACAGGCAGTCCGGCGTTGGACGCCGTCTGTGCGCCCTTACGGCGAAGCCGCCTCCGGGTTGAGGCCCGGCGTCCAGCTTGCCGTGCAGGCAAAGTCGGGATGGAGTACGTCCGACGCGACGACACGCCCTCCGAAAGGGGGCCTGAGCTGCACAGACCAATGGAGCGGGCGACGGGAATCGAACCCGCGTGACCAGCTTGGAAGGCTGATCCGGGCCGTTTCGTCCACCTGCGCCTAAGCCGCCCCCGGTGCCCTGACCTGCGGAAACGCCGTACGCTGGGTGACGGTGAGTACCGGCTAATGCCATCCCGTTCGCGCACGTTCGCGCACGCTTCGCGCACGCAGCGCGCACGGCGCCTCATGGCCTGGGTGCCCGACCACCGGGCGCGGGCTCCAGCACGCCCTTCCGGCGGGCTTCGACGAGGAGCTGGGCCACGTAGGCCGGCGAGTAACCCAGCTCGGCGGACACCGCTTGCCGGGGCGCCCGGTCACCGGCGGACACGGCCTGGCGGTAGGTCGCAGCGACGCGCTCGAGCAGCTCGCCGCGCTCGCCCGGACGTGAGCGGGGAGCACGGCGCGCCACGACCTCGGACGAGAGCGGGGGCTCGAAGCTCGCGTCACCGACCGCCTCGAGCGCCACGGTGGCGGTGCTCTGATCGAGCAGGCGCGCCACCGGCACGCTCCGCAGCGCTGCGGTGCTCACCGGCGGGCCGCCGGGGACCCGCCGTAGGGCGCACTCGACCACCACAGGCAGGCCGCGCTCGACGCTGACGCTGAGCCGCACGGTCACGCCGCCGATGCTGGCGTGGACCTCCCACGCAGGCGGCGCCCAGCGCCCGTCTCGCAGGCGCTCGTGCGCAGGCCCGAGCGCGTGGCTGACCCGTAGCTGGGGAGTGCTGGGAGGTGAACTAACGTCGCTTGACGGCATGGGGTGAGACTACCTGGCGCCGAGTGGGAGACGGCATGCCGTCTGACCTGCTGTTAGGGGCTAGGTGTCAGGAAAGACATAACGGCAAACGTGTCCCGGCCTGACACGGGTCGTATAGGGTGGGCCATATGAACACACACGCTGATCATTTGGCGCCCGTCGGCGCCGCTCTGTTGACCGAGCGCGAGGCCGCGGAGTACCTGTCCACATCGCCACGGCATTTGCGCGAGTTGTGGGGGCGCCGCGAGGTAGCGGCCATCCGGGTGGGGCGCCTGGTCCGTTACAAGCCCGAAGACCTGGATGCCTACATCGCCGGCCACCGCGTCGCGCCGACGCCCGGACGCCGAGCCCGGTGAGCGGCGAAGGCGCCTGCTCAGGTGGGCCAAATGGAACACCTGCCAGGTCATTCCTGACGGTGCCGAGCCTGCTCCACGACGATACGGCGGCCGTGAGTCCCACAGCGCGGCGCAACCTCCGCCACCGCCCGCGGGTCCAAGGTTGCGCCGCGCTGTGGGCCGGCTGGCTGAAGATCTACGAGGGGGATTTGGACGCCGCGCACGGCGCCCTGGTGCTGGCCCTCCTCGAGCTCGAGGCGGAGATATGACGGGTCTGGGGCCGCCGCCCGACGAAACCGCGGTGCGGGCGCTGTTTGCGCGGGAGTGGATATCGTACGGCGCCCGGCCCGAGCTCGACCCGGACCCGGACACGCTGCTAATAGCTGACGCTCACCTCCCGGCGGCGAGCACCAATGTGGGGTTCCCCCCGTCAGCCGGACACATGACTATGCGGCCCTTCGGTTGTTCCAGGCTTCCTCGAACTCCTCGGGA